>JAFZWH010000127.1 GCA_017617415.1 Victivallales bacterium | reverse complement strand
GTCGGCTTGCCAGAGGTGGTTCCCCCCGCATAGTAAACGGGCAGCATCAGGAATTGGTCTTCCGGACGAAGAACACCACGCAGAGCCTCCTGCAAAGCCTCGCGCTGGTCGCCCAGTGCCTTGAAGCCATGCGGCTGCCAGACCATCGCCAGCGGTGAGCCGTAGCGTTCGCGGGCGGCGGAAATCGCGGCGGTGAGTTTCTCCGGGTTGTGCGCGAAGTCATTGATCACCGCAACAGGAGAATTGGCATTGCTCATGATTTCGAAGCGCTGGCGCACGCCGCGGAAGCCCCCCATCGCGGTCGCCAAATCCGCATCGGAGGCCTCCGGCAATGCCTGCCGCAACAGTGCAAACACCGCCTGGCCATTCCAGGCGCTATGCTGTCCGGCCTGGAGACTATGGACCATGACGCCTGATGCCACTTCGAAGTGAATTCCGTGTTCGTCCACCGCATAATGTGGTGCCTCCTCACGGAAGGCCATGGACGGGCATTGCGCGGGCTTCAAAGACGGCTCCGTCGCCGGATAGACCGCGCCGCGTTTCGCACGGGAGAGGAAGGCGCGGAAGACCTCGCGCAGTTCGTCCATCCCGTAGTGGTCGTGACCGACATTGAGGACCACGGCGTATTCCGGCGAGAACTCGCGGATGGATTTGTCGCTTTCGTCGATTTCGGCGACGATGAAGCCGGGGGTGTCTTCGGCAAAGAAATTCCCCGGATAGTCGGCGTCCTCGAAATCGAGCGTGTAGCCGCCGTCAATCATCACGATTCGACGGCCAAGCGTCTTCAGTGCGCTGGCAATCCATCCCGTGACGGAGGTCTTGCCGCAGGAGCCCGCCACGCCAATCAGCGTGGCACCCTGCCGTTCGCACGCCCGCGCCAGCGTGAAGGCGCGGTGGAAAATCGGCAACGTCGGTGCGGCGGCCAGGTCCGCGTTGTCCGGCTCAATGGCGGTCGAGACCACAAAAGCGTCAGGCTGGAAATCCCGTGGTCCAGAGCCGTCCTGGGGATAAAGCATGATGCCCTGGGCGTGGAGCTGCGCGTAGAGTTGTGCGCGGGCGGGTTCCGCCAGACCGCGGTCGCTGCCGGCGACCGCATAGCCCTGCCAGCGCAGGAACTGCGCCAGACCGCTCATCCCAATGCCGCCGATGCCCACGAAAAAGAGTCGGGCAGGCGAATTGGGAAAATTATCAGAATAGATGATTTCGGAATTCATGAATTGAGAAAACGGTAAAAGATATCCAGAAGGGCCAGAGGCCCTAAAGCGAAAACCTAAGTCCTGACGACTGTGGTTCTGAAGTCTTGTAGGCATTGCCTAATTTTGCACATAGGCGCAAAAAGGCAAAAGAATTCTCACCCACGTCATGACTTTCATGACTTTCTAGGAACGGGCTTGCATTCTCCAAATCCATGCGTTAAATTTGAAAGGGCGGGTGGTTGGGGGGGTAACCCACCATCCTAAGAAAAAATTGCTCTTTCTCGGATTATTAGGACTTCTGTTCCTAGGTCGTCTTTGCTCTCTAGCCCCTAATCCATGGACTCCCTGAAACCGCCAGAAAAACAGTTATCCATCACTTCAAGGCGGCCAGTTCCTCAATGCGGGCGTGGTTCCAGCCAGGGGCGGCGAGGACGGTCTCCAGCAAGGTCGCGCAAGCAACCGCATCGTAGTAGGCATCATGGGGAGCCAGTCCGGGACAACGCTGTTCAAGCAATGGCGCCAGTCCAAGGGCCGGCACCAGATTCTCCAGTTTGTAATCCGGCAATTTGGGAAAGGCGAGCCGTGCGATGGCGAGGGTGTCAATCCAGGGACCGAACTCCTGAAGCGGGAAGAGCTGTCGCAGGAGCGTGCGTTCGGTCGGCGCGTGATGCGCGACCAGCGGATGGCCGATGAGCATCGGCTGGAGTTGTGGCCAGAGTTCGGTGATGGTGGGGGCCTGGGCGAGTTCGTGGCGCAGCTGCGCCCAGCGTCCGGGCGCGTAGGGATTGAAGGGCTGGTCCTCCGGCACCCGCAGAAACGATTGGAAACTACGCTCCAAAGTCACCCTGCCCTGCGAAATCACCACCAGGCCAATCTGCCACGGGGTGTTGAGGAAGCCACCCTCCGCCGTGCCGGTGGTCTCGAAGTCCAATGCCACCAAATCGCATTCCGAGGCACTCACAGCCATTGTCCCAAGATCAAATCCCACAGGATGTTGAATGCGTTGCCAGCACTCTGCCCCTTGGTAGATGAATAGTCACTGTACACCACATGCGTGGGTAGTTCCTTCCAGCGCAGATGGTTGCGTGCCACCTGCATCAGAATTTCGCTGGCGTGCGCCATGCGGTCCTCGCGGATGCGAATCGCCGCCAGCGCGTGCGGTCCCAACGCCCGAAAGCCATTGTGAACATCCGTCAACTTCAGCCCCGTCAGACAGGTCTCCACGAAACGCGCCAGTCGCAAGAGCCGACGACGCCCAGCGGGAATAGCAACCAGATCCTCCGGACGTAGGAACCTCGACCCCAAAACGATATCGCAGTCTCCCGCATCCAACGCCGCAAGGAAGCGCGGGATGTCCTGCGGGTCGTGCTGGCCATCCGCGTCAAAATGCACCACGGCATCCGCGCCATGGCGCACCGCGTAGTCCGCGCCCGTCTGCAACGCCGCGCCCTGCCCGCGATTCACGGGATGGCGCAGAATCATGACTTTTTGCGACAATTCAGGACAATTCAGGACAAGCTTCTCCGGCGAGCCGTCATCCACCAGAACTATCTTCCAGGGGCCCTCGGCAATCCCCTCCACCGTGCGCCGCACGACCGCCGGGTCCTCGCGGTAGCAGGGAATCACGATGAAGGGATTGCTTGGCATTGGCAAAGGCTGAAGGCTGAAGGCTAAAGGCTAAAAGCTGAAGGATAGGGACTGACCATAATTATCACTGCGAAGGGCGCGCTGGAGCGCGGCCCTCCCGTTTTCACCTCTAACCTCTAACCTCTAACTTTTCTAGTAGTGAAGGTGCAGCAATGCGGCGGCGCCGGCCTCGAAGATGTTGTTGTCGTTGGGCTTGCGGTTGATTCCGCACTCCCGGTTGGGGAAGACGGTGAAGACGTAGTTGACCTGCGCGGGCACCTTGCCGTCCCGCCACTGTGGGAGGAACTCGTTGGTGTGGGTCGTATCTTTGTTCACCACGATCAGATAGCGGTCGCCAGTCTCGTCATGGGTGAACTCGCCGATCAGCCAGTGGCTGGAAAGGAGCATCCCGGAGATGAGGCTTTCGCCATCGGGACCGTGGAGGCGTTCGGCGGAGCCGGGGACGGTGTCGCCGAAGTGATAGACGCGGTCGCTCTTGAGGTGGTTCAGGATGGGCGCGAGTCCCTGGATATCTCGGTTCACGCGCTTGAGCGCCCACCAGGTCGGAGTGCGCTCGCCGTAGGCGTTGAGCGGCGCGTCGTGCCAGCCCTGCATCCGCGTGTCAAGGTAGGTGAACCACGCCAGCCCGCGGGCGCCGTAGGCCAACGCGCTGAAGGCCGCCATGTTGAGCTGCGGGAAGGTCGGCACCGCGTAGGTGCGGTGCGCAATCGATAGTCCGCAGTACCACCACTCCTTGCCAGTGGTCAGCGCCTTCTCGCGGGAGACCTTGTAGCCCTTCTGCATCGTCTCGCGGACATTGCCGTCCTCGTAGAAGACATACTGGTCGTAGCCGACCGCCTTCGAGGCGAATTCCTTCATCGCCTTCTCGACATAGCCCTCGAAGTCCAGCGGTGCCCAGTGGTTCGGGTTGGCGCTGGGCGGATAGAGGTTCGCGTAGGGCTCCTTGCCAGGCGCCAGTTCGCGGATGAGCTGGCACATGATGGCGACGCCCTCCATGTCCGCCAGTTCCGGTTCGTCCTTGACGTAATATCCCCAGACGGCGGGTTCGTCGGCGTATTTGTCCACGACGGCCTTGACCTTCTCGCGCCAGGCGTCGGCATCGGGGTGGCGGAAGTCCACGGCGGCGATGTCGCGATGCCAGATGATGACCTGCATTCCGGCCTGCCTAGCAGCGGCCACCTGCGCATCATTGGAGGCGAATCCGGCGATGGTGAATCCGCACTCCTTCATCTCCTCGTAGAACTCAGGGGTCTTGGAGTGTTCCGGGAGGTAGTCGAGGACGCCCCAGCCCAGGATGGGGAACTGATTGGGTTCGACTGCGAAAAGCGTAGCGCCCAGGCAGAACATAATGGTCAGGATGAGTTTTTTCATCAGTGTTTCCTCCTGTAAGCGTTACTTTTCATAGATGAGGTGGAGGACCGCCGCGCCACCCGGCTCGAAGATGTTGGTGTCATTCGGCGTGCGGTTGAAGGGGATTTCGCTGGGGTTGAGCTGGTTGAGCCTGACCAGCACCTTCGCGGGCTTCTTGCCCTCGCGCCACACGGGGATGAACTCGTTGGCGTGCGTCATGTCCTTGTTGACCACCACCAGATAGCGGTCGCCGGTCTCCTCGTGGGTGAACTCGCCGACCAGCCAGTGGGTGCCGTTGAGCACGCCGGAAATCAGGCTGTCCTCGTCCGGACCATTCACGCGTTCGGAGGACTCGGGCACGGTGGAGCCGAAGTGGTAGGTGCGGTCGTTGCGCAGCTTCAGCAGCACGGAGGCCTGGCTCTGCACGGCGCGGTTGACCTGCTTGAGATGATACCAGGTGGGGGTGCGGTCGCCGTAGGCGTTCAGCGGCGCGGAATGCCAGCCGGTACGGTTGGAGTCGAAGTAGGTGAACCATGCCAGGCCCTTTGCGCCATAGGCGATGGCGCTCCAGGCCGCCAGGCTGAGCTGTTCGTAAGTGGGCACTGCGTAGTTGCGGTGTGCGATGGAGAGCCCGCAGTACCACCACGATTTGTTGTGCTTGAGCGAGAGTTTCCGGAAGACCTCGCAGCAGCCAAAGAGCGTCTCGCGCACATGATTGTCCTCGTAGAAGACATACTGGTCGTAGCCGGTGTTAGGCGCGGGATTGCCCTCCATCACCTTCTCCACGTATGCCTCATAAGTGAGCGGCGCGTAGTTGTAGAGCTGCGTGCTGCTGGAGAAGAGATTCACGTAGGGGTCCTTGTCCGGAGCGACCTCGCGGACAATCTGGCAGGCCTTCGCCAGGTTGTCCAGCGCGGCGGCGCGTGGCTCGTCCTGGAGGTAGTATCCACAGACTGTCGGCTCGTCCTTCCACTGCTCGTTGATTCTGATGAAGTCGTTGCGGAACCTCTCCAGGTCGAGGTTGGCCCAATCCTGGTTGCAGATGGGGTCGTCATACCAGAAGACCTTGACGCCCGCCTCCTTGGCGGCGGCAACCTGCTCGGCGCGGTGGGCGAAGCCGGCGATGGAGAATCCGCAGTCCTTCATCTCGCGGTAGAGTTCGGGGTCGTGGTCATAAGGAAGACCGGGGGTCTTTTCAATATGATGTGCATTGCCCATCACGCCCCAGCCCAGGATGGGGAAGAGCAATGCCTCGTCGGCGCGGAGGAATTGGGCTGCCAGCGCGAGGCAGAGAATCATCAGAAAAAGTCGTTTCATTTGCTTGGTCTCCTATCGCGTTGGTGGTTAGTAGATGAGGTGGAGGATTACGGAGCCGCCGGGCTCCAGGATGTCGGAGTCGGTGCTGCGTCCGAAAGGCGTCTCGTTGTGGGAAGCCTCCTGGATGTATTTGATCTCCTTGGGCTTTTTGCCCTCGCGCCACACGGGGATGAACTCCGAGGTGCGGTCAAGGTCCTTGTTGACCACGATCATGTAGCGGTCGCCAGTCTGGTCATGCGTGAATTCGCCGACCACCCAGTTTCCGCCGGTGCGGAAGGGATCCTTGCCGATATTGACCACGCTGGAGATCAGGCTGTCGGCGTCCGGTCCGTCAGAGCGCTCGGGGTTGTTGGTGGCGGGAGTGATGAAGTGGTACACGCGGTCGCTCTTGAGGTGGTTGAGGACGTATGCGTAGTTCTGGATGGAGCGGTTCACGCGCTGGAGCGCAAACCACACGGGCGTCTTTTCGCCGAAGGGGGTAAGCGGGGCCGCCCACCAGCCGGGACGACCGATGTCGGAGTACTTAAACCAGCTGATGCCACGGGCACCATACGCCAGCGCGGCGAAGGCGGCCAGGTTCATCTGCGCGTAGGTGGGCACCGCATAGTGGCGATGGGCGATGGAGAGACCGATGTACCACCACTCCTTGTCGTATTTCAGCGCGGCGTTGCGGAAGATCTTGAAGTTGGTGTAGAAGGTCTCGCGAATCTGCCCGTCCTCGAAGAAGACATACTGGTCGAAACTGGCGACCGGCGAGGGATTCTCGCGCATATACTTCTCAACGTACTCGGCATAGGACAACGGCTGGAAGTGGGCGGCATCCGTCGAGAGTGGACAGAGATTGATGTAGGGGAGTTTGCCGCTTTGGTCCAGGATGGTCTGCGCCATCGGAACCAGACCGTCAAGCTCAGCAGCCTGCGGCTCACCTTTGACGTAGAAGCCGGCGACGGCAGAATCATCCTTGTACTTTTCGGCGAAGGGCGCGAAAGCCTTTGCCCAGGCGTCAGGGTTCGGCTTCGTCCAATTGCGGTTGCTGATAGAGGTATTGCCAAAGAAGACCTTCATTCCCGCCTCGCGCGCCGCGTCAATCTGCGCGTCGTTGCCGGCCAGACTGGCAATCGTGAAACCACAGGCCCTCATTTCGCGGTAATAGTCCGGCTGACGCACCAGCGGTTCCAAGGTAATGCCGCCCCAAGCCAAGATTGGGAACTGGTCATCGGAAAGGCCCAGCAACTTCACCGACACCGAGCCTTCCCCAGCCCACAGCATCGTCGTCATCAGGCAGACACCACACGCCGCCCAGAAGGTTTTTCTCATCATCGTTACCTCAAAGTTTGGAGTTAAACAAACAGACAAATGAAATTGCTACTAATATAATTCCCCCGCGCAAGAATGCGCGAGCACGGAACCACGGGCACGGAACGAGCGGCTATTGGCCACCCGCGATGATGCCCAGCAGTTCTTGGTGGGCGGCGTAGTGCGCCTGGCACATCGTGTTCTGGTCGAAGGTGAAGGCATTCAGCACCATCTGCGCAATGGCACGAGTGCGCTCCGGTTGCAGTTCGGCGGCACGTTCCAGCAGGAGGTAGTCCTCCAGTCCAGCGAAATACATCAGAAGTCTGCGGCTGGGAATCCATTTTTCGCCGAGGGGATAGGTCATACCCCAGTTCTCCACGCCCGCCTCCGGTGCGCGTAGGCGGCTGGCGATCAATGCCCAGTAGGTAATTCCCTTGGCGCCGTCCAGCCAGGCGCACCAAGAGATGGCGCGGGCAAGGTCAAGCGGATGCACGGCGCAGGAGTCGCAGTCGTAGAGCCATACGGGATGACCGGAGACATAGATGTAATCGATTGCCTCCTGGTAGATTGCCCGCTCGGGCGCGACCTGCGTTCGGATGTGCGGGCAGTAGAAGTCCAGATAGGGGTTGAAGCGTTCCAGGACCTCTAAGTCGGTCACCAGCATGTCCGAGAAAATCTGCACCTTCGGATTGTGGGCCTTGATCGCCTTAGCACATTCCAGGAAGAGATCGCCGAAGACCTCGTCGAAGATATGCAGGCACCATTCGTCATAGGACCACCCATTTCGCTCCATCTCAGCAACGAGCTGGTCAAGCCACTCGTCATCCTTCTCGTGCCAGCCCTCTTCGCGGGTGAACCACTCCTCGATGTAGGCGAAGCAGCCCTCACGCAGCCCGGCCGCCTCGATTTGGCGCGTGTATTTTTCAATTTTCGTGAGATCGCGCCCATCCAGATTGAACTGGATGGTGTTGAGGCGACCCTCTTTCATCAGCGGAGCCATCTCCGGTCGCAGAGCGTTGCCATAGTCGAAGAGGAAGGTGCGCACCGGCATCTGGGCAGGCATCTGCCACGGCAGAACCTCGAAGCTCAATTTCGTCTTCCGCACAGGGAAACGCTCGTCCAGTGGCATCAGCACGACCTCACCCTCATAGATGCCTGGAGGCAATTCACCCGCACGGAACTCCAATGCGTAGGCCTGGATGGCATCGGCAGGAATCTCGTGGAGCGTGTCCATCGCCGTTTCCACGACGCAGTCCGCCCGGTCGTCAACCCAAGACAACCTGCTCAACTTCAGTAGTTTACATATATCACCTTGAAGTGTAAGCTGATAGACCAGCGGATGACAGCTCCGATTGGAGACCAACATCACCGCGCCGTCATGACCTCCCTGCGGTGCCCGTGCCAGCCAACACTCCGAACTCTCCGGCAACAGCGTGCTCGTCCGGGTAAAATCGAACAACTCGGGCTGAAGCTGGAGCTGCACTGCATCAGCATACCATCCATGCTCTCCGCCTTGCACCACCTCAAGCAAGTTGATGGCATCCACGCGTCCTGCGAGGAATTCCTCCAATCGTCGCGTTGCCTCACGACGCCGCACAACACTCTCGTGCTCACCATAGCCCGCAGCCTCCAGTTCGGCGATTTCCCTCCGGGTGACCGCCAACTGCTGTTCGACGTCCTCTGCGATAAGATTCGCCTCCGCCGAGGTGATACGCAACTCAGTATAATCCGCAGCGGCCATGGCACCGGGCGCGACCAGTTCATTGTTCGTCAGTGTCTCCACGCAAATTCGGTCCACCGCCACCCAAGCCCCTGCGCTGTTGTAGTCAATGCCCACCGCTGCCGAGAGCAATTCGCTTTCCTCGACCAGAGTTCGTTCCAGCACCAGCGCCTGTCGGACAAACGGGAACATCGCTTTTCCACGCGACAGGAGACGGCAGTCGCCACCATAGGAGACGCCCTCCGAAAGCGCAACACGGACATAGCCGGGACGATTGCTCTTCGCCCACACGGTCAGCCGCACGCGCGTTCCGATCGGCAATTTCAGCCCTTTGAGATCCGCCACCAGCGCCGTCCAGCTACGGCCAGTGCGGTTGTAGAGCAGCCACGGGCAACAGGTCTGCCCCTCAATCTGCGTCTCCGGCAACTGTGTGATGACTCCCTGGTAGTCGCCGAAGCTGCTCTTGGCTTCAATGCCGAGCTCCTCCAGCGGTCTGCCGTCGAACCGGATGTCCCGCAGGACTTCGGCGAAAGTCAGCTGAGCGAGGAGGCACAAGGTGAAAACCGGAAAGAGGAGAATCGCAAGTCGTTTCATTATTTATTATGAAATGGCGGGCTGGTAATATGGATATGGAAGGCTTTTTCCTTAATTTAAACAGGCTGGAGCAATTCCAGGGTATGTTCCGTTAGTTTTTTTCACTTTTTTCACACCAAGCATTTGCAATTCGGGAATCGGCAGTTACAGTAAGCGCATTGACAATCCAAGAGATGCCAGAGTGGCGGAATTGGCAGACGCGCTGCGTTCAGGTCGCAGTGGGCTTACGCCCGTGAAGGTTCAAGTCCTTTCTCTGGTACCAGTCTTTGAAAAAGAAGAATCTCCGCCCGAGATTCTTTTTTTTTGCTCGAAGGCGAGAGTGGCGGAATTGGCAGACGCGCGAGATTTAGGTTCTCGTTCCGAAAGGAGTGCGGGTTCGATTCCCGCCTCTCGCACCAGGCTAAAATATAGCGGTTTGGCAAAATATCAATCTAATAACTTCCGATATTTTACGATAAATACAAATAAAAATAGGGGACAAATGAGGGACAAGGCAATCGAGCCTCAAAAGCCCCAGACGATGCAATTCTGCGAAAAGATTCCCCGCGCTCTGCGCGTGATTACGGGCGTTTTTTCGGGCGTCCGCCCAATTTGCCGTTGACGCGGCTTGCGAAAGCCCCGCAGGGGGGTGTTTTCTCGCGTGTCTGCGTTTATCCGAACGAGGTGCCGCCCTGCGGGGCCAAATTAAGATTATGCTGGTTGGGAGAGCCGCCTATTTCAAGGCTCGCATTGCGTCCACGCCGTCGCGCACTCCCCTCAGGAACTCAACCGCCTCCGGGTGGCTCTTGGCATCGTCGGCAAGTTTTCCGTCCACCTTCGTCAGCACCATGTTCGCCAGCGCACGCAGAGCGGCCTTGTCCGCTTCGGTGAGGTCGTCGGAGTCGATGAGTTCAGCGAAGTCCCCGGCGATTTCGGCAAGGTCTCCGGCGAGATTGTCGGTGGAGTCGATGGCGTCCACCTTCGCCCAGAGCCAGGCGACCTTCTGGCGGAAGTCGTCGTCCTGCTTCGCGGCGATGTGGGTGTAGCCCAGGTATGCGGCGGAGCCTACCGCCACGCCGTAGTCATACGGGGCGACGGTCTTGGTGGAGGCGCACGATGTGGCTAAAAGAAGTTGCAGGCATACGCCGAGAGAAAAAGCAAGAATGTGTTCGGTTTTCATTGTTTTAAGCCTCTGTTTTCGTGGTGTTTTTGCAGTTTTATGCAGAAAAATTGCAGAATCCGCAAATAAATGGCTGTTTTTTGAAGTTCTCTTAATCCGCGTCTTCATCGGACATGAACACACAGGACGGACAGGTGATGTCGTTAGAGGTTCCATCCCGCTTGACATACACATAGAGCAAGTCGGTTATGACCTTGCCCTTGACGGTTACGCACTTGACGCGCAGCGGGGTGTTCTTGTGCCCGCCCCCCTTGTAGAACAGCAGTTCGGAGATGAAGTGCTCCAGGGTGGTCTTGTAGCTTTCCCCGGTGTCCGCGAAACGGCCTTTGTCACCGTCATACTCAAGGAGCTTTGTGGCGATGGACAATTGGTAGGCGATGTCCGCGTTGCCAGCAAGGTCTTTGTATTCGCAGTCGCCGTCGCAAGTGAACACCGAGTCCTTGCCATCTGTCTTCTCCTTGCCGAAAACAACGCTCCGTGCGGCTGCGATGGCCTTGGCCAGCACGGTGGTCACGGAGGCGGTCGCCGCCTTGCTCTTCTCGTCGGAGATGAGCGTTTTCGCCGCAGGTGCAGTCTGCCGCTGGCTCTCGTAGTATTTGCCGAGGGCTTCGTAGTATGCCTTGGCCACCTCCGGGTTGTCCTTCGCGAAGTCAACGGCGTAGCCGTTAATCTGCGGCGAGACGGAGTACTCTACCGACTTTATGCCCTTGTAGGTGTTGCTGGACGGGTCGTAGGAGAATCCCTCGGTGGAGTCGAGTTCCGCCTTGAAGGTTATGCCGTCCCGTGCGACGAAGGTGCCAAACAAGCCATCCCCGTACGACAGGCCGTATTCTCCGCCACCCACGCGGAATCCCGTGCCAACTCCAATCATTCCGACATTATGCCCGCACGACGCGCAAAGAACGGCAACAAACACAACGAGCAAAAGCATTTTTTTCATTTTGTGTAACTCCTTGACTTGCTGGTAATTTGCTGAGAAAAAAATCACCGCGTCGGTGGGCCTTGCCAAAGGGCGCTGAATAGCTGGCAGCCTGTCTCGCCCGAAGGCGGCAGGTCGGCTTGGATGACCCCGCATGGTCCGATTCGCCAGAATGGCGAGTTCGCGCGGGGTTGCTGTTGAGAAAAAGGGCATGGGAACATACCCGCACGCACCTTGGGCCTCTTGCGAGGGGGGGGCAAGAGAAAAGACCCCTCAAGGGTGAGCGTGCTTGCGCAGAGGCTTAGAGGGGTATCCTGTAATCATTTAAAGGAAATGCTTAATCAGTTCGGTCACGCACCCGCCAACGATGCCAGTAACCGCTCCGGCGATTCCGGCGATGATGCCGACTTTCGTTTCCAGCTTCGCCACCCTGGTCAGCAGCCCAGGTTGACCGTTGCCGAAAATCGCCTTGTGGTCATCCTCAACCGTCTGCTTAATTGCGGCTATGTCCTTTGCCATGCTCGTCAGCATCTTCTGCGTGGCGAGTTCGTTAGCAGTCATTCCCATCGCTATCTGGTCTCCGTAGTTGGAAGTTTCTTGACGTATTCGGCTTGGGCGATGTTCGCCCTCTCTCCGGAAATCCATTCCTCGTTCTCGCGGTCCTCCGCGTTGTCGAAGTTGTACGCCAGCCAGCCGAACGCGCGGAGCAGGACATACATTCGTTTCGCCTGACCTATCCGCCTGACAAGCCGGACATAGGACATGGGGTTCCACCACGGCTCATTCGAGAACAATTTTCTGGCAATCCACAGACAGTCCTCAAGGAAGCATTTGTCGTCGTTCCGCCGCATCTCCGCCGTTCCGCCGACGGCATATCGCACATCGTGCCGGAGGGTTGCCGGCATCGCCCATCCATACAGCTCATTCGCAATCTGAAGCAGCGTTTTCTTCCCGCCGAGCAGGATGACGTGCTCCATCCACTCCGCGCCGACGCCGTTGCATTTCGCGCAGACGGTCTCAAGAGACAACGCCCTGACGAAATTTCCGTTCGGCAGGTCGATTGCCTCTGCGTAGAGTTTGGCTGCGAACGCCTTTGTGAGCATCGTATTTCCCCCTGTTAGGCTATGCGGGCTTCTTCGAGAATCGCGTCCACCGTTGTGTCCTTCGGCAGCTCTATCTCTCCGAGGTTGATCTGCTGCGCCAGCACGGCCAGCGCACCCTCGAACAATTCGTCGTCCTCGGCGAGTTCCTGCGCGTCGTTCCAGTATTGCGAATATCCGGCAGTCACGATTGCGCCCCAGAGCATGTCCCAGACTCCGGCGTCTGCGAGGGCGCGGTGCAGGCGGTATTTGCTGTATCTGGCTGGCGGCGGAGCGGGGTCCGGCTCGTCGCGGGTCTCCCTGCTCCAGCCGTGGGCCAGCGCCCACCGCTCGGTGATGTTGGTGGCGCCTCCCCAGGTGCGGGGGAGCGTGCGGTATTCCGTGCCGTCCGGCGATGTGTAGATGGTGGTGGTTTCGCTAATGGAATTGAAAGTGCAAAAGGGATTATGCAGGTTGCCGATTGGCGGATGCCTGCCCATCCTGGCTTCAAGAACGGAGGTGTCCTTTCGCCGTAGCCTGCCTTGCGATGCGGAAGGAGCATCTACATCGACATATATGCAAGGCGCAGCCTATGCAACTGTCAGCCGACCGCGAAACTGCAAAAAATCCGCCCAAATAAGCCGTGCGCCATGGGCGGCCCTCGTTGCCAGGGTGAGATGTGACGCACGGTCTACATACAAGCCGAAGAGGTCAATACTTGTCTTCGCGTTTCCGTTGTGTGGTCAGTTTTCGGGCGGCGGGTCGTAGTACTTGAGCTTTGCGCCGTAGTCGATTATGGCGTAGGCGGGCCAGAAAACGCAAAATTCGTAGGAGCTTTTGTCATAGTGCGGGATGGCGGGTGGATTGTACCCATTCAGGATGTTGAGGCGCCCCGTGGCGGGCGCTTCCCGGACGTAGTATTCCCCCTTCTCGTATCCTTCCAGCTGGGATATGGTTGCGACCGAGTTGTCGTCGCATCTGAGGCAGAACGCCTTGCAGACGACATCCTTGGTCGGACGCGCCCATTCAACGCCGTCGCCGGATAGCATCCAGTAATCATATCCGTCCCCGTAGTCAGCTTCCACGGCGCAGGACTGTCCGAGCATGAGATGCCCCATGTACTGGAAATCGTCACGCAACTCCTCCCAGTCTCCATAGGAGTCATGCCATAGTCCGTCTCCTCCGTCGGCTGGGTCGCTCCAGTATGTCTCCCATTGGCGATAATGGGAAGTCCAATATGCTTCGTCAAAGGTGAAATGTATGGAATTTATTGCGCGCTGTAGCCCCCGGAAGAGTTCGGTTGTCGGCGGGGTGAGAGGGGAGATGTCCTGGCTTATGTCGAAGCCGGCTATGGCGTTCATTCGCGCGTAGTATTCCTCCTGCGTGGCGTTGCACCAGGCGTTCGACGCGGCAGGGGCGTCCGTGGTGCCTATTTGGTACAATAGCGGCATGCTGTAATACCAAAATCCACGACCATCCAAGTAGTTGTCCGGCCTAAGCAGCGCGAGGATTTCGTTTACCTCCGCATGGAGTGGCTTCAGAGTGGCATCCGTTGTGTGCAGCGGGTCGAGTGGATTCCAGTCACGGCCGGCATAGTGCAACCTTTCCGCCAGCGCTCGGCGCAGATGACGGATGACGTCCCCTGTCGGCGTCAGCGGCTCTGCTGAGAAGCCCATTTCCGCCCAGGTCATACCACCCTCCCGGCAATGTAGATGTCTCCGTGCTGGAGCTGGGTGATTTTCCCATCCTTCCACCACGCCAGAAGGACGACATACTCGCTGTCGGTCTGCGAAAGGCCGTCGCGTGAGCTGCTATAGACGACTTTGGCGGAATAGCCTGATGAATATCTAATCACGAGGTAAAAGTAAAAATCCGAAGACAAATCGTTGGAGAGGTTGCCCGGCCTGACCTTCCCGCCTGGCACCGCTATCTTCTCGGTCCCTGCCCAGACCACGCCTGAAGAGAACGAAAAGAAGCCGCCGCCGTCGTCGTCGCGCTTCACCGCGAACGGCCCGTCATAGGCGGCGGAGTCGCTCCAGCCTGAACGCCCCTTAAATTCGCCATCTCCAATCCTTCCGAAGTCGTTTACCAGGCGAACCGCAGCGTTGTGGAACGCCGCGTTGGGGATGTATTTCTGTCCTTTTCTTACATAGGGAAACATATCTACAACCCCAACATTGCAAAATTCACCTCGTCAACGACCTTCGAGATATACGGGATTTTATCGCCTTCTGTCTTTGCCAAAGAAGACGGGACTCCCCAGGCATATTCCCATCCTTTCTTGCTAATAGAGTGTCCGTTAATCACATCCCTTCCTGGCGGGGAAAAAGAAAAACTCCAGGTAATCGTCACAATGTCCGTTGGCTTTGCGTCAACCAGGATGTCGTAAGAGCAGCCTTGGCACATAAGGGAGCCAGCTGGAAAACCCTTCCAAGAGGCGGAGTTGACTTTCCCTCCGGCATCAGTGCATCTTTTTACGAAAGCCGCCGTCATATATTGAACCATGCGCCTTGACTTGTACTGTATTGAGCATTGCCCGATAGGTATGTCCACTCCCGCGAACTCTGCCTTTTCTCCGCTCAAGCCATTCCAGCCAATCATGCAGTCAAGGTTGTCTGGGCTCCCATTAGCGCGTCTTTGCGAAATAGCTCTCGTAACATGTACGGTCCCTGTCGTGACAGATACAGACATCAAAGTGTCGCCATTTTCTCCCCCTACAACTCCGGACTCTTCGGACTCTTCGGACTCTTCGGAGCCGGGCATTCCATAAATAGCTGTGCATGACATCTGTTCAAGGCTGTATTCCTCGACTCGGACGGACTTGAGAGGAAGCCCGTTAATTGTGCGCGTTTTCGCGTCGGCTATGACCGCGCCAACCGCATCAGCCTTGCTTGTAGGAGAAAGGACAAGGTATGGAACCTCCGCCTCGGTGCATTCGACGGAACCATTATTCTGATCCCATGTTTCGGTCCCTTCTGCCAGTCGTCTGACTTCCATTCCACACCCCCTATGCGTATTCCATTTCGCCGCCTGTCACGGTTATGCCCTCTGAGAGCTTCTTGTAGATTTCCCGCGTGCGCTCCTCGACCTTTTTGGTGGACTTCACCATTTCCCGTGTGTTCTGCGCGGTCTTAGCCATTGGCGACCCGTTACCGACCATGGCGGCAAACCCGCGCAGCGAGAAACTGCCGACAGTCTGGCGGTTCTGCTCTGTCTCTTTGCGCTGTCGTTCCATCTCCTTCTGCGCCCTGCGCTCGGCCTCCTTGAGACGATTCTCCGCAAGTTTCGCGTATGATTCGTCCTGTTTTCTCGTTGCTTCATTGAGCTTCTGCCTTGCCTCGGACAGCTTTTCCCGTTCCTCTGCGGTCATTATCCCGTCTGCGGCGGCGTCCTTTCTTGCCTGCTCATAAGCCTGTGCCGCCTGGTTCGCGGCCGCCCTCGCCTGTTCCAGCTGAGAGGTAAGCAGCTGGTCTATTCCCTTGGTGTCTCCGGCCTTCTCCATAAGGCGGAGGCGCTCGTCGAACTTCCGCTGGGCAAGTTCCTCTGAACGCCTCGCCTGCTCTTCGGCGAACGAATCCTGCTCCTGACGGAATGCGTCCGCGCTTTCCTTGGTCATCTGGTTCACGCGGGCGCGTATTTCCTCAATCTGCTTCAGTTTGCCGATTTCATCGGCGGTGTAGTCCTCCTCGCGCTTGTTCCCTGCCGACGCGAAAAGTTCCTCAGAGAGCGTTGCGGCCTTTGACTTCAGCATCTCAAGCTGCTTCGCCGCGTCTGCCGTGTCGAACTCAATCTGCCAGCGGGTGTTCTCGATTTCCTCCTTTGCGGCACGCTGCGCCTCATTCGCAGCGGCAGTCGCATTGTCCTCGGCCTGTGCAGTAATGAGATTTAACCCGTTCTTGAAATTCTCCATTTCGGCTGTCGCGCTGCGCAATTGAGCGTTTGCCTCATCCATCGCCGCCTGTGCTTCATTCATCTCAAGAAGTCGCTTGCCATTTGCCGCCTCATCAAAATCTATCACTCCAGGAAGTCTCAGAACCGAGTTAAGGGCATCGTATCTATTATAAGAATTGGCCGCTTCAATAACCTTTCCACTTGCCGCCTCGACCTTTGCTTTTGCAGCGTCAATCCGCGCCTGTAGCTCCTGCCGCCGTTGCTCCTGCATCTCAGCCCGCAGCCTTGAAACCGCTTCGCTCTGTAGGTTGAGTTTCCCAGTTACGGCATCAATCTCACCGACCTGGACTCCATACTCATTGTTCAGTTGCTTTATGAGTTTCAACGCCTCGGCCTGTTCGTTGGAGTTAAGGCGTTCATATTTGGCAAGTTGCTGGAGCCTTTCAATCTTGTCCAGGTCTGCCTTGCGCGAAGCATCCCCCTCGCGCAAGGCATCATTCGCCTTGTCAAGAGCCTCGGTCATGCCCTCATATTGTTTTTGCGTCTTTTCGGCGGAGTTCCCAAGCAGCCATACTGCCGCCGCCGCGCCAGCAATTGCAATCGCCGCCCATCCAATCGGGCCAAGCGAAGCAAGGAACGCGGCGGCGGCCTTTGCGGATGCCAGTAATCCGACTTTGAGAACGGCAATTACCCCGGCCTGCTTCGCGGCGGCTGCGGCGGCGGCAATATGACTCAAGGCAAGCATTGCATTTTTCACCGCGAGAATTACAGCCTGGTTCGCTGCGGCTCCTATGCTGGTTCTAAGCAGGAGAATTGTTGCGGCGGCACCTGCGACCGCAACCGTTGTCCTCTGCGCTGGCGCGCGCATGTTGTTGAACGCGGTGGATAGTTTGGTTATCCCGCCGACAAGCGGCATGACAGCCGTGGAAAGCATCCTGCCGATTGCCTCTCCAGTATCTCCCACGGCATTTCCCATCTGCTGGAGTTTGTCTGAAGCGGATTTCGCCTCGGCAAGCGGGAACTTCTGCTTCCCGATTTCCAGCAATTGCTGGAACCTCTGCTCCTTTGTCAGCGTCCCGTCAAGTGTTATTCCATATTTCGCAAGAGTTTCGGTATGTCCGGCATTCGCCCTGACCATAAGGCTCATTGCCGTGTTCAGGTCAACGCCGATTGCGGCCGCAAGTCCCATTGCGGCCTTGGTTACTTCCTCCATCTGCGACGCGCTTATGCCAAGGTTCATAGCCTGGGACATTGCGGCAAGAGTTGCCTCGTCCCCGTGTTTCGTGACTTTCTGCAATTCAGCCGCAAGCCTCTGTAGGCGGCGGCTGTATGTCTCGGTCTCCGCGCCTGCGTTCTGGAGGGACCGTTCCAGGCTAACGACGGCATCCTCCTGAATAGTGAATTTCTTGAATGACGCGGAAAGCAACCCGATTGCCTTCTGGATGCCGAAGAACGCGGCGGCGGCCTTTGCGGCCTTTTTGGCAAGGGAGTCTATGTTTTCTCCCGCTTCTTTTGCCGCCTCTACAGTCTTCTGTCCGGCATCCTCCGCGTTCTCGCCGATGGTCTGGACAGCATCGGAAGCCTCCGAAGCGGCAGAGCCGACATTCTCTATCTCGGATACCGCCGGAGATGAATCAATGCCGGACAACGCACGCTCCGCGCTTTCGGCAAGTCCTGACAGCTTGCCCTCGAAGTCGCTTGCGTCAAGCGTTGCCGCCGCCTCGATTATGCCAAGGTCAAATGTCATTGCCGTCTTCGGTTGCCTCAATCTCGCGAGCCTTGAGTATCGCCGCCATTCTTTTCCTGGCCGCCTCAAGTTCGCCGTCGTCTATGTTGTCGTAGTCTGCGGATGGCGAATCTTCAAGGAAAAGGCTCCCGCGCCCGTTGAACAGAGCGTCAGAGCATTTCCCCCCGTATTTCGCCGCCGCGTATCCTGAGTAGATTGTGTCTATCGCCTCGTCCTTCCTTGCGCGTGTAGCCAGCCCGACAAGCGCGATGAACTGAGGCCAGGACAGCGAAAGGGTGTACCCGATGGTCCACCCGAATGTCCGCATAATCCTGACCGCGAGGAAGTCGTAGTCTAAGGTGTGCCTTGCGCCTCCGTCTTCGGCTCGTTTTTTTTAGCATCCTCCTCCGGCTGGTCGTCGCCGTCGCCATACATCAGATAGGCGAGGAGTTCCGCCAGCTTGTCCACCCTTAGACGCTGTATGCCAGCCTGTAGCTCTTCCGGCAGGACTGTGGATGCAAGA
Organism: Victivallales bacterium; assembly: GCA_017617415.1. Taxonomy (GTDB): domain Bacteria; phylum Verrucomicrobiota; class Lentisphaeria; order Oligosphaerales; family Oligosphaeraceae; genus RGIG1601. Next base: position 43,200 of record JAFZWH010000127.1, on the reverse strand, counting down.
GCGACCATGTCTTCCCGTATTGCGTTGATTCCCTGAGCGTCTTTAGCCTCCGAGAGCCGCTTGCCGAAATCATCCAGCCTTGCGACATCGGCCACGGGGAGCATAGGAACATTAACCGCCCGCCCGCCCGCGACCTCGATGCGCACATGGGTCTGGGTAAGTTTTTCAAATGCCTTCATTCTTCAGCCCTTAAGATGCGACCGCGTAGGTAAACGGTTTCCCCGCGTCGTCGCCGGAGGTGGCGGGCTTGCAGAGGAAGGTAAGTGAAGCCTCGGAAGGTTTGCCATTCTCGCCGGGGGTCACATTGAGGCCTGGCTGGAGGTAGGCGTTCGGGAAAGTGAACGCCTTTGCGGTGGAGTCGCTGGTGATTGGCACGAGGGTCAACGGGCCGACGATGTCGGCGGCGGCACCGCCAGTTCCGCCGTCCATGATGTTCATGTTCTTCGTGAATTTGCTCATCAGCGTCATGGCGGAATCCACATCGCGGGTCTTGATTACGACCTGAACGTTGTTCTTGGTCAGAATGCTCGCCTCGACCTCTCCGTTGGTCTCGTAGAGGGTCACATCGCGGGTCTCGACATCTGGCGAGATTTCGGGCGGGCCGGACAACGGCGCAAGCTCTGTGGACTTGAAGGTGACGAGGTAGGGGTAGTGCTTCATCTCGCCAACAAGAGTTGCGACCTGCTGGCTGGTCAATTCGGAATTAGCCATTGTTAGCTCCTTTCAGTTGGTTGTACATTTGGGAAAACTGGAAATCCAATTACGCCCGCGAGGTCAATACGCGGACGCGAAGATTGAAACTAACGAAATGCATCGTGTTTCCGCGAACAGAAAATGTGTATGGCTGGACGCCAGCGTCCTGCGGTACAATGCTCGGAAACGAGAAGCCGCCGATAGACCGTCCAAACGCGGGAAAACTCTGCCTCATCAGCGACAGGAACGCAAGCGCATCATCCCTGTCGGCGAACCTTCCGAGAACCTGGATTGTGTATTCAGGCGTCTCAAGGAACCTGACGGAATCATCGGTGAGCCGGACGCAGATTGCATCATTGGAAGTCTCCGGCATAAGCCCACGGAAAACCCCGTCATCGACGGGCTTGCCTACAATCGCCGAAATCATCCGGGCGAACTCGCGCTCAAGGGCAACCGCGTCAATCATAGTTGAAGCGCCTCCTGAACCATCTCGACTATCTCCTGTTTGGATTCCTCGACCGCCCTTGCAAGGTATCTTCGCCCAACGACAATCCCTGGGAGTTTATTCTGCTTCTCCTGGCTGTTCTTTCCGAGGTTGTAGAAATGCTCGTGCATCGGAATCGCGTACGCGCTTGTGTGCTGGTTGCTTGCGACATATACAACTGCCGCATAGCTCCTTTTGAACGCCTCAACCCTGCTTGCTATGCTGCTCACAAGGTTTCCTTCGTCAACAGGAGCGCGGTCAACGGCGGCTTTCTCAAGCATCTTCGACACGTCGAGCATGACGCGCTTTGTCCGCTCCCGCTCAAGCGTGATTGCCTTTCGCACGTTTGCCCTGAACTCGTTTGTGCTTACGCGAAAACGCATGTCCTATGCAACCTCCACGCGGTAGCCCTGCAAGACGCCCTGCATGGAAGTGTACGGCTTTGCGGCCCTTATCTCGAACTCCGAATCTCCTACAACAATCCGGCATGGAAGATTCGGGGGAATCTCCACATCAGAGGCGACCAGAAACACCTTCTCGCTGGCGACCTGTCCATCAGGGCGGTTCACTGAACGCACCCCGCCAAGCGCGAACACGCGGCAAGCGGTGTCCTCGAACAGCGGTTTCCCGTCGTAGTACTCCCCGGTCGGGACGCGCAAAGTCGCGCTTGTCTGTGCTATCCGGTCAATCAGCGATGCCATCGGCGTATGTCTCCTTCACACACGCCGCAGAGGTCAATATGTTGGATATTTTATGAGTAATTCCTATTTCAACACTATCAAAATTGTATTGTAAAAGTCCATATATTCTTTGTTTATTGTCTCAAACAGTTTTATGACTTCATCAGGAACGTCTTTTTTTACACACACAAGACGACCTTCATTTTCAGTTAGGTATTTATTTATTTTTGGGTCTTCGAGTTGTGGAAATTTCATTTTAGAACCTCCTCGATTGTTTCTATAATATAATCCGGTAATTTATCCCTTTGGTATCTATACATGACAAAACTCTCTGCAAAAAACTCGTGCAAAGTAGTTGCAGCATATCTTGAGATTTTATCAATGTCTTCACTCCTTACAGCCCTTTTAAGCGTCTTGTTTACAAGTTTATAACTTGGCGTGCCGTCTAAATCAAAACGATTCTTATCTACTCTTTCTTCAAGCGCTTTCCTTATAAGAATCGTATGCCCGGCCTCATGAGTTATATTTCCCCTAATGTAATCATTAAGACTATCAAGCAAATCAACGGTAAATCTTATTCGTCCACTTTTAATTGCAAATTGATAATGATTTTTGGCGGTCTCAAAAGCGGCTTCGGAGGTAAAGGCAGGATTAATCATCAGTTTTTCATGGTTGGCCGCCGCAATAGAATTAATTGTCCAACTGGTAAGTATTTCCTTATATTTTTCGTCAAGCAATCTTGTAGTGGACGAAAGTTTCTGCAATTCGTCATTTATTATATTCGCGTTTTCAAGAGACAAGCCATCATAATTAACTGTTTTTGCATGATTATTTATTGCCCATTGCTCAGCCTCTTGCAATGTTCTACACTGCATTGCGTCAGGGACAATATTGTCTTCCTCTTTCGGTTCTTCATTCCCCTCATCATCCTGCGGCTTCCCCAACTCATCCGGGGCCGGCTGTCGAACCTTGTATCCGCGTTTCTTCAATTCGTAGTTGGTGACTACGGTATAGCGGTGGGTGCAGTTCGGGTGAAAAACACCATCGTCAATCAAGTCCTGCTTGGTCGGTATCCCCTCCGTCGCGCCTGTCAGGGAAAAAATCTTGCCCTCCCATTTCGCACATTCATCACAGGAATTTCCGGATACATCAAGCTCAACAATGTCGTATCCCTCCTCAGAGCACTTTTCATCGTATGCGGCTCGTCCGGCATTCATCAATTCCGTCCGGGCGAGCATCTTGAAGTATGTCTCGTCCTTCCACTTGTGCCCGCCGTTGTCGATGAACTCGAAGCCCGGAATCTGCCTTGCCCTCTCAAGAAGCTGCTTGGTTACTTCCTTGCGGCTCGCACCAGTCAGAGACGCGGTTCTAAGGACATCTGCGGATATGCTGCGCAGCTGCCGGATGTGGTCGAAGCTCATCTTCGTCGTCCGCATGGCAATCTGCTCATAGCTTGAGTCAAGATACTGCTTCACAAGTCTTGTGTTTGGCTCGCCCAATATGGCGTTCCTCAGCCCCGCAGTCTTCATTTCCTCCTTCGCCTTGTCGTAGAACAACTGCATTTCGGCAGGGAGGTGGCTCCTGAACGCCTTTCCGACATCAAGCCCAAGGTCTTTGTAGCAAGCCTTTAGAGTTTTTTCGAGGTCAACAAGATAGTGGCCACTCCACGCCGAGCCAGGGTGTCGCTCATAGTGTCGCATGACCTTCGCCTGAATCTGCTCGACTGCCCGATTGCAAGCCCTCTCGATTGCAATCTCCGCCGCATACGCAGGAGCCTCAAGCGGGTCTTTCGGGTCGAGTCCGTGATTGTGCTTTTTCCCAGCCATTATCCGCGAGTGAGGTAAATGCCTCCCTTGAAGCGGGACTTGCTCAACTGGTTGAGATAAGCCTCTGCACGCGGGGAAAGTCCAATTCCCCATTTCGAGGTTCCGCCAACAAGCGTGTAGCCAACGGAAAGCCCCTCAACGGATTCAGAGGTGATTACCTTGCCGCTCGTCTGGTCTGCATAGTTCCGAGAAAGATATACGGCCTGTTCCGCAATGGCATAGAGCGCAGGGGAATTCGCTGCAATGTCTTCCTGCGAGAGCCATGCAACACGGGCGAGGATGTCAAGAGTCGCCGTTTTAACTGCCGCAGTTTTTCGCGTGTTTTCAAGTCCCGCCCAATATTCTCCGTCAAGATGCGTGTCGAAGATTGCATTTACGGCGGTAAGGATTTCTGCATCTGTCATATTACCCCTCCTTGGCAAACGGCTTCAGCGCGTCATACTCCCTCCAGCTTTTCGGCTGGTAGTATCCAGGCATGTAGCTGTCATGCAACGCCTCGCACCAGCCACCGCAACAGAAGAACAACGCCGGAGGATTGCCCGTTTCCCGCGCAGAAACGCACGCTGGCGCGTTTTTCGTCTCCGGCTGTGTAATTATTGGCTCGTCGTAGTTTTTTCTCGCTGATGTCGTTTTCCTTGGCATTTCAAAATGTCTCCTTAAAAGTAAAAGGGGGCGGGCGGTTTTGCCCGCGCCGTCCCCTGTGTTCGCGCCGCCTTTAGGCGGCTTCGGTTAGGACTGCTTGACCCATGCTGAGCCGTTGCTCGCCCAGACCTCGCCCTTGACGGCAGTCGTAATCTTCGTGCCGCTGGTCCAGGCGGTGCCAATCAGAACGCGCAGGCCGATGTTCGCCGCGCCAGCGGCAGGAACCTCGGAATCGGCATTCACGGTAATCTGCTGGTAGGTCGCAATCGAGCTGGACGGAGTGTTGTACACCTTGTAGGAACGCTCGGTCGGGCCGCCAGTAACTCCGGTAATCAGCACATGGTCGGTGCCGACGCCTTCAATCAGGAAGCCAAGAGAACCCTGCAAGGACTTGCGGATTTCGCGGCTTGATAGGCTCGGCTCGTCCATCTGGCGGAGGCCGTCTCCTTCAAGCCATCCTTTCTGGCAGCCAGCCTGACGCACGATGGCGATGTTTCCGGCAGGGATGTCGCGGTCGACGCGGACCTGTAGGATTTTGCCCTCGTAGTTGTAGCTGTCGATGTAGATGTTGCCGCCGACATGACCATCGGCATCGCGCGTCTGGACGTAGCTCTGAGAGGCGGCATTCAGGTTGTTCAGCCAGCCTTTCGCAGTCGGGTTCACCCAGATGGTGTCTGGGTTGCCGCCAGCGTCCATCGCCATCTTGATAGCCGCGCCGAGTTTTGCATCGGTGATTTCGCCGCTTGCATTGTAGGTCAGCGTGGAACGGGCACCGCCGTTGTTGTCGGTCAACTGGGCGATAAGGCCAGCCGACATGTACGGGTCGCTCATGGACTCGCCCTGATGCTTCACGCCGCGAATTGCCATAATCGAAAGGATTTCGGCAACGCGGATTTCAGCCTCGCGGATAATAAGCTGAGTAGCCTGTGCAGGGGTCAAGCCCTTGCGTAACAACTCGCCATGCTTCGTCCACTCAATCGCCTCGAAGACGGTCTGGACGTAGTTCGACCAGGCATTGGTCTTTTCGCTCATTGCCTCGACATTCTTGAGGTCGGTGTCAGTTCCGGCATAGCCGACAAACTCGAATGCGGCTCCGGCAGTGTGTGCCGCCGCAGTAGAGCCGCCAGCACCGCGCACAACGCCGATGGTGTTGTTGCTGCGGTTCACGGACTTCACGATGACAAGCTCGTCGCCAATCTTGAGGATATGGCCGACAGTCAGCCCCTTCAGGCCGTCTGCGGTCATTGAGAGTCCGGTGGTGTCGTCGTCGTCCCAGTTGCTCGCTCCGATGACGCCGGAGCGGCTGGTCTTGGTGCGATTGAAAACCTTGAACTCCTTCTGGGTAAGGGTGACTTGCGGAGCGCCCATCGCCTGGTAGAACTGACCAACCCAAGGGCCAAGCTCAATCGCCTTTGCGACTGCCGCGATGACGGGGTCGCCCTTGGTCACGCTGTCGGAAAACTCGTTAAATTGCCCAAATTCAAACGCCATTGTGTTGATTCCTCATCGGTTAGGCGGTAGTGCCGCCGTTTGCATTTCCACTCGCTGAACCACCTGATTTTTCTGCTTCAATCTTGGTCTGGAGGTCGATAACCTCCTGAGATTCCCGCGTCGAAAGACTCGGCTTGGCAAGAAGCTCGTCAATCCTGGACTGGTAGGCTGACGCGCCGGAACCTCCCTTGTTGTCGGAGCTTCCGCTTCCGGCCTTTGCCGCGCTCTCGAAAAGGTGCGGCGCAGACTTCTCAAGCTCGCCGAAAAATCCCGCAACTGCGGTCTGGTCGTCCAGATTCACCTTTGCCGACTGCAACTTGTATTCCAGATAGTCGATGTCCGTGAAGCGGCGCGACTTGGCAAGTTCAGTTACCTTGCCGCGATACTCCATTGCATCGGCCTTCGCCTTGCTTTCATCGCGTTCCTTGGTTAGAGCCGCCACCTGTTCCTGCAAGGCTTTTAAGGTTTTTGCGCTTTCGCGCTTGGCCTTCTCCGCCTCTGACATTCCCTTGGTGTTAAGCTCTTCGACCTTCGCCTCGAGTTCGCTCAGCTTCGCCTGTAGTTCGTCGCCACGGCTCTCCGCCTCCTTGCGCTTGGCGATTTCCTCGTCAAGCCGGGATTTCGGGATGCGGTTAGGGTCTGGCTCCGGCTCCTTGTAGTTTTTGATGAACTCTTTTTCCTCGTCGGTCAGTTTCTCGCCATTTGCGATTTTCGCAAGCAGTTCTTCAAGTTTCATTCGGTTTTCCTGTGTTGGTTGGGGTTACGGTGTTTTACGTCCTCGCGGACGGCCCTATGCCTACAAATTTGCCCTATTGGTCAATACCAGCCCCTTCATAGTCCTTGGCTGCAAGTGAAGCCTTAAGCTCCATCGCCGCCTGCGCCGCCTCTGCCGCTTCTGCCGCTTCTGTTGCAGGACTGGAATTGTCTATATCGTTGGCAATCCTCTCTACGGAATCCTGCGGAAGCTGGCGCAGGCGGTTAAGCATCGCCAGCGCGGTCTTGCCGATTTCCCGCTGGTACTGGTCGCTCCCCTGGTTGAATCCAGAGAGTTCAAGCAACGCGGCAATGCTCTTCTCAAGGTCGAGCAATGCAAAGTTGCGATTGTAAGACAGAGTCGGGATTGGGATGGACGGCATCCAGGCACGCATAAGCTCCCACGCCCGGAACTCGCATTGCTCAAGAGCGTCCGCCCTGGTCTGCATATAGACCTCGATGCTCTGGAAGTCCCATGCCTTTGCCTCCGCGCTTTCGACCATTCGGCTTTCACCGCTTTTGCTCAGGGCAAGTCCTACGACGGTGAACAAAGCCTGTCTCATGGCGTCAATCTCTGAGCGGATTGCGGCGGTCTCGGTGCCGGAAGGAGATATGTACCTGCAAGTCCCCTTGCTCTCAATGCTCTCGAACAGCGCGGCAGAACGCGCAAGGACTACCGACAACGGCTCCTTCACGCCGGAGTTTTCATTGCCATCATCGTCCCTGTGTCGGCTTACCGAGTCCATGAAGTCCTCCGGGATAACCAGCAAGCCGAACATCTGCTTGATGATGTTCATCTGGCTTTCGCTTCCGGCATTTAGAATCGCGTCTGAAATCCTCACGACGTCCTCGAACCAGTGATTTTCGCCAATTCCGTATCCGTCAACCTCCTCGTAGCGCACAAGAGGAACAACACCAAGGTTATGAGGGATTACAGTTTTAGTCACAGTCCCGGTTGTCGTGTCCTTGGTAACGACAGTTACATCATACCTCGTCCAAAGCCGCCTGATATCCAGCTTGTGCGGGTCGCTCCATGGGTCTGAATTGTCTATTTTTTCCTCTGCGACAATCGCCCACAGCAACTTTCCGTCGCTTCCATAGCACCAGTCCCTTACGCTAAGAGGATTGAGCGCAAGGCAATACGGGCGCAGTTTCTCAACCACCTCGTCCCTCTTGGTCTTGAAGCCATCGAAACTCGGCATATCCACAACCAGCCAGGCGCATCCGCAGATATTCAGGAATGTGCAGAACTGGCGCATAACCTCGTCAACCCGAAGCCCGCCCCTTGTCCAGTCCTCAGCCAAAGCAGGGTCAACTCCCTGCCGTTCCGGTCGTTTCGACAAAACGCACTGAGTAATCTGCGAGGAAATGCGTCGCGGGTAGTTGTCGTAGTGCGCACGAGCAACGCGCTCCGCAAATTCTGGCGCAATCTCGCTCATGTGCTTGACAAGTGCCTGCCGGATATACCCGGCACCTCCTCCGTAGGCGGCAAGGCTGCGTTTCCATGTCTCGCAGTTGTCGCGGTAGAAAGGATGCTGGCGCGTGAATAGTAGATGCTCGTTGTATCCGGCAGGCATTGTTGTCTCCTATGCGTTGTCCTGTTGTACGGAGTTCTGCAAGGCGGTTGCGTTCATGTCAATCTTCTCGGCTGATGCAAGAATCTCATTGACGCTCTGGCGGGTGATTTTGAAAACGGTGTTGCCAATAGGCATCTCAAGCGTTTTAACGCGAGCAAACAACTGGTCAATCCGTTCATTCAGGATTTTCATGTCAACCGCGCCGTTCCTAATCAAGTCTCCAGCGTCAGCAAGGTATTTAGTCTCGAGCTGGCGCATCATGCTCGGTCCAAGCAATGCGGAGCCAATTTTTAGGTGCCAAGGCAGGTCGTTGAATATAGTAGAGTAGAACCATTCCGTCACAGCGGCTTCAAGGCTTGAAAGTCTCATCGTGTTCCTCCTGTTAATCTTGCGGCTCCGAACAAGACATAATCCCGCGCGGAGCCTTATTGTCAATTAGCCGTTTTCGGCTGCCGTGGTGGTTGCGGCGGTGCCGCCATTAGAAGCAGGGACGAATGGCGCGGGCGGGAACGGGCTGTAGAAGGACGGCCCCCAGCCAGGAGCGATGTTGCGATTAGGCATCATCAGCTGGAACGAGCCAAGAATCAGGTCGATGCTCTTCTGCGCGCACGCGATGGCGGCGGACTGAGTTGCATTTACCTCGACCTGCTTCATGTTGATTGCATTCTGCTGGTCTTTGTATGCGGACAGCTTCTCGCAGGTGTTCTGGTTCGCCTTAAGCAGAGCATTCTCCATCATCAGCCCGGCTTCGCGGCGGGAGATAGAATCCTGTTGCGGGGGCAACGGGCGCCCTCCGAGGACTCCGCCAAGAACTCCACCATTAGCCACAGAGTTCACAAGAGCGCCAATGCCGATACCAAGAGCGCTTCCGGCCATGCCTTTGCTGGCGTATTCCTTGTGTTCGACTGGCGTGTAGCCATTCATTTCTTCTGCCATGTGTATTTTTCCTTATGGGGTTTGGGGTGAGTTTAGGACGCACTCGCGTCCACGGCCCTTCCGTTCGCGACCGGGAGGGAAAGGAGGAAAGTCGTTTTCGTCAGGATGCCACCTCCGTGAAGGTGAAGTCGTCATCCCAGTCGTCGTTAGGATTGTTCCATTCACCGGTCAGCGAAGATGCGGTCATCTCTGCACCGGCCGTGTAGCTTTTCGGACGCCACAAGCTTGTCTGTGAGACATCCGCGCTGGAATTGATGTGCGGCTTGCCGGAGGAGCGCATGGCCAGGTATTGCGAGCCATTCTGGTACACGGGGTAGGTGTTTCCGTTGTACTCGGTTGTCACGCCCTCCACCAGCGTCCATGTGCCTGCCAGGCCGCTGGCCGATGTGGACAGCGTGAAGGAGACGATGTAGGACGGGCCGGACGATTGCTGTTCGGTGTATTCGGCAGAGAGGGTGAGGGTGTCGCCCGCCGCCACTGTCACGCTGGTCGGCGTGGAGGGCGAGCCGTAGCCCTCCACGCTGGCGTAGGTGATGGCATAGGTGCCGGGCGAGAGAGTTGCGGTATCCCCCGACGTGTAGGATTGTCCATTGATGGTCCATCCCGCGCCGGTCGGGACCGTGCCGGAGAAGGTCAGCGTGACCGTCCCCGTGGTGGCGACCGCCGTGTAAGCCACGGACACGCTCTGCGTCCCGCCAGCGGTGAGCGTGACGCTCTGACTGGATGGCGCGGTGTATCCCGTCACGCTCTTGAAAGTCACGGTGTACGAGCCTGGGGCAAGCGTGGCGGAAGTCCCGAAGTCCCTCCAGGTCGTGCCGGAGTCGACCGACCACTTCGCCCCCGACGGCGCGGTTCCGGTGTGGGATACCGTCAATGTCCCCATCGCCAGGGCCTCCAGCGCGGCGATTCTTGACTGCATCGAAGCGATGCTGTCGGTCGGGTCGACGAACGGGCAGGTTCCTACTACGCAAGGGGTTATGTCCAGCCAGGTAGCCCAATAGACTACGCCGATGATCACGTGTTCGTCTTCGGGATCCAGCCCCGCATCCTCCGGGGAAAGCGGGTATCTCTCGGTCGTGCTGTGCTGCTCGACGAAGCCGTCCAGGGCGCTGGCCATTTCCGCATCGCCGTCCTTGTTCGGTGCCCAGAAGTAGTTGACGACGCAATAGTACGGCCCGTCAATGATGCAGTCGGTATCTTCCTGGTAGGCGGCCGCCACGTCGGTATCGGGGCCGGCGTACCAGCCCGCGAACGCCCATGCGGTCCAGCCGCTGTTGCCGATGTAGTAGGCGGGTACGTTTCCGGACGCTGGGCGGGTCCAGACACCGTTGGTCAGGTAGTAGGTTCCGGCTGCGGCGCCGTAGTCCGACGACAGGGTCAGCGCGGTGCGGGTGCCGTAGCCGGACGACGGTCCCGGCGTGCCGTTGGGCGTGGCATGGCCGTAGCCGTCGTAGTTCCCCAGCCCGCCCCAGAGGGTGAGCTGGTACACATGCCCCAGCTGGAATCCGGTGGCGAAGTCGGTGGCGCTGGCGGGCGGCGTTGGCTCATCGTCCCCGCAGTCGTGGGTCACGACGATGGTCTTCGGGCACATGTGCGGCATGTCCTCGATGAGCGAGCGCAGCGTGGACTCGATGTCGGTGATTTCGACGGGCGAGACCACCCGGCGGTCGTAGAGCGGGTGGTAGTCGGTGGCGGTCACATCGGACCACACTGCGCCGTTGGCGGTCTTCTTGAGGAATTGGCCTGTGGACCCCCCTGATGGGGCGGAGAGCTTGCTGGCGAGGAGGGTGTCTGCCTGGGGCTTGGTGTAGTAGTTCGAGAGGTCCACGCTGGCGGAGGATTCTCCGCCTCCTGCCGGAGTGTTCCATTCCAGCCCGTTCGGACCGTACTTGAGGTATTTGTTCAGCACGCCAGCCGGGAGGGAGTCCTGCTTCAAGTCCAGAGCCGCCTTGATGCCCGTCGAGGTGACTGGGTTGTTCGAGTTGGCGGTCGGCGCGGTGTCGAAGGACAGCGTGTTCTGCTTCGTGGCAATCGCGGTGGTGTTCGAGGCGACCGATGCGGTCAGCGCGTCCAGCGCGGCCTTGACCACCTTGTTCTGCACGGCGTTCTCACTTGTGGTGGAGAGCGCATCGTCAACGGTGAATGCGTTGTCTCCGTCCTCGCCGATGAACTTCACCCACTTGCCGGAGAACATCGAGGCTGTAGGAGTGGTCACTGGCGAAGTCGTCACGAGGAAGCCGACATACTTGCGCGTGTTGCTCTGCGTGAGAGAGAAATCGCTTCCGCTGGAATTTGACGCGTAGGCGATGGTGAGATAATTGGATGCCCCGTTTGCTCCGGTCGGGATTCCGAGGTTCAGAACGCCGTTGGACAACGACGCGGTTGCTGAGCTTCCTGGAGAGAGGGTTGTGGCGGACACGCTTGATACGCCTGAGCCATCCGCTCCCTTTAGGGATTCGAGGAACTGAGCGACTGTCTTCCCCGAGTTACCTTCTTGCGCCTTCCAGATGTCGTATGCGGATGCCCCGTCCTCCCCTGAAGGCAAGGCGACAGCGGAGGACCATGACGCAGACGAATCCGAAGCGGAGCGGACGCGGAAATACTGGTCAGTACCAGCCTGAGTGTCGTGCCAATTCGTTCCATCCGCCGAAAACTGGAAAACAACCCCTGCCGCGACAAGTGCACGCATCTGAGCCGCCGTCAGATAGTCATTCGGAATCTCGGTCGGGTCTCCCGTGCTTCCGATGCGGTTGCGCAGGCTGAACCCCTTTAGCTGGAGAACAAAGACTTCGTTCCCAGAGCCGTCGTACCCGACGAGTTCGCCGTTTAACGTCTTTGACTCGTCGCTTCCGAGGTATGTCGCGGCCTCCTGCGTATTCATCGCCGACATTGGAATGTGGATATCGGAATAGGTTATGTCGTTCCCTCCCACAAACTCAGAGGGGACAACGACACTTTCAACAGAAATCTGCCCCTGGTCTCCCTGTAGCTTAATGGCGGTTGACTGGCTGTAGTCAGAGTCCATGACCCAGCTCCACGACGCGCAGGAATTGATTACAGACACAGGATACGGCTCGTTGGAATCTCTGTGCGCGAACAGCCGCAGTATCAGCTCGCACGCGACGCCAAGCGTTATGGTCGGAGCGCTCGCATTGGATGCATTCGCGGAATCTCGAATAGTACCGAGCGTCTGGTCGGCAACAACATAGACGTTAATTTTCTGCATGGCGGGGTCTTGGTTGTGAGTTGGCTCTCTCTCCGCAATGCCACGCAAGTCAATATCACCGTATCACCGCCAGAAGTCCACAGCCCATTCGCGCCGTTTCGCGCTCCATGCAAGCATCGTGAACTTAAGCGGCCCGCCATCATACTGAGCCGCCGCCCGCTTATATCGCTCCATGCCCTGCTCCCATCCGGGGCCTCTATAGCCACCCTTGACCTCGACTACCAATATAGAGCCGTCCGACGGGTTCCAGGCGAGGAAGTCTGGCGTGTATGTCCCGCCTCCGGCAAGCGGGAAAAGGCGCGTCGGCTGCGGGATTATGTTTGCGTACCCCTGGTATATCAGCCATTGCATGGCACGCGCCTCGGTCTTGTTCATCGCCTTGACACGGACTCCGCCCGCACCGTTTTTTGCCGGAAATCCCGTTTTCCCGCAATTTAGGCGAGATTCCAAACAATTGCCAGTATTTATATGGCCTTGGTTGTTTTCTCGCGCCTGAGTGCGTTTTTGTGCGATTTCCGGCGACTGCCCGAAAATATCGGGATTCAGTCGCCGGACGGATTCGCTTGCAGTTGATGACAGGTCAATTCTTCCCATTGTCGATGTATCCCAATTCGGCAAGGCTGGAGTAGCCGTTGCTTATGGCTTGCGGCGAGGTCCCGATTATAAGATGGTCAACAAGCTCAATGCCGAGAATTTCACCTGCCATGAAGAGCCGCCTTGTAATCCGAATGTCCTCGGCTGACGGAAGCGGGTCGCCGGACGGGTGGTTGTGCGCCACTATCACCTTGCAGGCGCAGTCGAGAACCGCCTTGCGGAAAATCTCGCGCGGCTCAATCAAGGAGCAGATTGCAGTCCCTCGGCTCACAAGGTAGGTTCCGATGGCTCTCATTTTCGCGTCCAAAGTCAAGGCGTAGCATTCCTCAACTGCGCTGTCTGCGAAGTACTCCCGCAGATATTTTTCAGCAGCCGAAGGCTTGCTAAGAATCGGTCTTGGGTCAACGGTCTTTCGATGCCCTGGCTCGGCAACCATCATCAGTTCGTTTCTCATTTTTTGCTCCGTGTAGGAAGTTTAAAACAGAAAGCCCCGGGCATTCTGCCTGTGGCTTGGAAGCCGCTGCTATTTCGAGAACTTCACTACGACAGAGGAACTAGCGGTATCCTCTGTGGGCATCCAGTCCACGACCATCCCGCCAGAGTGCGGATAATACGGCGAAACAACCATGTTGCGCTTGCGGCAGCGAATAACGCGGTAATCGCGCACCGCGAACGCCTTCTGCTCGTGGAGGTCGAAAAGCTCTTCGTCCAGCTTCGGGCACGGGTCGAACGGGTAGAGGTCGTTCAGGACTGATGCCTTGTCGCATTCAGGAATATCATATTCCTGCTCAATTGTCCCGTCGGACATTTCAAGTTCCTTCAATTCATACGGAAGCGGCTCTGCCTCTTTGAGTATGATTTCAAGCATCGACTTTTCTGGGTCGCTAATCTCGGTTCTGACGCTGTGGAGTTCTTTCGTGCCGTTGTAGGCTTTGCTCGTGTTGCAGACCAGTTTGCTCATTTTTTATCTCCTTGTGTTGTTTGGGTTATGCCCTTTCGGGCGGGAAAATCAAGATATTTTTACACCTCGTAACATTCTCCGAAGATTTCCTCGTATTTTGATTCGGCATTACACTCAATCCATTCGCGAGCATCGTCTTCCGTTATCGGGATGATGTCCGTCCCTGCTTCCCATGAGATATATCCGCAGTATCTTGCGTATTTTGTCTCGGGGCCTCCCTCTCCTGCAAGGAAGTAGCGTCCATCCCTTGTCCTGTATAGCGATTCGCACGTGTAGTCCCTGTTACAGAAACGGTCTCCATTGCGACTGGACGCAAGTTCTTCCGCTGTTTCTGTGTCGTAGAGTTTCCCGTCAAACACCTTAACCATTCAAATTCCTCCTTAGTTCCAGTCGTTTGGTACAACAATGAAGATTTCATCGCTTGCCTTCCAGCATTTGCATTCCTTCTCGTTAATCGCCTCTACAAGTCCGACCTCGTCCCCGTCAACCCCGACATGCAGGAAAGTTCCGCCGGACGGGAGTTCGTCTGGGGTGATTTCAACGGCATCGGCAAAGTTTACGGTTCAAGTCAGGTAGTCCGTCCAGATAAGCCCTCCGGCGAAATAGGCTGGGAGGAAATTCGGCCTGTCTGCCTCCGCAAACGCCCAGTTGCATGTGATTATCTCTGGGACTTGCCCATTCTTGGCGTAAATCACTGCGCCGGATTCCTGTCCGGTCAATTCGTGCAGGCTGATTTGTTTCTTCATGTTGTGCCTCCTTAGTTGTTGTTTAGCATGAACAGCATTTCGTTCGTTAGGTTGAGTTTTTCCTTGGCGTCCTGAACCTCGGCTACATTCCGGCTGTGTTCGACGACTTTCTGGAAGTGCTTAATCCCGTTTCGCAGGACAATCGTCGCGGCTTCTGTGTCTCCGCCGAAATACTCCACAAGCCACGCTCTAACGTCTTCTTTGGTCTTGATTTCCATTTTATTCCTCCTTGTTGGAATTACCACATTCCGCGTTGTTCCACTCCCAGACAAACTTTCCGTCAGCGTAGTTGTACGGCTGATGCTTAATTTCCACCTTAGACGCGACCGGGACAGAATAGAAGCCGTTGAAGGTGAGCCCCATTGCAGTCCACTGAGCATCCGATTCCGTGTGCTCCTGCGGGACATCGCCGTCCCACTTGCAGGTCCTTGTGGAATAGTCTGAAGATGTCACGAACTTCGGGCCATCCGGCGTGAAGACCAGCACATAGCAGTAGATTTTCTTTTTGCTCATTATGTTTTCCTCCTGTGTTGTTGTGTCGTGTTAGATGCCGTGTTTCTTCACGGCGTTGAATGCCTCTTCAAGAGCATTCTTGGAGGCAAGTTCTGAAGTAAGCTGCTGGTTGAATGAATTAGCAACTTGGCTAACTGAAGCTAATACGCTGGGAGCAGAAGCGATGTTGCCATTCTTGATAGCTCTTTCCAGTTCCTCAAGGCGGAACTTGATTGAGTCAAGTGCATGTGCGGCTAAGCTATTGCATACTTCAGTCTCATTTTGGATGCGAACTTCGAGGTAATCCATTCCAGTTGTCATTTCATTGTGTCCTCCGAGTTTTTTGGGTTGTTTCAAAATCTCGTAACGCCTATAAATTTAACCATTCAATTTATTTTTGCAAGCAATATTTTAAAATATTTTACAATTTTTTATGTTTTCAGGGTGATTTTTTTGAAAATATCCTAAAATTACAAAAAATATCTCACGAGATTGGACCGCTTCCGCCGCCCTGAGATAGCGCGGTCAACGCCCAGACCAGGGCGTCCATCCTGTCCGGCGACCTCTGAGTTTCGCGCCCGACATAGGTGCGCATCTCGCTTTCGAGCGTGCCGAATGTCCCGCAGTGGTGGACAAGTCCCTGCTCGTAGAGCGCGGCTATCGGCTCCGCCCTTACGAGCTTCCCCCTTGACGCGTGGACGGCCTTGAACGGAAGCCTCCCGGCCACCTGCCCCAATATCGTGCGCACCATGTCTCCGCCCTGGTTCACCTCAGCGACTATGCGGTCTGCCTTATACTCGTTGTATGCGTTCGCGGCAGCGGTTGCCCATGTCACGGGGCTTGCCCGCATGGACCTGTCGGAGAGTATGTAAAAATGCGTCTTCCCGGCAACCCTCTTGCATCCGGCAACGACAATGCCCGTCTCGTCGCTTTCGTCCGTTGAGGTTATTGCCGGGTCGATTGCCACGACAATCCGGCTCAGTTCCTCCGGCGCACGCGAAATTCTATGCGCGTCTATCATCTCCCGCGTCCACAACGCCCCTTCGACGTCTCCAGCCCAGAACCCAAGGAATATGTTACGGTATTTCTCAGGTTGTCTCTCTCGCATTTCCTCCGCAAGCCGCAGGAACTCGGAGTCGAGATTGCGCCTGTTGTCCTCGTATGTCGTGTGTATGTAGCAGGTGTCGCCGACAATGCCGTTGAAGTCGTCTGCAACGCCGCGCGACTTGAAGAACCGCTGGTAAATCCAATGCGATGTGTCAGTCGGGTTGAGACTTAGGATGAAGCGGCTTCGTATGCCTTTCTCGCGCATTGAGAGGTCTATGCGGTCAAACACAGCCTCGTCAACAAGTTCCTGCGCCTCGTCAAGTATTGTCAACCCGACGCGCTTCAGCGACTTCAGCTGCGCCTCGTTGCTTCCCTTGTTTGTCTGTATCCCCTTGAACCATAGGTTGTATCCGGTGGAACAATTCCCAATATCGTATGTGTGTCGTTCCAGCCTGTCTTTCATACCGAACATCTCAACCTTCTCCCAGTATTCAGGGATGATTGATTTGTTCGCAGATACAAGAGTCTGTCGCAGGTATAGGATATTGTAGTTTGATGTGTAACTTTCCCTGGTTGCGGCGACAGAAATTGCAAAAGATTTCCCTGAGCCGCGTCCGCCCGTCACGATATAGTAACGCGCCTCGCAATCATTGCAGAACAGCGGCGAATAGAGCTTAGAGAAACGGAACAGCTCATTCTCCAATTTCGTCAGCACCTTCTTTCCTGGTGTCCTCGAACACGATTACCGGGCGAATTGTTGTATCCTGTTTCAAGGCTATGTTCGTCTGAGGAACCCATCCCCTTGAAGCCCCTTTCCTTTCTAGGAAAAAGACTATCGCCCTGTAGTCGCCCTCTTTAATCAGCTTGTAGAGCTGGTATTCAGCAAAATCAATTCCCCGCTCCCTTTCGTCCTCCAACGCCTGCTGGACCTCCGGGAAACGCTGGCGGTAGTGGTAGAAAGTCTTGCGGTCAACACCCAACTTCTTCTGTATTGCCTCAAGAACTCCAAGTGAGCCATTTATCGCCTCAAGGATTTTCCGTTTTTCGACTTTTGTTCTTCTACCCATTGTATCTGTAGATTATGTCGCCGTTCTCGTCTTTTCCGCACGGGGAAACAATCCCCTCAAACATTGTATAGAGCGACTGCCCCTCCTGCGGGTTGTTCCAAAGGTAGTGCAGGTAGTCGAACATTGTCATTCCGAAGAACTTGGCTCTGTTCTCGCTCGATTTCATGTTGTATCCCTCGGCCTTCCCAATATTGAAAGACAAGAACGGCTTGCACTCGGGCGCGATTTCGCTCCAACTGACAACTCCGTTCTTCTTTGCTAACTGTAGTGCCTCGCAGAACTGCCCTCGCGAGTAGTTGAAACTATAGGGAAGCCCGCAACAAGACCCATTGCAGCACACCTCCTTGAAATGCGCGTCGCTTACATAGAAACGCATTCCGACCTTGTCACAAGCTGCCTTCATCTTCTCAACGAAAGGCCGCTTTACATTCCTGTTCAGCCTCATGTAGCCGCTTGACACAGAGTATTTCCTGTAGAACTCGTAGAAGTCGAATCCGCAAAGCTCGTTGAATACAGGCATCTGCTCCCGAAGACATCTTGAGCGTTGCTCAACGCACATGAATTCGGTGCTTAGCGCAGTTGCGCCGCATTTTGCCGCCCTTTCAATCAGTTCTATGTATGACGGGGTGGAAATCCCAATTATAAAAGGACGCAAGCGCAAGGTGGCACCTCCTGCCCCTGCCTCGGCAATTCTCTGTATTGCCTCCAGTCGTTCCTCCGGCGAAGGAACTCCCTGCTCTATCACTGAAGCCTTTTCCCTGTCAAGGGTGATAATCGAAAACTTGAAATTCCAGTTCTTCTGGCCGCGAACCAGCTCCATATATCGTTCATCCTTTGTCCACCATGTCGCCTTTGTCGAAAAGCAGAGCGGATAGTCAATCTCCTTGAAGAACCTAAGAAGTTCAAGCGTCTTCCCGTATTTCCGCTCAAAACCATCGAACTGGTCGGAAAGCCCACCCCATTGCATGACCTTCCTGGCCTTGATGTATTCCCCGAACTGGCTTGAATCCGGGTTTAGGAACATACGCTTAACGCGCTCAACATTAACCCATTTCACCTCTTTATGCAGGTAGTTTTCCTTGCCAGCACCAAGCGCACGCTGGAACTGCGAGAAACAATACCTACATCCGAATGAGCAATTCGAGTATGTGTCGAAAGTCATCGGCATTGAGCAGTCCGCTATCTCGTAGGTCCATCTTGGAGATGAGTAGTAGTCCATGTCACCCTATGTTGTTGATGATTAGGTTTTCAAATTCGCTTTTTTGCGCTTCTTCAATCATTCTTTGTGTATAATACCCATTCCAGCGCGTTCCTTTTTCTATTTTTGCCACTGCACATAGAGAGGTTTCTATCGAGAATGAATTATCTCCAGTATCGCATTTAACATTATGCAGAAAACTGTTCAAGATTTGCTTGTCACTGCTACGAGTGATTATTTTCGCACCAATCGTGTAGTTTTCATCTGGTTCCCACCTAAAAATAACATCATCGCACCATGATGGGGCAAACATATTCCAATAGGCCTCAAGGAACAGAAAAGCCGAGTACCTGGCAAAATAAAACCATTTCAGGCATTTGTCTAAAGCCTCCTGCGCTGTTTTGCAACTTAGGATATTATCGTATTTTGCTTGCTTTAGTTCATTCACCATTTTTGGGAGCAAGTGGTTCATCTTAATCCAACGCCTGTCAGTGCGAAATTGAAGATTATCTTCTGACAAATTGTTATTCTTGAGCAGACGTATTGCGCTCGGAATATTGTAGGTCACGCAGTAAAAGTAAATTAGGCAGAACTTCTGCCAATCGTCAAGACTAATTGAATTTGCTATCTTTGCAAGCGTCCTTTCCTCAACTCCAGCATCACCTTGAAGGTGGTATTTTATGTATTCTTGGTAAGTCATCTGAGGTTTTCCTGTATAATATGTTCCATACAGTCACACACGGCATCTTGTGACTGAGCTGCAGAGACGCGGTAACAAGGGATACCAATGCTTCTGAACCCTTCAAGGACAGAATTAAAGTCTTTGTAGCTTTTCATCTCCTTATTGCTACGGCTCATAATCCTTTCGGCGGAAAGTTCTTTGTCGCAGAACAGATATACAAAAACTCCATTTTTAGCCGCGAAGAAATTGCACAAAGAAATTGGGCCGAATGTTGCGGCCCTTACACCTTCGCACAAAAAAACAGGCGCGTTTGAGGCTTCAACGAGTGGCTTGATATCGGATAATTTGCCAAAATCATCCGCGCCTCCATACTTTTTTCCCTCTTTATAACAACCAGCCGCCTCGAAAAAGCCATCTGAACTTCTTGTCACAAGCCCAGTAGCCTGGTATCCCCCATGACGGTTTAGTAGATTTCTAACGAGGGTGCTTTTGCCGGAACCAAAAGTCCCGGCTATTAACACATATAGGCCAGCGCTCATTTTTTGATTTCGTCCAGCGTATATAAAACCTTCGTAATTGATTCCAGACCAAGCAATTGAGCCACTTCCTGCTCGCGCTCTTTCGGATAGACGATGATAACGCGCTCCATCAACGTTTTTCCATCGCCTTCAATGCGTTCAAACGGAGTTGGTTCAAGCTGCACTCCCTTAAGCTCTTCAGGCAATCCGCCCCTTCCGTTGTCAAAAATCCCCTGTCTAATTTCTGGAGCGGGATTATTTGTTCCTCCATATTCAGAAGTTGCATCTTCTTCTATGCTCGCGTTTCCGGCGAAGAAATCAGGGAAGCCAAAATCAACCATGTTGAAATCAATCCCCTGGATTTCATCAGGGAGAATGTCATAGTCCCACTCCGAAAGCTCGGCAACCTTGTTATCCACAAGACGAAAAGCCTTGACCTGTTTTGGCGTCAGGTCGTCTGCAACAATTACCGGGACTTTTGCCATTCCTAATTTCTTTGCCGCCTTGTAGCGCGTATGCCCTGCGACAATCATGTTGCTTTTGTCAACGATAATGGGAACCTTGAAGCCGAACTCCTTGATGGAGTTTGCAAGCGCATCGACGGCATTGTCGTTCTTACGCGGGTTGCGCTCATACGGCTTGATTGATTCAACCGGAACTTGCTTTATTTTCGTCGCCTCTTTCATTTTTACTGTTTTACCTTGTACGCGAGGGGAATTTGGGGAATTAATCGAAATCAAACAACATCTGCTCCGGCTTGGATTCAGGCCTGCCTTTTTCGTCGTTTTCGCGGGCTTTCGCCTCGCGGTTGTGGGGGTTCCTGCCCTTGAGCGACTTCCTGCCCTCCGGGCTTGCGAGTTTCGCGCACCTGCGCATTACCAGCTCAATCATCGGGCGCAGCTGCGGGTATGTGTCGCACATGATGCCGATTTTCTGGTGCATCGCCTGCTTGCTCACGCCGAACGCCTCGGCAAGAGTCACGGTGTCGCGGTGCCCTGTCCGAAGCATCTCAAGGATTATAGCAAGCGTGTAGTCGTCTATGGCATACAGCAGGAAGTGTAGGAGGTCCTTCAAGTCCTCGCGGGTCAGCGGTGTTCTGTCCTCCGTTGGCCGGGAATCGTCTTCGGCGTCGAACTCCGTCGCAAGCTCCTCACTGTAGCCGTATTGGTCAATAGACACATAATGCCCCTTGCTGTATCGGGCATTCGGGTCCTTTGGCGGGGGGTTGTCCCTGTAGAACTTGCAGGAATCAGGGTAAGGGCAGGCACGGCATTCTGGCGCATCACACCTGAACCGCCCGAAACAGGCAGGGCAATCGTCGCCGTGAATGTTGCGCTTGCTTTCTTCCATTCCAGTCAGTTTCCTGTGCTGAACAACGACGGCTGGCGTTCCGCCTCCATCTTCTCTCTTAGGTGTTTGTCCACCTCGGCCTCAAGGCGTTTGCTTTCGGCGAGAAAGCGGTTCTCGTGGGACTTGAACCATTGCCGCTGCGCAAAGCGCATCGAATAGACAAGTTTCTCGAACTCATTCATTTGCTGATTCCCCCGGGTATTTGTAGTTTTGCCTTTGCCTTGCAAGTATTTTGTCCAATTCGAGCTTGAGTTTTTGCGCCCTCGAATCAACTCTCCTTCTTCCAGACATGACGACAACCATCTTGCGATATATTGCGATTACGGCCATCGCGTCTTGAAGGGAATAGACATTGTGCATTTTCCCCCTGGCATCCTTTACCCTGTATTTCGGCATCAGGCCGGAAGCTTGGAGTATGGCGTCAATCTGCCGCTGTCCGAAGTCCCTGACATACTGCCTTGACAGTGAGTATGCCGTGCAGGTGCTGTTCGCATCCGAATTGTCAAGAATCCTGTAACTCATTTACCTATCCCCCTTAATGCCGTAGAAGTAAAGCCATTTCATCAAACCATTTTTAGCCATGTTCTTCCCTGTCTCCGGGATGATGCAAAGCCCCTTAATTTCAATGCCGTCCCAAATCTCCTGAATTGTTGGCGCCGGAGCGATTATGTTGTTTTCAAGGCAGTCGCGACGGAGCATCACGACCTTTTCTCCAAGGCCATCAGGAATCGTGTTGCTCTCGCAGGGTATGTATTCAGGGTATCTCGCCCATACGAAAACGCTGTCTGTGAACTCGCCCCTGGGGATTGTCTTGCAAAGTTCGTATGGCGGGACTAGTTTTTCAATTTCTGACATTTTCGGTTTCCTCCGTTTAGCATGTTTTCCAGTTCAATCTCCTCGCGCCTTGACAGCCCGATGATGTCTATGTATTCATATTTAGAGCATTTATAAACCTGGACTTTGTCATCCACATACACAAGAATGGAGTCATCGCTCTTGTAGGTATAGTATCTGGCATATCCAGAACATTCAGCCTCAATGAACTTGCGCAAATTCTCAAGCGGTTTTAGCTGGGTTTTCTTCTCTATTCCGATGCCCTTGACTTTTAGCCACGCTTCAAGCGCAGAATCCGGCAAAGAAATGTTTTTAACAACTTCGGCATCTCCAGCAGGATGGTAAATTACTTGCCAAGTAGAAGGGGAAGGAGCAACGACAAAAAAGACTTTTTCCGCATCGAGTGAAACAAGAATTTCCTGTAATGTCGGTGCAGGGGCAACAACCTCTTCCTCGCTTGCAATACATCTCAGAGTCACCGATAGTTTTTCTTCTACAATGTATTCTCCTCCAAAATCCTCATGAATCCATACAAGTATGCTATCGCTTAAATTTCCTTTTGGTATCTTCCTGCATAAATCCAGACTTGGCACAAGTTTCCCTAAATCTTTCATTTTGCGTCCTCCTGTTGTTAGTTTTTCCGTCTGTCAGCACCGTAAAGGAGCATCGTTCCGCACATCTCAGACAACCTGCTAACAACGCGCTCTCCGTATCGTTCCTCTATCTCCTGTGAGGTGAGGTTAGTCGTCATGTATGTGCGTATGTGCGGCCACACCTCGTACCGCTCCTCCAGGAGTTCCGCCATAGGGTTGCGGACATTGCCGTAGATTGTGGCTGTCTGCGGCTCGGTCCCAAGGTCGTCTATTATCAGGTCGCTCCCTTTCATCCGGCTGGAGATTGTCAGGCTGCCAATCCGGCTCGCCTGGTAGAACGGGAGCGTGATTAGCTCGTCGAACAGATGCCTTGCCGTTACCACCTCGACTCCGGCGAACTCTCCAGCAAGCCTCGCCCTGACGGTCTTCCCTGTCCCTGTCGGGCCATAGAGAATCCAGCCCTTGCGCATAGGCATTGTGTCGGTTTTCATCGCCGCCATGATTCCAGGCCATGATGCCGGAACAATGTCCAGCCCGCGTGCGACCATCAGTCTCTGTGCCGCAAGCGCGGGAACCTCCGGCTTCGGCGCGACTGGAGCGACAGCGGCACGCTGTGCGAGGAAAGCGGTCAGCTCCTCGAATGTCGCGCCATCCATTGCGTCCCTTGGACGCTTGAAATCGGTTTTCGCAATCATTTTTTGTCTCCGTTTGGTTGTTGTTGTTGTTTGCCTAACTGGGCAAACGCGGGGTCGTCCTGCATCTGGCTGTAGTCTCCAGAGAACTTCCCGCTTGCCCATTCCTTCTGCTTCTCGGTTATCGATTTCTCGCGGGGCTGGCGTGCCGCGTCAAGGTATGCCGTCTCGCGCTTCCCGCGTAATTGCTCGTTTATCAATCGCTGTTGCGCGATTTTCGCGGCGGGGGAGTTTATCCAACGCCGGAGCAAATATCGCCACTGGGTGATTTTCTGACCGTATTTGTTAATCCAGCCGACGGCGGCGAACTCCTCGATAAAATCCCGCGCCTGTTCCTCCGTCATTACAATTCCCTGCCGCGTAGCCTCGGAAACGACCTCATGAGGGGACTTGGGATATGGGGCAAAAGTCGCATCGCTGTAATTCTCGTCGGAAGTTTCTCGCGCGCGCGTATTATTTTCTAAAGCTATTTTTAAATTCTTTCTTTCTTTATATGAATAATAGGTTTTATCGGCAACTTTTCGGCAATTTATCGGCCCTTCTATCGGTAAAGCGTCTTCGTTACTCGTTGATTCCGTAGTGGTTTGTTTCTGCCCTTTTATCGGCAATTTTTCGGCAATTTTTCGGCAATTACCCACGGACGATTTTTCAGATTCGCAATTTATCGGCAAAGCGTCTTCGTTACTCGTTGATTCCGTAGTGGTTTGTTTCTGCCCTTTACTGCCTATTCCCTGATATTGGGCAAAATTGACTATTCGCACCTTCGTTCCGGCCTTTGCCTGCCCATCGACAACGATGAACTCATCAAGCTCAAGCCGCCGAAGAATGCTTCTGATTTCCTTTTCTGTGAGCCGGAGTTCTCGCGCAAGAGCTGGTTTCGTCACCACAAGTTCCCCCACACAAAGCCTCCCGAAAGCGGGATGTTCTCCGGCCTCATACCGCGCAGTAAGGAGCAGCCACAGCATCGTGCCAAGGTCTTTTGCACCGTAGCCACGCCTGGAGCAACTGCTCTTCATAGTGCGGTGTATCTTAATCCACCCTTTATCAAGCATTTTCAGGACGGCACGTCTGCCATGGATTGAGTCGGGTGGTTGATGTCCTCATCCGTAACCGTTGGCGGAACACAGTAGGGCGGAGGAGTCGGATTAGGTGCTTGGTAGGCGGGGGAAACTGGCAGCGGGGCGTAGCCGAGTTCCTGCTGGCGTTGCGGCGCATTGAGTATCGTGTAGCCCTGCGCATTGAAGTTCGTGAACAGCTTTTCTCCTCGGTCTCTGTTCCAGATTCTTCCGCTGACATTTCCAGTAATGCAAACACGGACTCCAGGAATGAGGTTTCTGGCGGCCTCCTGTGAGTTTTTTCCGAATCTGACAGGAATAATCTCCTGTATCGGTTGGCCTGAGTAGCCCTGCATATTGCACTGTACTTTAAGTTCGAGGTTCTGGCTACCGCCGTTTTTCGGCTGTATCCAAGTAGGCTGACCGACGATTACGCCGACCAGCGAGAATGACGCGAAATCCTGCATTTGGCACCTCCTATTCTGCCTGTTTGAGTTCGATGCGGCGGCTCGGCGTGCCGCGCTGGATGAACGCGGCGGCGACTTCCTCGAACTTCGCCTTGGCATCCTTCTTGGTTATTTTCCCGCCATTTGCTGTGGCGGCGGCAGTCAGCTTCTCGACGAACAGGGCTTCCACCTTTGATGTGGACGCTGTGCAGCAGTCGAGGAACTCACTGTGGGTAATCAGGCCGTCCACAGCGACGCACAGCCCCGCGATGTCGCTGACCTCGCGCTTTCCGGCGATTTCCTTGTAGAAGTATCCGGCGCACTCACCGTGCTCGTCGAGGTAGGCTTTCATAGCGTCCTCAATCTGTGTGCAGAACTTCTTGACAATCTGTGTTTTAGCATAGTATTCTGCCAGTCTCTCAGGCGTGGCAAGCGCGTCGGCATTATCGCGCAAGATGGCAAGCGCGTCCGTCTGGCGGCGGAACGCCGGGCAGACCGCCTTGGCCTTGCAGTAGCGGCACGCCTCACCAGCACGGAGAATCAATGCATCCGATTTCGCACGCGAAATAACCTTCTGGATATTCTGGAGAATTGCTTCCGGCTTACTGAAGGTGTATTGGGTGTGCTTCTTGATTCTAGGCTGAAAAACATGCACCGTGCAGGATTGCGCCTTGATGAGTTGCATCGCGCCAAGCGCATAGGCGGCAAGCTGGAGGTTGGTAGCGGCATCCTCCACCGGGACTCTTCCAAACTTCCAGTCAATCACGGCGCAGGTGTCGCCCTTTCCGGTCAGCAGGACATCAGCTGTCCCCTTGGTGAGCAGGGAGCCGTCTTCATCGTGGATTTCAAGCGGGTTCTCGAAGGTGGCTGTGGCAAGCCCGCTGTCGCGGATGGTGTCTTCGAGGAACTGGCGGCACTCCTCGACCGCTCCGGCCTGTTCCACGTCAAGCCCGTCCGTGTCGTTGCGTCGCACGCGCTCGTGAAGCATAGTCCCTTCCTCTGCCTCTGGCGAGGTCTCTGGCGGGAAACCAAGTTGCATCTTGTATGAGCCAGGGCAAGCGGAATACTGCTGTAGTGCGCTGGGGCGCAAAATCTCAATCTTTTCGCTCATTTTTTTGTCTCCGTTGATTTGCTTTGTGTTGGAAAAAAGGCCGCGCCGCAGGGGCGAGTACCAAGGTCCGGGTAGTTGCATCCAGACGGCAGAACGGGTCGCCTGGACTTTCCCTGCGGCACGGCAAATATTACATCGCCTCCAGGCCGTCGTCCTCGTCGATGTCATAGAGGTCGCCGTCGTCCTTCGGCGGGCGGGCGGCTTCGGCGTGAGCAACCTTGTTCGGGTCTCCGGCTTCGGGCGCCTTCTCAAGCGGGGACTGCTTCGGCGTGATGTTGATGGGTTCCATGTCGGCAACATCTCCGTCGCTGACGGCGTTTCCAGTAATCTCCTCGTAGAGCCAGGCAAGTGCCTTTCGGGTGGCTTTGCCGATAAGCGCGTCCGCACCCATACCTGAGTTCATTTTCACGGCGAACTCCATGTCCTGCGTGTTGTGTTCGCCGTTGTAGGTCCAGTCCACATGCACGGGGACGATTGCTCCGCCGCCGTTCGGGTGGGTCTTCGGGATGCCTGGAGTGACATGCTTGCGGAGGCCCGGAATCTGGCTGAGCTTGCGCTTCATCCCGTTTTTGGTGATGTACATCCGCCCGGCGAGGATATTGAACTCGTTACCCGTGACGCTAAGCCCCTCGATGGCCGCCTGGATGACAGCGGCGCGGACGGTGTCGACGGGGTAGCCGCCGGTCTTGCTGTCTGTGAGGAAGCCCAGTGGCGAGTTCTGCAGAGCCATAATAGGCTCCATAATCTGAGGTGTGAGCAGGGCGGTGAGCTGCTGGACTGCTGCGCCGACGCGGAACATCTTGGCGAATCCCTTTGCCATGAGAGCGGCATCCTCGCCATACTTGGCTGCGTTGTCGAGCGCGGCGATGAACTCGTCGGTGGCGGCGGGGCGGAGCATCTGCGTCTGTTGCTGGGGCTGTGTCTTGGTCTGTGTCATTTTTTTGTCTCCTTGTGTGGGTTTTGGTTACGATGCCGATTTGCCGAAGACGAAATCTTCCAGCTCGGCGCGGTAGTAGTACTTCTTCTTCCCACTCCTTGGTGCGAGGTGGATTTTCCCCTCGCGCAGAAGCCTCTGGACGGTGGGCTGGGTCACGGGTTTGATGTTCCGCCCGAGAATCAGGCACGCCGTCTTGTGGTCCACGAGGACAGGCGGGGCCTTGGGTTTGGAAGCGGGGAGTTTGCCGGCGCACACCGCCTTGAGCGCGTTGAGCTGTTCGGCCCCAGTGTAGGGGTCGGTCTGCGCCAGCATGATGATGGACTGTGCAACGTTCTCTTGCATGGCTTACTCCTGGTTGTGTTTGCGGATGAGGTGCCGGACGGTCGAGATGACCAGCCCGACACAGAACGTGATTACCTGGACGACGACAAGCAGAATTAGCGCGAGTTGGTCCGAGGTGTAGTGCGTGACGATTTCGTTGAACATTTCACTCCTAATTTATCACTGGTAAATTTGACGGTAAATAAAAACAGTTTTTTTAGGGAAATTTCCTAATAATATAACTTATCATCGATAAATTTCAAATCTTTTTTCAAAAAAAAATTGAATTTTTGTTTATTTTTATGCAAAATACCAAAATTAAGGAGGTAAAAATGAGATTTAAAATTACGCCGCAAGTTGTCGATTTCATACGGAATCAACTGCCTGACACAAGAGGCTACCAGGCAGAACTTTGCAGAAGGTTCGACATAGACCAACCGCATTTGAACATGATAGTAGGAGGGCGAAGAAAGTTTGTCCAGGACGAAATATGGAACAAACTGTGCAATGCATTTCCGGGGCTTGACGGACTCAGTTCCCCGATATTCAAGCAACGGAGACCGCAGAGCATAAGGGTTGGGAATCACTCGAACTACAACATAATTAGTTCGCCAAACGCAGTTTCTAATGGGAACATCGAAAAATTAAGGGCAGATATTATAAATGCGCTTGTAGCAATAGCCGACCCACAGGGTAACATCAAACTGGTACAGGCATTAAAGGCAATCCAGGAGGTATAATGAACGGAAACGAGCTATCAATATTCGACGTTTGGCACATGAATGACGGTCAGCCATTCGACGACTCATTCTTTGAAGATGTCAGGGGACTCGAGAAACAGGCGACGCAGCTGAAAAAGGATTCCCCAGATGAAGCAATCGAATTACTTAAGCAAGCGGAACAGTTGGAGTTAGCGCATGGCTGGGACCCATTTGGCCCTTTAATGCTTCGTCTAAGAATCGCTACAATCTGCTACGAACATGGTCGCTTTTCTGAGGCATCGAAATTGTTGATGCTGGAGTTTAGGAAGGCACGGGAAATACAGATAACAGAAACAACAAGGCGCAGGGCTGAGGAACGATTCAAGAACAGGATGTATGTCATCGATATGGAGCGCAAGCGTTGGAACAAGGAACCGATGCCTTTTGAGTTGAAGCGTAATATCGGAGAATGGCCAGATTTCGAGCGCAATTTATACTGCCTCAGAATCTACGAAAAACTTCGCGTGTGCCACACCAGGCAGAAGGACTATCGGACGGCAATACTGTGGGCCTTTGCAGAAGCATACGCAGAATATGAGAATCAAACCCACATCATGTACAACGACAATGCGCTAATAGAATTATCAACAGCAAAGAAACTTCTAAACAAGGTGAAATGCAAGGAACTCATTCAAGAACTTGAGGCTCACATAAGCAAGTTCACGGAGGAACCAATCTGCGAAAAGTGCTGGGATATGCTGGACAGCATACTACCGATTCTTCAGAAAATTCCACAAAACCAATAGAAGAAACAAAAATGGAAATCACGTGCCCAAAATGCAATGCTTCTCTGTCATCGGACGATGGCATCCCAGTTGGAACTAATGTAAGCTGCCCAGCGTGCAACAGCGTATTCGCGGTAGGTGACACTTCGCCGGAACCGCCTCCGGCACAGAACCACGCTCCGCACGCGCCTGTAATGAAACCAGTTGCCAAGTATAACGAATCAAAGGAACCGAAGAAATCCGACACAGAGAGATTCCTGCGAGTTGTAGCATACATTTTTTTAATTCCTGCCCTATTCGGGCCAGTCGCATTTATTGGCGGATGCATTGTCAAGGATGATAGCATAATTTCGATAGGATTATGCGTAGGTCTGAGCAGCGCATTGTCGTCCCTTCTGCTTCACGCACTATGCAATCATCTCAGATACCAGCGCGAGCAAATCGCCCTCCTGCGGAAAATCGCGGAAAAATAGCGCGAACGGACGCGGAACGCGCCCGAAGTGCTATGTTATGCGAAGAACGCAAAAATAAACCGCATAACAAAATAAGCCAATGCCAGCCAAGCCGGAAGTCATCACAGACAGCAATATAGTCGAGGCAATCGAACGCCTCCTTGAAGCAAGGGGAATCTCAGCCCAGACATTCGCAAGGGAAATCCATGTCTCCCCTGCGTCTCTCGTGTTCTGGCGAAGGAAGGGGAACGCAATCTCGACCAGGTGCTGGGAGAGGCTGTTCCCGCACATTATGCCATTTCTGCCGCCTGGATGCATCAGAATCGGCGGGAACGGGAAGGGCTATTACACGCAGACGGCTTCAGCCCCGGACAACGAGGCTCCAATCCTGACAGAAGCGGACCTGCTTGAGTTCCGCCCAGTCCTGGAATCCGTGGCATCGTACGCGCACGCACGCGCACGCGTGTTCAAATACATAGACGGGAGAACGAATTGCGACGGCCTGTTCTTTTTCCACGCGGAAAAAGCGCGTGACAACATTCCGTCCGGCTCTCAGGTTCTTTGCCGCTGCTCACAGCCTCCGGCTGTAGGCTCGTTGGTCGTATGTGCGCAGGACGGGGAAATAAATGTAGGCCGTTTCCAAAATGGAAACATCCTTTCGAGGAAGAAGCGGCTTAAACTATCCTCGCCGACCTTGCTTGCGACCATCATCTCATTCACCGTCTTTGTCCAGCCGTTCGAGCAGAATCTTGATGGCTAATTCCTCAAGTTCTGTTTCGCCCTTTTCACCTTTCGCCCTGCGGAACCTCTCAAGCAGGGCTTTTATTTTGTCCGCCGCCATGTCTGTTCCAGCATTCCCATTCCCGCTGAAGTCCATGTCAACCGCCCTTGCCATCTGCCGCAGCCCCTCGGCTCCTATGTGGGTGTAGTGTTCGGTCATGGCGGGACTGGAGTGCCCTGCGGCTTTCTGGACCAGCGCGGCGGGCGTGCCGCGCTCCATCTGGAGGCTCACCCAGGTGTGCCGCAGACTGTGGAACGACACGCGCACAATCGGCTGGATGCGCCCTCTTCCGGCTTTCTCGTGGACTGCAAGCCCGCAGTCCCGAAGATGCCGCATTACGCTCTTGCTGACGCCCTGCGGATACTTCAAGTACCTTTCGGCAATTCCAGGCAAAACATAACGCCCCTCCCTCGGCAATCCAGCCAGTATTGCGCGTAGCGCGTACGGCATCCCAATCTCGACGACAACCTCCGATGTGTGGGCGGTTTTTCGCGGCTCCCTTCGTAGAGCTCCGGCAACCAAGTCAATCTCCCTCCATTCCAGCGTGCAGCAGTCGCCAAGCCGAAGCCCAGTGTATATGCCAATCTCAAGCAGCGTGCGAAGTTCGCCGTCTGCGGACTGTATCACGCGCCTAAGCTCGTCCAATGTAAGCGCCCTCCGGCTCTCAGGCTTTTGCCTCCGCCTCTGAATCTCGGCAAACGGGTTCCCGTCAAGGCGGGCGGGCTTGGTGAGCAGGGCAAAAAATGAGCGAAGGAAGGTTGTGTGCTTGTTGTATGTGTTCGCGCTCTCGCCGCTGGCGGTCAGGTGCGCCGCATAGTCCTCGGCAATCTCGGCGGTGACATCCCGCAGGAACCTCGCGCCATTGTGCGCCTTTCCAAGCCAGCGCAAAAACTGCCCCCAATGCCTGTGGTAGTTCCCAAGCGTTCCCTCCCCGCACTGTCGGCGGTTCGGAGCGCGAAGATACTCAGCCCATGCCGCATTGATGGACAACGGCGGCTCGGCAATCTCCCGCTCGTTCTCCTGTTTTTTCCGCAGACGCTCGGCCTCTGCCGTCTGCGCCTCAAGTTCCGCGATTCTGGAACCGGTCAGGAACGGCGCACGCTGCCGACGCTGCAACGCCTTCGCAAGAGCGAGGTCCGAGACGGACCTGCCGTCCTCATCAAGAAGCCGCCTGTCCGTTGTCTTCCCGTCAGCCCCTCGCGCCCTGAGCCAGAATGTCCCGTCAGCCTTTGAGGTCGCCGGAATCTTCCGTCCGTTCCTGTCGCGCTTGTAGAGGTAGCCAAGCCCTGTAATGCCTTTTTGCGTGCTTTTTCGCTGTGTCATATTGATAATATACAATAATTCGCTATATTATGCAATACAATCCAAGAATAATGCGAAAAAAGGGACAAATAAGGGACAAATCTTGATGATTCCCCCAGGGAACCGAAAGATTTAGGTTCTCGTTCCGAAAGGAGTGCGGGTTCGATTCCCGCCTCTCGCACCAACTGCGAAGATCTGCGGCAGCCACGACTTGAATTGTCATTCATCAAGGCGTGGGCGCAAGCCCATGTCTTGTCCTCCCGTTGAAGCCTGCAGGAAGTCCTGCTGGTCGAGGGAACTCTGGAGAATCTCCCGCCGTGCGGGAGTGCCGAAGGTGCAAGGCGAAAACGCCGAATCTCTCAGGCAAAAGGAAAGAGTGCATTTTCTGCAAACGTCTTTTTCTCCAGAGCTGTTAGCCTCCGCCTGAGGCTGGCAGCTCTTTTTCGTTGTCAGGCAATGTCATCCAAGTAAACACCATGGAGCAGTTTCTTAATAAATTAGCGGAGTTCAATGGCGTCATCAACGACTTCATCTGGGGTTGGAGCGGCCTGGTACTACTCCTGGGCACCGGTCTCTTGACGACCATCGTCACCGGGTGCTTCCAGATTACGCATCTGCGTCACTGGTGCCAGCAGACCTTCCTCCAGCTCTTCTCCAAGCATTCCCATGACAAGACCGACCGGAACGCCATTTCGCAGTTCCAGGCACTTTGCACGGCGTTGGCCGCCACCATCGGCACCGGCAACATCGCCGGCGTAGCGGCCGCCATTGCGCTGGGCGGTCCTGGCGCGGTCTTCTGGATGTGGGTCGCGGCCTTCCTGGGGATGATGACCAACTACTCCGAGAACGTCCTGGGCATCTACTACCGTCGCCGCAACCGCGAGAAAGAATGGAGCGGCGGACCGATGTACTACCTGAGCGAAGGGCTGGGCGGCTACAAGGGCTGCAAGTCCCTGGGCAAGGTCCTGAGCATTTTCTTCGCCTTCTCCGCCATCCTGGCCTCCTTCGGCATCGGCAACATGGGGCAAGTCAACAAGATCGTCAAGAACATCGAGTCGGCCTTCTTTGCCAACGTCCAAGCGCCAGTGCTATGGGGCAACGGCGACTCGCAGGTGACGTTAGTCGCGCTCATCATCGGGCTGGTACTGGTGGTCATCGGCTTCTTCGTCATCATCGGCGGTCTGAAGCGCGTGGCCAACGTCGCGGAGCGCGCGGTACCTTTCATGGCGCTGCTGTATATCATTGGCTCGCTAATCATCTGCATCTGCCACATCACCGCCCTGCCCGCCGCCATCGCCGCCATCTTCAAATTCGCCTTCGGCATTAAGGCCGTGGCCGGCGGCGCCGCCGGAACCGCAATCGCTACCGTCATCAAGCAGGGCTGCAAGCGCGGAGTCTTTTCCAACGAGGCTGGTCTTGGCTCCTCGGTAATGGTCCATTCCAACTCCAATGTCAAGGAACCCGTGAAACAGGGCGTGTGGGGAATCTTCGAGGTCTTCGCGGACACCATGGTGGTCTGCACCATGACCGCCCTGGTGGTCCTCACCAGCGGAGCCATCGACCTGCACACCGGCATGATGACTCCGGGCACCAACGACGCCGTGCTGGTGGCGCAGTCCTTCTCCAGCGTCTTCGGCGTGGCAGGTGGCTGGTTCGTCGCCATCGCGATGTTCCTCTTCGCCTTCACGACAGTGTTGGGGTGGTCGCACTACGGCAGCAAAGTCGTGGAATACCTCTTCGGCCTCAAGGCCGTGAAGTTCTACCGAATCTTCTTCTGCCTGCTGATCGTCTCCGGTGCGCTGTTGACCTCCTCGCTGGCCTGGGACATCTCCGACACCTTCAACGGACTGATGCTCATCCCCAACCTCATCGGCGTCATCGCCCTCGTACCGTTGGTGCGACGCATCACCAAGAACTACATCGCGCGGCGCATCAAGGGCGAAGAGGTCGAGCCAATCCTCTCTTACGACCCCGAAATCCAGAAGGAGGCCGCCGAGGCCGTCAAAAATGGCGAGTATTGATCCACTCCTCTGAAAATCTCCCGACGAAGCCGGAACTCCCTCCAAGCCACGAACATCATGGAAGCCATGGTATTAGATTCCTGCCGTAATTTCGCGTGGCAGGAGGTTCCCGACCCCGTTCGAAAGGCTGACGAGGTACTCATTGAAGTTCATGCCGCAGCCGTAAATCGCGCTGACCTGATGCAAAAGGACGGCTGCTACGCTTCACCTCCGGGCTGGCCAGAATGGTGCGGCCTGGAGGTCGCAGGGTTGGCTCAAGAAGCGCCAGCAGATTCGCGTTACAGGCCAGGCGACCAGGTATGTGCACTGCTGGGCGGCGGCGGATACTCGGAGAAAGTGGTCGCACCGGCAGGAATGGTCTTGCCCGTCCCTGCCGGACTGTCGATGATAGAGGCCGCCTCGTTGCCGGAGGTATGGACCACGGTCTATCTGAACCTCCAGCTTGAGGCTGGAGGGATGAAACGCGGCGATATCTTCTTTCTGCAAGCAGGTGCCAGCGGTGTCGGCCTGGCCGCAATCCAGCTTGCAAAACGGATGGGTGCAGAGGTCATTACCACCGTTGGCTCCGATGAAAAAGCAGATTTTGTGCGAAAACTTGGTGCCGACTATGTGGTAAATCATCGGACAGATGACGTGCTGAAGGTCATCGAGGCCCATCCTCCGACCGTTGCACTGGATTGCATCGGCGGAACGCTGATGGGTTCGGCTTTTCAGAAGATGGCTTTTGGTGGACGATGGATTATGATCGCAACGATGGGAGGATCCCAGGCACAAATTGACCTGGAAACCGTCTGGCGAAAGCGTATCCGGCTAATTGGCAGCACACTTCGCAGTCGAACGCCAGAGGAAAAGAGTGCCATCCTTCATGCCATGGAAAAACAACTCTGGCCGTATTTCGCCAGCCGACAACTGGTCACGAACATCCATGCGGTCTTCCCCATTCAACAGGTCGAAAATGCACATGGTGTCCTGAGACGACGTGAAAACATCGGGAAAGTCGTCCTCAACTTAAAGTAACCCGTAGCACATCGACTTCTCCAGTCCATGAAATTCTCCCAGATTTACTTTCCTGTCAAGGAACAGGCTGCATTGCTTACCAAGGAGTTCGATGCAACCCTCTCACCGACACAAGTACTGGTAAAGACCGACTACGATGTGCTTAGCGCAGGCACGGAACTGGCCAACTACCATGCAATGCCCAATACCTGGAGTGCAAATACCAGCTTCCCCTTCTATGGAATTGGCTATAGCGCCTCAGGCCATGTCGTCGAAGTCGGTTCGCAGGTTAAAGCATTGAAACCAGGCGACAATGTCGTGGTCCATTGGGCAGGGCACCGCTCGTGGTTCATCGTGGAAGAAAAGGAACTCTTCAAGATTCCAAGAGGTGTAGATCAGCGCCTGGCGGCTTTCGCGCATCTTGCCTCCTTCTCCTTCCTGGGCGTCCGGAAACTCCAGCTACAGCTGGGTGAATCCGCGATGGTCGCTGGCGCAGGTCTGCTGGGACTCTTTGCTTTGCAGATTGCTCGTCTCTCCGGGGCCTGTCCTGTGCTGGTCAGCGACTTTTCCTCCGAGCGCCGCAACCTGGCGATACAGCTTGGTGCAGACTATGCACTCGACCCCGCCGATCCAGAATTCGTCAAGAAAGCCGTAGAACTCACCGACGGACGGGGACCGGACGGCGTGGTCGAGGTCACTGGATACATCTCTGCACTCCAACAGGCGCTCGAATGCATCGCATGGCAAGGACGCATCTCGCTGCTCGGCTGCACGCGTGTCTCCGACCAGCTCATTGACTTCTACAAGTATGTCCATAGCCGAGGTGTCTCTCTAATTGGCGCCCACACACGGACCCGCCCCTCCTTGGACTCCCACCCCGGGCAATGGACGGAATTTGACGACTACCGCACGTTTTTCAAACTCCTTCAGGCTGGAAAACTTCAAGTCGAGCCGATTATCCACGAAGTAGTTTCGCCGCAAGACGCCGCAACCGTTTACGACCACCTCGGCAACGCATCGAACCCACCCGTCGGCATCCTCTTCGATTGGACAACCTTTGCATAGTCACATTCCACCATGAAACCCGTCCGCGTCGTACAGATTGGTATTCTCCACGAGCACGCCCATGGCAAGATGGACACCATCAGAAATCTGCCAGAGCTCTTCGAGGTGGTCGGCTACGTGGATGACCGGCAATTTGCCTGCGCACCGTACTATCAGCTTGACCTTGAACGACCATACCAAGGGCTAAAACAACTTACGCTGCCAGAAGCGCTTGACGACCCCACCATTGAGGCGGTCACCATCGAGGTTCCCAACAATGACCTCGTGCCCATTGGTCTGCGTTGCATGGAACGTGGTCTTGCCATTCACCTGGACAAGCCCGCAGGAGAAGAGTTGGCAACGTATAAAAAACTGCTGGACGGTTGTGCTGCCAGGCATCTCCCCTTTCAGATGGGCTATATGTTTCGAGGCAACCCCGCCTTCCAGTTCGCATGCCGCGCCATTCGCGAACATTGGCTTGGCGAAATCTGTGAACTCGAAATCGACATGAACCACAACTACGGTGGAGAGGACTACCAGCAGTACTTGCGCAACTTCTCCGGAGGCATCATGTGGAACCTTGGCTGCCATCTTATCGACTTCGTCGTCAGTGCGATGGGGCGTCCCGCATGCGTCACGCCTTTCCTGAAATCCGCGCCCAGTGACCCAGAGGAAATCCACAATAACGGGCTGGCAGTCCTTGAATACCCTCATGCCACCGTGACAATACGCGCCTGCAGTCGTTGCGGACGACCATCCCGCCGGTTGCGTGTCGCCGGCACCAGAGGAAGGCTTGACTTGGAACCACTAGAGCGCTTTGATGGTCAATCCCTTGAAATCCAGCTACATCTGGATGCCCCCGCCGACGACTACCCTGCAGGTCATCACATCGTGCGCTTTCCCCCGCAAACTGACCGCTATGCTGCACAGCTCACCGAATGGGCACGAGTAATCCGCGGCGAAACTGAACCATCATATACCTTCGAGCATGACTATATCGTACACGAAGTCACCCTCGCAGCCGCCGGATATTAGTAGCCCCAATGCCCACCTATAATTATCTACGTGACTAATAGTTTGCAAAGTTATAGATAGTTAGTAGGCTGCTGGCTGGTTTCATTTGATCCATACTAGCCAAGTGAACTGCAAAGATTGCATTTATCTCATTATATTAAAGGAAATCCCCAATCCTTTGACAACTATGGACAATATCGTCATCCAAGGTGCCTGCCAGCACAACCTGAAGAACCTCACGCTGACCATACCGCGGAACCAATTGGTGGTCATCACCGGTCCCAGCGGTTCGGGTAAGAGTTCGCTGGCTTTCGACACCCTCTATGCGGAAGGCCAGCGCCGTTATGTCGAAAGTCTCTCCGCCTACGCCCGGCAGTTTTTGGACCGCCTTCAGAAGCCCCAGGTCGAGCACATCGAGGGACTCTCGCCAGCCATCGCCATCGAGCAGCGCGTGGCGGGTTCCTCGCCCCGCTCCATCGTCGCCACCACCACCGAAATCTACGACTATCTGCGATTGCTTTATGCGCATCTGGGAATCCCGCACTGCCCCAACTGCGGGCGCGAAATCACCAGCCAAAGCGCAGACACCATCTGCGAGAAAATCCTCAAATATCCTGCGGGCCGCAAGCTGATGCTCCTGGCGCCCTACGTGCGTGGCAAAAAAGGCGAGCACGTCGAGGTCCTCGCACAGATGCGGCGGGACGGCTTTGTGCGGGCGCGCATCGACGGACAAATCGTCTCGCTGGATTCCGAACCCAAGCTCAAGAAGACGCTCCGCCACACCATCGAGGCCGTGGTGGACCGCCTGGTCACTGGCCAGCTGGACCGCGGACGCCTGAATGACTCCGTGGAACTCGCGCTCAAACGCGGCAACGGCGTACTCGGCGTGATGCTGGAAGCCCCCGATCTCCCAGGCGGCTGGCAAGAGGAACTCATCAACGAAAAACTCGCCTGTCCGGACTGCGGACTCTCCTTCGGCGAGCTCCTTCCGCGCAACTTCTCCTTCAACTCGCCCTTCGGGGCCTGCCCCGGCTGCGACGGCCTGGGCAAGCGCATGACCTTCACCCCGGAGGCCATTGTGCCCGACCCCACGCTCTCGCTGCGAAAGGGCGCGGTGCCGTTGTGGCGTCGTGGCCCGCGCCATGTGATTTTGCTTTACCGGCACTATCTGCGGTGTCTGGCGGAACACTACCAATTCAGCCTCACTACCGCATGGAACAAACTGCCGGAAGAAATTCAACACATTCTGCTCTACGGCTCCGGCGAGGAAATCATCGAGTTCGACTACTGGATGAAGGGCAAGATGCATGAGTGGCGCAAACCCTTTGAAGGCATCATCCCGAACCTCGTGCGACGACTCCGCGAGACCGAGAACGACGATCTGCGCAATCGCCTGGAAGCCGTGATGACCTACGAGGAGTGCCACGAATGCCACGGACAACGCCTGAAACCGGAATACCTGGCCGTCACCATCGGCGGCCTGAATATCCACCAGTTCTGTTCGCTCTCCATTGACGGCGCACTGGAATTCCTCCAGACTCTCCAGCTCACCGAGCACCAGCGCCACATCGGCGGCGAACTCCTCAAGGAGATCAAAAACCGCCTGGGCTTCCTCAAACAGGTCGGATTGAATTATCTCACCCTCAACCGCGAAAGCGGAAGCCTCTCCGGCGGTGAAAGCCAGCGTATCCGCCTCGCCAGCCAAATCGGCTCCGGGCTAGTCGGAGTGCTCTACATCTTGGACGAGCCGTCCATCGGACTGCACCAGCGCGACAACGACCGGCTGCTTGCCAGCCTCAAGCACCTCCGTGACCTCGGCAACACCGTCATCGTCGTGGAACACGACTTGGACACGATGAAGTCCGCCGACTACCTCGTGGACCTGGGACCAGGCGCGGGACAGGCGGGCGGCCACCTCGTCGCCGCGGGTCCTCCCTCCGAGGTCGCCAAATGCCAAGAGTCTGTGACGGGGCAGTTCCTCAGCGGGAAGCGCACCATCGCCGTGCCCGCCAAACGCCTCAAAGGCAATGGAAAATTCCTCACCATCAAAGGCGCGGAGGAACACAACCTCAAGAAACTCAATGTCAAAATCCCCCTGGGGCTTTTCTGCTGCGTGACTGGCGTCTCCGGCTCCGGCAAGTCCACTCTGGTCAACCACATCCTCCGACGCGCCATCAATCAGCATCTGGAGATTCAGGACGAGCCGCCTGGCAAATGCAAGGCCGTCGAGGGACTGGAAAATGTGGACAAGATGATCGTCATCGACCAGAGTCCCATCGGCAAGACTCCGCGCTCCAATCCCGCCACCTACACCGGCCTCTTCGACCTCATCCGCGAGGTCTTTTCGCTCACCAACGACGCCAAGTTGCGCGGCTACAAGCCCGGACGCTTCTCCTTCAACGTCAAGGGCGGTCGCTGCGAGGTCTGCTCCGGCGACGGCATCAAGAAAATCGAGATGCAGTTCCTCCCGGACGTCTATGTGCCCTGCGAACAGTGCCACGGTCAGCGCTACAACGCCGAGACGCTCAATGTGCGCTTCAAGGGACGCAACATCGCCGAGGTGCTGGACATGACCGTGAACGAGGCCTGCGACTTCTTCCAGAGCCTCCCGCGTCTCTACAACAAACTCAAGACGCTGCGGGACGTGGGATTGGGCTACATCCATCTCGGCCAGCCCGCCACCACCCTCTCCGGCGGCGAGGCGCAGCGCGTGAAACTGGCCACCGAACTCTCGCGAAAACCCAAGGGACACACCCTCTACATTTTGGACGAGCCGACCACCGGCCTTCACCTCTCCGACATCGAGCAGCTCCTCAAGGTTCTCACGGAACTGCGTGACCAGGGCAACACCATCCTGGTCATCGAGCACAATCTCGATGTCATCAAGACCGCCGACTACCTCATCGACCTGGGTCCCGAGGGCGGCGACCAGGGCGGCAAGGTGATCGCCACGGGCACCCCCGAAGAGGTCGCCAAATGCAAGGCCTCCTTCACTGGACAGTACCTCAAACCACTGCTTTGACCATGACTCTTCCTGCATACTTGACTGAAGCCTCCATCCGTGAACTGTGCCGACGCGCCATCGAGGAGGACGTGGGCACTGGCGACGCCACCACGCTGACCATCGTACCGGACGGCCTGACCACCGAGGCGCACTTCGTCACGCGACAGGAGTGCGTGGTCTGCGGACTGCCAATCATTGGGATTCTTTTTCAGGAACTGAACCCCGCCGTCAAATTGTCCGCGCTGGTTGCGGAAGGCACGCTGGTGCAGCCTGGCACTCGCCTGGCGACAGTGACCGGTGATGCGCGAACCATCCTGACTGGCGAGCGCACGGCGCTGAACCTCCTGCAACGCCTTTCGGGCATCGCCACCGTCACCCACCGCTACGTCGAGGCCCTCGGCCCCGATTGTCCTACCAAGCTCCTCGACACGCGCAAGACCACGCCAGGTCTGCGCCTCGTCGAAAAATACGCCGTGCTGACAGGCGGTGCGCAGAACCACCGCATCGGACTCTACGACCGCATCATGATCAAGGACAACCATCGCGAGATGGCCAAGGTCGTGGGCGGACCGCACTCCATTGGCAAGGCCGTCGCGGCCTGCCGCGCAAAGTACCCGCAACTGGAAATCGAGGTCGAGGCGGACTCTCTCGAAGACGTCCGCGAGGCGGCCGATGCCAGCGTGGAGTATATCCTGCTGGACAACATGTCCAACGAGATGATGGCCCAGGCCATCCAAATCATCGGCGGACGCGCCAAGACCGAGGCCTCCGGCAACATCACCCTGGAGCGTCTGCCATCCATGCGTAACCTCGGACTGGACTACATCTCCTCCGGCGCCCTCACCCACTCCGCCAAAGCCATCGACATCGGCCTGGACATTTTGCCTCAGAAAACTGTGTAATATAATGAATACAAAATAATTGTAACTATTTAAATCGCGAATTCACAGGAAAACTAAGATTCCGATTCCTTTTCGGCCGAGTGACTTGAAATTCCCGCTTAAGCCTTTAACTTACCAGTGGAGGTGGTTCGGGTGGGTGCCCCCGCCCTAATAGGATAAGGAAAGACGCCACCTCGAACTGCATTGTTCAAATGCCCATCACACTTGACTTCATCCCAGTCACCATGCGTCTCCCGCTGAAATTCGGCGCGGAGACCATCCATTCCATCCAGGTCGCCCATGTCGAACTGGAGGCGTATGGTGCCATGGGGCGCGGCGAGACGCCACTCTCCGTCGCCTGGGCCTGGCCTAGCGAGTTGCCTTTTGCCTCGCGCGAGCAGGCGATGATGGACTTCTGTCGCCTCCTGGCGGGTTATTATCCACAACCTGGCGTCAGCGATGATGATCCCATGACCATCGGCTACTCCTTCCTGGAAGCAACTCTATCTAAATTGCTTCAGGAGTTCAATGCCAAGCGCACCGCGTCAATGCCCTACCTCGCCGCGCTCATCTGCGCCTCCGCCTTCGACATCGCTCTCCACGACGCCTATGGAAATTCATTACAACTAAATACATATAAAACATATAATAATATATTCATGAAACACGACCTGGCGTGGTTCTTCCAGGACGAGACCTTCGCCGGAAAATATCCTCAGGACTTCTTTGTGGCCAATCCCCCCGAGCCCCTGCCCGTCTGGCATCTCGTCGGGGGAAAGGACCTCCTGCGCGAAAGTGAGCGCACAGGCGGCGAGCCCCAGGATGGCTACCCCGTCTCGCTGGAGAAGTGGATTCAGCGCGATGGCCTCAAATGCCTGAAAATCAAATTGACGGGACGGGACGAGGCCGCCGACTACGCACGCACCGTCGCCGTCGG
This sequence comes from Victivallales bacterium, assembly GCA_017617415.1. Taxonomy (GTDB): domain Bacteria; phylum Verrucomicrobiota; class Lentisphaeria; order Oligosphaerales; family Oligosphaeraceae; genus RGIG1601. Next base: position 2,330 of record JAFZWH010000127.1, on the reverse strand, counting down.
CGAAATCGCATTGGAATACAACGTGGAGGCGCTCTCGCCCGATTTCAACTGCCTCGTGCTCGAACCCGCCTACGTCACCCGCATCCTGGACCGCCTGGCGCAGGAGCATCCTGCCATCTACGAGTTGCTGCTCTATGTCGAGCAGCCCTTCCCCTACGACCTGGAGGCCAACCGCATCGATGTCCACGAGGTCTCCCGCCGCAAACCGCTTTTCATGGACGAGAGTGCCCACGACTGGCGACTGGTGCGACTGGGGCACGAACTCGGCTGGAATGGCGTGGCCCTGAAGGTCTGCAAGACGCAGACCGGCGCACTGCTCTCGGCCTGCTGGGCCAAGGCGCACGGCATGGCCCTGATGGTCCAGGATCTCACGAATCCGCGACTGGCCACCATCCCCCACGCGCTCCTCGCCGCACATGTCGGCACCATCAAAGGCGTGGAATGCAACGCGCCGCAATTCTACCCCGCCGCGTCCCTGGACTTCGAGAAAATCCATCCGGGACTCTACGAGCGACGCAATGGAGTCATCCATCTGGGAACCACCTTGACCACAAAAGGCCTCGGCTATTAATTATATAACTAATTTATAATAAATATGATACATATTAAAAAAGACATCGACATGCTGCATGGGCCAATTTTCCGGAACCTGGCTCTGGTCGCCCTGCCGCTGATCGCCACGAATCTGCTGCAATTGCTCTTCAACACGGCAGACGTCGTGGTCGTCGGGCGGTATGTGAGTGGCTCGGATGCGTTGGCCGCCGTTGGCGTGGCGGGCATGGTCGTGGGCACCTTCATCACCTTCATCAACAACTTCTCGGTGGGCGCGACCTACGTGGCCGGCATCGCGATCGGTTCACGAGACTCCGCGTTCCTTCGCCGCGCCATCCATTCCACCATGGGGTTCGCGTCGGCGGGCGGAACCGCGATGATGCTCCTCATGGCGCTTACGATGCGCCCACTGCTGGTCCTGCTGCGCACGCCGGAATCTATCTTCGGCGACGCCATGCGTTACCTATGGTTCTGTCTGCCGTCCATTCCCGCCTGCGCCATCTACAACTTCGGCGCGGCTCTGCTGCGCGCCCGCGGCGACACGCAACGGCCCTTCTGCATCCTGACCGTCTCGGGCGTCATCAACGTCCTGCTTAATCTCTTCTTTGTGCTGGTGGTGAAGATGGGCGTCGCTGGCGTGGCATTGGCCACCACCATCTCCTTCTACCTCTCCGCAGGAGCGATGCTCTACCTGCTCTGTCACGAGGAAGGCAACTGGCATCTGGACTGGCGGAAATTCACGCTGCATTCCGACGCGCTTGGACCGATGGTCTCCACCGGCCTGACCGCCGCCGTGCAAAGCAGTTTCTTCAACGCCTCGAACCTCGTGGTTCAGTGGGCCGTCAACTCCTTCGGCGCCGCCGCCATCGCCGGCAACACCGCCTCCGCAAACATTGGAAGTTACCTCTGGTTCAGCATGCAGGGCTTTGCCCAGACCAGCATGTCCTTCTCCGCCCAGAACACGGGTGCCAAAAACTACCCGCGCATCTGGCAAGTCTGTTGGCGCGCCATGTTCGCTGCCGCCACCGTCGGACTCTTCCTGGGACTGCTCTGCGTGGCCTTCGAACGCGAGTTGCTGGGCATCTACACCACCGACACCGCGGCCATCCAGGCCGGACTCCATCGCCTGCATTTCATCTGCGGTTTCTACGCCCTCTGCGGCGTGATGGACACCCTCGCCTACACCATTCGCGGAATGGGCTACGCCATTCTGCCCGCCGTCACCAGCATCTTCGGAGCCCTCGGAATTCGCCTGCTTTGGATTTTCACCCTCTTCCGGCTTCCACGCTTCCACTCGCTCTTCTGGCTCTATATGACCTACCCCGTCTCCTGGATTATAACCATCACTATACATACGATAGTACTGGCATTTCTATTACGGCGGAAAAATTCGCGACGGTGACACTCCAGGCCACCGGAACCGCGTCGCACCCCCCCGGTGGGTGCGTGAATTGAAACCAATGGGCGCTCCGGCGCGCGCGCCGGAGAAAAAAAAGGCCCCCGGATCCCTTGCTGGAGGACCCGGGGGCCTGGCGAGAAACGGTTCGCGCCGCGCTGCTTTCCCGTGCTCTTGAACACAGTATCATCGCCGCGGGGGGCCTTAACGGCCGTGTTCGGGATGGGAACGGGTGTCACACCCCCGCCGGAGGAACGAACCAACGGTGCGGCTCTGGACAGGTACTCTCCGCCAGGTGCTCTCCTGAGTCGTCCTTTCGCCGCGTTCGCAGGTCCGGCATGGGCTTTTCAGCCCGCCCCCGGCCTCCGCTTACGCGGATTCC
>JAFZWH010000126.1 GCA_017617415.1 Victivallales bacterium | reverse complement strand
GCTGCTGGCCCGTCAGGTCGGCGTTCCCGCCATCGTCGTTTTCATGAACAAGACCGACCAGGTTGACGACCCCGACCTGCTCGACCTGGTTGACTCCGAGGTCCGCGACCTTCTCAACAAGTACGAGTTCCCTGGCGATGACACCCCCGTCATCCGCGGCTCCGCCCTGAAGGTCAACGAGATCATGCTGGCCGCCGCTCCTGAGCAGCGCAAGGAAATCGCCGAGACCGCCGAGGAGACCAAGTGCATCCGCGAACTCATGGACGCGGTTGACAGCTTCATCCCCGAGCCCGTCCGCCCGCTGGACCAGACCTTCCTGATGCCCATCGAGGATGTCTTCTCCATCGAAGGTCGTGGTACCGTGGTGACCGGCCGTGTCGAGCGCGGTATCATCAAGGTTGGCGACCCCGTCGAGATCGTCGGTCTCCGCGAGACTCAGAAGACCACCGTGACTGGCGTCGAGATGTTCCGCAAACTGCTGGATCAGGGCCAGGCTGGTGACAACATCGGCTGCCTGCTCCGCGGCACCAAGAAGGAAGATGTCGAGCGCGGACAGATTCTGGCGGCTCCGAACACCATCCATCCTCACACCAAGTTCAAGTGCCAGGTTTACGTCCTGACCAAGGAAGAAGGCGGCCGCCACACCCAGTTCAAGGATGGCTATCGCCCGCAGTTCTACTTCCGTACCACTGACGTGACTGGTGTCTGCCACCTCGAGGAAGGCGTGGCGATGGTGATGCCTGGTGACCATGCCACCATGACCATCGAGCTGATCAAGCCGGTTGCCATGGAGAAGGGTCTGCGTTTCGCCATCCGCGAAGGCGGCCACACCGTCGGTGCCGGTAACGTCTCCGAAATCATTGAGTAATTGCCTGGCTGAAGTCTGGCTGGTCCGCAACATGTCCGTCGTGGATCGGCCGCTTCAGTGGCGACACCGCCCTCCCGGTGAGAGCCTGGCGAGGGCGGTTTCAGCGAGGATACGACAATGCCCTCTGAAATCATCCAACTTGCCTGCACTGAGTGCAAGCGCCGTAACTACACTACGGAAAAAAACAAGCGCAACACTCCGGGCCGTCTGGAGAAGAAGAAGTTCTGTCCCTTCGACAAGAAGATGACGGTTCACCGCGAGGTGCGCTAACAGCTCGCTCCGGGTGAAGGGGCGCATTCCCTTCACGGCGCCGGATTTGGCATTTTGCCATGCAGGAGAGTAGCTCAATTGGTAGAGCAGCGGTCTCCAAAACCGCAGGTCACAGGTTCGATCCCTGCCTCTCCTGCCATTCCTTTTTAAACTAACGAATACCGAAAAGCGAGGTCTGAGCAATGACGAACCCCGTTGCCGCGATTCAGAAACTGTATTCCGAGACCATCCGTGAACTCAAGAAGTGCACCTGGCCTACCCGCAAGGAACTCTTCGAGTCCACACGCGCCGTGATTTCCGGTCTGGTGATCATGACGGTGGTGGTGGCGGTGCTGGACGGCGTTTTCGCCGCCGCCGTGCGACTGATTGCCGGCATGAACTGACAGCGGGAGCCACCTTCCGGAAGCGAATCCTAGTACATAGGTACTAGGCTATGGAGCAAGATTCTGGGAATTTGACGACTATGGAAATCGACACGACGAATGGCGCGTGGTATGTTTTGCAGGCATTGTCTGGTCAGGAGGAAAAGGCTCTGGCCGCGATGGTGGCGAAACGCGACTATGATTTGCAGCAGGACATTGACGATGGCATTGGCGACGTCAGAGTCCCGATGGACAAGAAAGAGGAACGCGACAAGAACAACAAGCAGGTTGTTCGTATGCGGAAACGCTATCCTGGCTATGTCCTTGCGCAACTTCGTTTGGTGAACGAGGATGGCAAGATTCGTTCTGAAGTATGGGACTTGGTGAAGAGTACGCCTGGTATCATTGGATTTGTGGGGGGCGCTCACCCTGAGCCGCTTTCCGACTATGATGTAACGGAGATGTTGCGCATCGAGGAGGAGACCGCAAATTCCGCACCAAAGCCGAAAGTGGAATTCCGGGTTGGCGACACGGTCCGGCTCACGGGCAATACCGCCTTCATCGGCTACGAAGGCGTGGTCGAGAGCGTGGACATGGAGCATCAGCGTGTCAAAGTCTCGGTGAACATCTTTGGTCGTTCCACACCTACGGATGTCGATTTCAACGACGTGGAACGCGTTGTTCCCGAAGAACAGCAGTAGTGCCGTCCAGCCTATAGGTGCCACATTTTTTTGCGGGATTGCGGTTTGCAAAACCGGCGAGAAGGATTATATTAATAAAATTCACGATTTTCGTCTGGCAGGGCGGTGGACAGGAGTCTGCCGCGATTTTACACAACACAGGCGGAGTCTGGGAGGGTTCCTGCCGGCCCATACCAGCGCCGTCGAATAGGAACAACCAACAATGGCAAAGAAAGTCACGGGCATCGTGCGACTGCAGATTCCCGCCGGCGCCGCCAACCCGGCTCCCCCCGTGGGTCCCGCGCTTGGTCAGGCTGGCGTGAACATCATGCAGTTCTGCAAGGAGTTCAATGCCGCGACCCAGAAGCAGGCCGGTTTGGTGATTCCGGTGGTCATTACGGTCTATCAGGACCGTTCTTTCACCTTTATCACCAAGTCCCCGCCCGCCGCCGTTCTGCTCAAGAAGGCGGCCGGCATTGCTGCTGGCGCTCATGCGACTGGCTCCGAGAAGGTCGGGAAGGTCACCCGCAAGGACCTTGAGGCGATTGCGGAGACCAAGAAGAAGGATTTGAACGCTCGCAGCGTGGACGCCGCGGTGAAGATCATCGCGGGCACTGCGCGGAGCATGGGAATTGAGGTGGTCGAATGAAGAAGCGAAGCAAACTCTACCGCTCTCGCTGCGAAGGTCTCGACCGCAGCAAGAACTACTCCTTCGAGGAAGGAATCAAGTTGCTCCAAGCCATGCCCAAGGCCAAATTCGATGAGACCGTCGAGGTGGCTTTTACCCTGGGCATCGATCCCAAGCAGTCTGACCAGATTGTCCGCGGCGCCCTGGTGATGCCGCGTGGCACGGGCAAGACTCAGCGGGTCGTGGTGGTTGCCGATGGCGAAGCCGCCGAGGCCGCGAAGGCCGCCGGCGCCGACGAGGTCGGACACCAGGAGCTCCTGCAGAAGATGAAAGGCGGCTGGCTGGACTTCGATGTCCTCATCGCGACTCCGGCGGCCATGAAAGACGTGCGTACCCTGGGTCGTGTCCTCGGTCCGCGTGGTCTGATGCCGAACCCCAAGACCGGAACTGTCACGGATGACACCGCGACGGCGGTCAAGGAGGCCAAGGCCGGCCGTGTGGAGTACCGTTGTGACAAGGCTGGCTGCGTGATGATGCCGATTGGCAAGCTCTCCTTCACGGCGGATGCTTTGGAGGACAACCTGCACGCGGCGTTTGCGGCCATCACCCGCGCTCGTCCATCGGTGGTGAAGGGCGTCTATATGCGCGCCGCGACCATCTGTGCGACGATGAGTCCGGGGATTCCGCTCGATGTCAACGTCAAGATCAAGGAGAAGGCATAGCATGAGAGCGGAAAAAATCCAAATGCTGGAGGTCGTGAAGGATCTCCTGAAGGGCCAGTCCTTCTTTCTGATTGGGTTCCGTGCCCTCACGGTGGCGGAATTCAGTGCTTTCCGTGCGCAGCTGGCGGCGGTTGGCGCTTCCTGCCATGTGGTCAAGAACACCTTGATCCACAAGGCATCCGAGGCGTTGGGCTACCAGTCGTTGTCGGAACAAAACATCGTCGGTGCCACTGCGGTCGTGAGCGGAAGCAACGACCCGGTTGCCATGGCGAAAGCGATCAAGGAACTGATCAAGGCCACGCCGGATGCTGAGAAGAAGCCGCGTGTGACCGTGAAGCTGGGCTTCCTGGATGGCAAGCTGCTCAACGCCGCCGAGGTTGCGGCATTGGCCGACCTGCCGCCGCGCGAGGTTCTGCTGGGTCAGTTGCTTGGGCTGCTGCAAGCTCCGGCCACTGGGCTGGTTCGCGTCCTCAACGCGAAATTGTCGTCGATTGTGTATGTGTTAAATGCTTTCTGCAAGAAGAAAGAGCAAGCCGCGTAACCTAGAGGAAATCAAAAATGAGCGACATTACCAAAGAACAAGTTGTTGAGTGGATCAACGGTCTGACCGTTCTGGAGGTCTCCGACCTCGTGAAGACCCTTGAGGAAGAGCTGGGTGTCAGCGCCGCCGCCCCCGTGGCGGTTGCCGCCGGTCCCGCCGCCGCCGCCGCTCCCGCTGAGGAAGAGAAGACCGAGTTCGACGTGGTGCTGGTGGATGCCGGT
>JAFZWH010000125.1 GCA_017617415.1 Victivallales bacterium | reverse complement strand
TCTAACCTCTAACCTTTTAATGCCTTCCCAAAAACTCTACAAGTGCGGTTCGTTGACCTACACGACCTCGAAGCTCATGATGGTCTTCTTCTGGCTCTTTGTGGGCGGGACTGTGCTTAGCGTATGCCTGGCATTGCCGGGATCGCTGATGCCGGTGCAACTGCGCGTGATGAGCGAGGCGAACCCCGGTGCGGCCGCGCTCTCCGACCGCGTGAAGATGATTCTGTTGGGCACCATTGGCGGGGTGCTGAACATGACCGTCTGTCCCTACATCAGCGTGATCAGCGACATGCGTCGCGGCAAATGGGGCCGACGCATTCCCTATATCATCATGTCGCTGCCGCCGTTGGTGCTGTCGCTTATTTTATTCGCGTTCAACCGACAATTCGGCGCGGCCCTGTCCCGGTTGGTTCAGCCATGGTGGAGCGTCACTCCCCTGACGATGACGGTGCTGGTGCTGGGCGTCACCATGTTCATCTTCCAGTTCTTCAACATGTGGGTGAACTCGGTCATCTGGTATCTCTTCAACGACATCATCCCCCCGGAGTTCTTCAGCCGCGTGATGGCGGTCTTCCGCATCGGGCTGTCGGGCAGCGTGGCAATCTACAACTACTTCTTCTTCAAATTCGCGGAGGAACACTCCACCATCATGTTCCTGGTCGGCGCGGGCCTCTACGCCGTGGGCATGGGGCTGATGTGCTTCTTTGTACGCGAGGGCGAGTATCCGCCGCTGACCGAAGAGCAACTGCGTCTCAAGAGCGCCTCCCTCAAAGAGCGCATCATCGGCAAATTCACCGGCTTCAAGGACTTCGTGAAGGACTCCTTCTGCCACCGCGTCTATACCTACCGCTACATGATGGGCGTCATCGGCGCCATCTCCGGCGCGGCGTGGGGTTTCGGCTACTTCCTGAATGGCGAACTGGGCATCAACGACGCGCTTCTGGGCAAAATCAGTGGCGTCCAAGGCATCGTCGGCACCGTCGGAATCATGCTGGCGTCCGTGCTCACCGCGGAACTGGCGAACCGCTGGCACCCCGCGCGCATCGTCCTCTACAACGCGGTCTTCGCTGCCATCGTGGCTTTGCCCTTCAACATCCGCTGGCTCTTCGGCACCTATCCGCCGCAGGTCTATGCGATCTTCTGCATCGTCTCCTCTATCATCAACGTCGCCCTCTCCGGACTGCTGGTCATCTCCGAACAGCCCTTCGAGATGCTCTTCTTCCCCAAGTCCAAATACGGCGCCTTCTGCGCCATGCAGGCCCTCCTGCGCTCCACGCCAGGCATCGTCCTGGGCGTGCTGGTGGCGTGGGTCTTTGACATGCTCGCGGTCATCCTCACCGACCACGGCATCCATCCCGAATTCCGCTTCCGCTTCATCTCCGTATGGGCGATGCCCTGGACGGGGCTGATCGCGTTCGTGTCCTACAAAGTCTATACGCATTGGGGAAAACTCGGCGGCTACAACGGCTTCCGACGCCCCGCGCCCTGGATGCCGGAGGGCTACGAGACCGCGCCGAACCTCCCCTGCCGTCCCGTGAAGCCGCTCCATCTCCTGAAGTCCCTCTATGCCTTTGACGTCAGTTTCGCGCTCTTCATCATCTTGATTCCCCTCTACGCCTTCTGGCAATGCCGATGGCGTGCGGACGCCGAGACCTCGCTGTTCAAGCACTATCTCCTCTGGCCCGGCATCTTCGTCGTCGCCACCGCCATCGGCTGGCTCATCGTACGTCAGCGCCTGGGCGCCCGTGCCCGAACCGCCATGACCCCAGAGGGCGCAAAACTCGGTCTGCTGCATCCCTGGCTGATGCTCTTCCTCTTCATCCCGCACCTCCTGGACCTGGCCAATATCATCTTCTGCAACTTCTTCGTGCGTGGACGCTTCGGCGTGGCCAACCTGACCATGACCGCCGCCTCGCTCTTCCTGCTGGTCATCTCCATCGCGGTTCTCGCCCGAATGGAACGGGATGTCGCCCCGCCTCCCGATCCCCAAGAAGCCATCACCCAGGCTGACAACGACCGCTGACCGCTAACGGCAGGCTTCTTCCGTTAACTTGCCACCCTATATATCCAAATATCGGCGGCTAAAGTCATTGGGTAGCATTGAAACCTGCGAAAAGGCTCTCCCAAGGGGCCTGTTTCTTTCATCGTATGCTTTTTACGGCCCCAGGCTGATTTTCCATTCGCCGTCAATTTTGTCCATATAGAATGGGCAGGGTGCGTTGTAAAACTGATAATGAATTCTGGCGACGATGATGGATCTGTCGCCCTCCGTCTGTTCCGAGGCGATGCCCAGAAGTTTCCACGAAATCATTCCATCATTGACGCCCTCAATCAACGCCATTAATTCTGATGACGCTGCAGACAGCGGAGGGAGGAAATCAGCCACTTTCTCGCCATCCTTGTCGGAAACTGCCAGAAGGAAGTCTTTCAGCGCAATCACCGCTTCGGATTCGCCGACAGGAGCAGAATTATACTTTCCTTCGACACGGCCCATTCGCATATCCCGGATTCTCCACTTGCCGTCAACTTTCAACAGGAAGACCGTAGTGTTTTCATCATTCTCCATATTCACTTTTGCGATGACCATGGAACTGTCGCCATCCCTTTGCTCAGAGACAAATTCCTGAAGTTCCAGCGAGCTTCTGCCACTCTTGACATTCGCAACGAATTCCGCCACTCCATGGTTTGAAACAAAAAATCCAGCGATTTTCTCGTCGTCCTTGTCGGCGACCGCCTGGAAGAAATCCTTCAAGGTAGCCACGACTTCAGAATCGGCGGCAGGCGGGGAGGCTGTGGCGGTGACGAAAGTTTCAGGGGAAAGCGGGGCATCCATTTCTTCTTCGCCACCCACTGGCACTATACTCATGATCTTCCATTCGCCGTCAACTTTCACCATGGAGAAAATGCCAGCCATTTCTATCTCGCCAAGAACATCACCTAATTTCACAATCATCTTCACGACGATGAAGGAACTGTCGCCTTCTGTTTGCTCCGAAACGACTTCCTGAAGAACAAACGGGAAATTACCATGGTTGACTGACTCCGCCAAATCCTTTCTATCCCATTCGGGTACCGCCCAGAAACTCGCGGCTTTTTCGCCATCCTTGTCGGCGACCGCCTGGAAGAAGTCCCTCAAGGCAATCACGGCGGGATGCTCGGCATTTTCCCCTTGCGTAGTCGAGGCCTCGGCGTCTTTGCCGTAGCCGACCAAGGAGAACGCAAAGAGCGCGGTCAGCAGGACCATGGCAAGGATGTGATGAATGCGTTTCATGGCGTAATGGGTTCCGGTTTTGAAAATGTCTCCGGGGACTTAGCGAAGGAGCAAATGGGACATCTGGGACAACCGGGACACTTTCTCATTCGTCCTATTTGTCCCACCGAGGCAACGATAGGGGCGAGGGACAAAATACATTTCAATGCTCGTCCCTCGCCCCCAAGGAGCGCACTATGCGTTGTAGGTTGAGGCGGAGGTATTGCCGCCGTGGCCGGTCCAGTTGGTATGGAAGAACTGACCGCGAGGCTGGTCGAGACGCTCGTAGGTATGGGCACCGAAGTAGTCGCGCTGCGCCTGGAGGAGATTCGCGGGGAGCCGTTCGGTGGTATAGCCGTCGAAGTAGCTCAGGGCGGAGGTCATCGCGGGAGCGGGCAGGCCGCTGGCGACGGCGGTCGCCACGACTTTGCGCCATGCGGGAACCAGCTTCTCGATCGTCTCCTTGAAATACGGGTCGAGCAAGAGGTTGCTCAATTCGGGATTGCGGTCGTAGGCCTCCTTGATCTTGCCCAGGAAGACACTGCGGATGATGCAGCCGCCACGCCACATCAGTGCGATACCACCGTAGTTCAGGTTCCAGCCGTAGGTCTTGGCGGCGGTGCGCATCAGCGTGTAGCCCTGCGCATAGGAGATGATCTTCGCGGCGAAGAGCGCCTGACGGATCGCCTCGACGAACTCCTTCTTGTCGCCAGTGAACTCTGGAATCGTGCGACCGAAGGTCTTGGCGGCCGCCACGCGCTCATCCTTCATCGCGGAAAGGCAACGGGCGAAGACGGCCTCGCCGATGAGCGTCAGGGGCACGCCCTGATCGAGCGCCTCGATGGCAGTCCACTTGCCGGTGCCCTTCTGGCCGGCGGTGTCGAGGATCTTCTCCACCAGCGGCGAGCCGTCGGCGTCCTTGAAGCCAAGGATGTCGCGGGTGATTTCGATGAGGTAGGAGTCCAGCTCAGTGGTATTCCAGGCCTTGAAGACCTCGTGCATTTCGTCGTCGGACATCTTGAGGAGGTCGCGCATCATCTGGTAGGCCTCGCAGATCAGCTGGATGTCGCCGTATTCGATGCCGTTGTGGACCATCTTCACGAAGTGCCCTGCGCCATTTTCGCCGACCCAGTCACAGCAGGGCACGCCATTCTCGACCTTCGCGCAGATGCCCTGGAAAATGGGCTTCACCGCCGGCCAGGCCGCCGGACTGCCACCAGGCATCATGCTCGGGCCTTTCAACGCGCCCTCCTCGCCGCCTGAGACGCCAGTGCCGATGTAGAGCTTGCCTTTGCTCTCGACGTATGCCGTGCGGCGCATGGTGTCCGGGAAGTGGCTGTTGCCGCCGTCGATGAGGATGTCGCCATCCTCCAGCAACGGAAGCAGCTGCTCAATCATGTCATCCACCGCCTGACCGGCCTTGACCATCATGAAGACCTTTCGCGGCTTCGCCAGGTTGTCCACCAGCTCCTGCAACGAGTGGCAGCCGATGATCTTCTTGCCGGCGGCGCGGCCGGCAATGAAGTTGTCCACCTTGGAGATGGTACGGTTGAAGACGGCGACGGTGAAGCCCTTGGACTC
>JAFZWH010000124.1 GCA_017617415.1 Victivallales bacterium | reverse complement strand
GCTCGCGGACGCCATGAACCGGCGCGACCCCGCCGTGTTCAAGGCCCTGTTCGACGAGCTGCTGGCCAGGTGCACGAAGCTGGCCCCGGGGCACGGCTTCCGCTTCCACAACCCCCTCTACGCCATCGACAGCACGACCATCCCGCTCTGCCTGGCCGAGTACGACTGGGCGCACTACCGCACGAACAAGGGCGCGGTCAAGCTCCACACGCAGCTGGACCTGTCGGGCAACCTGCCATGCTTCGTGGTCATGAGCAACGGGAAGATGGCCGACATCCGCGCCGCCCGCAAGTGGTTCCGGATTGAATCGGACAGCATCTACACATACGACAAGGGATACTGCGACTACGCGTGGTTCAAGGAGATTGACGGCAAAGGCGCCTTCTTCGTCACGCGGCTCAGGCAGAACGCAAGGCTCAAGGTCGCCGGACAGCACCTCGTCCCGAACGAAAAACAGGGCGTCGTGGCCGACGACACGGTGGAGCCGGAGCTTCGAAACGCCCGGGAGACGTATCCCGGGAAACTGCGTCGCGTGATGTTCCACGACGCGGAGACGGACAGGGACTACGTCTTCCTGACCAACAACTTCAGGCTGGCCGCCGCGACCATCGCCGCAATCTACAGGAGGAGATGGCAGATCGAGCTGTTCTTCAAGTGGATAAAGCAGAACCTGCAAATCAAGACCTTCCTTGGAACAAGCGAAAACGCCGTGATGACGCAGATCTGGGTCGCGCTCATACACTTTCTGCTGGTCGCCTACATCAAGTTCCTGACCAAGGTCGAAATCAGCCTGACGGAGATCACGGCCCGCATCCGGGAGCATCTGATGGGCAACAGCCATCTGCTGGAACTGCTCTCGCTCGACCGGAAGACGCTGGCGAAGCCCCCTGACTGGAACGCACCGCGTCAGCTCGAACTCTTCGGCGAGTTTTCAACCTGAAATTTTAATCGGACAGCAGTGCAGCAGCAATGCTCTATTTTTGCTTGTTTAATTGCACAATCACTACTGGCATCTATATTATGGGAAAAATGCACATGCGAATGCCAAAGTAAGTGCATAGCCTGAAGAAGACAAGCCGCCTAATTGTGCATTGCGAATTGCAAATGAGCATGGATACTTCTCCTCATCCCGCCACCAAAACAAACGTCAGAGTCAAGACACGCTACTACTATCAGGCGCCTGGGAAATATCGTGTGATCTTCTGGAATGACGACGTGACCACCTTCGAGTTCGTCATCAATGCATTGATCGAGGTTTTCAACTACCCTCCCGCTGATGCCGTCCTGAAAGCCAATGAGGTCGATCAGTTAGGCAGTGCACCGGTTGGAACCTACATCAAGACCATCGCCGAAACCAAGCGAAACGAAGTCATCCGCATGGCGCGTGAACAGAACTACCCATTGAAAGTCACCCTGCGGGCACTTTCATGACATGACATTTTCACCATCAACAAATTAGATATTATGCCCAAAAAACTACCACATTCCCAAAGGCCGTCCAAACCGACACCTCCCTCCAAGACAATCCCCTGCATTGTGAATATGCGAAATGACCTGGCAACACTGCAGGACGAGGCACAGGCACTGGCCATCAGCCAATCCCATGAAGCTGTCATGCCAGAGCATTTCCTGTATGTTTTGCTTCGTTTCCCAAAATTCCAACAGGTCTACCAAAACTTTTTCCAGGAGTATTCGACCACCATTGACAAGACTCTCATATTTCTGAAACGGGAAATGGGAAACTTCAAAATCACCTCCTCCATCGCACCCACCCCACTGCCTGTCGATCAGAAATGCAAGCAAGTCTTCCAGAATATCGAGATGTGGATTGACGAAACGCGCCTGGGATACTGCCTGCCTTTCCTCTGCCTACTCGAACTCATTCAACTGGACAACCAATCCTCCTGCAGCAAGATGCTGAGATTATTTGGCATCGACAATGCGGACCTCTTGTCTGAGACCTCCTATCTTGAAATGCAACATTTGGACGACCTTCCGCTGGACTACCAAGACCAGCGCACACCAGAGGAAAAGAGGGCCAACCAATTGCAGCGGGAGTTGTTCCGCGTTTCCGAGAACGCCACCCAATTTGCCCTTTCAAACGACCAGCGCTACCTCTTGCCCGAACACCTCCTCCTGGCCTTTCTCACCATGCCGAGATTCCAGCCATTCCTCCGGTCGCTCCCGCCTACCATCGACCAGGATAGCCTGTTGGATCTGGCAGATGCACTCCGCCAATTTCTGCTGAAGAATATTGAAAAAAGCAAGTCCAACCAACCGCCGGAACCGACACTTGCTTTCCTCCGGTTGTCCAAGAAACTCATCGAACTAATGCAACCTAACACGGGGATGGTTTGCTTCCCTGCCATTTTCCTGCTCGCCTTGTGGAAAACCAACAAAGAAATTGCATCGCAACTGAAACTGCTGGGATTCAAATTGGCGAATCTGGAGAAGATGGCGTATCACCCAGGCTCCTCGCCTAAACTGCCCCAGCCGGACACGGATGCCCCATGGCCACTGGAAAATCTGGACGAGGATGACCTTTTCGGAAAATCTTTGCCGTTTGATGACGAAGATAACACGTCCGACTTGGAACTCTATTCCATCGAGCTGGTTGAAATGGCACATCAAGGGAAAATCGATCCGCTAATCGGTCGCCAGGAAGAACTTGACCGTCTTATTGAGATTCTCCACAAGAAACGTTCCAGCAATGCGCTCATCCTGGGGAACGAGGGCGTAGGCAAGACCGCCGTAGTCGAGGGACTGGCATTGCGCATCGCACAGAAGCAAGTGCCCAAGACGCTCCAAGAATACAAGATCTACTCGCTGAACCTCGGCGCAATGGTAGCGGGAACCGAGTTTCGCGGCGTCTTCGAACAACGCCTGAACAACTGCATCAAGGAGATTGCCAAGCAATCTAAGTGCTTCCTTTTCATAGATGAAATTCATACCCTGCTCGGAGCCGGAGCAGGCGGTCGGGACGGGACGCTGGACGCCGGGAACATCCTCAAGCCATACCTCGCACGCGGAGAAATCCGATGCATCGGCGCCACCACCTATGACGAATATCAGAAACGCATCATCAACGACCGCGCGTTCGCACGGCGATTCATGCGAATCAATCTCACCGAGCCATCGCGCGAAGAGACACTCAAAATCCTCCAGGGCCTTGCCAAGACCTACGAGGAATTCCACAAGGTTAAGTACCCACCCGAAATCCTCCCTTGCATCATCGAATTGAGCGCACGGTTTATCTCTGACAAATTCTTCCCCGACAAGGCAATTGAGGTAATGGACGAATGTGGCGCACACTACCATAGCGGCATGGGCAAGGGGAAAAAAGTCACCCGGAAGGATGTCGAACGAGTCATCTGCCGCATCGCCAACATCCCAGCCATCACCGTCCAGACCGACGACCGCGAAAGACTTCGCGATCTGGCCAAACGTCTCCAAACCAATATCTTTGGGCAGGACGAGGCAATCCAAGAACTGGTCCGCCGTGTCAAGATCGCCAAGGCAGGGTTTCAGGATGACAGACGCCCTTTGCTGGCCGCTTTCCTCTGCGGTCCTTCCGGTTGCGGGAAAACCGAACTGGCGCGCCAACTCGCCATTGAGTTAGGCATCTCATTTGTGAAGCTCGACATGAGCGAGTACAGCGAAGAATACGCCGCCTCGCGCCTCATCGGCTCCGCACCTGGCTATGTCGGCTATGACCGTCCTGGCGCACTCACCGAACCCGTCATCCAGTCACCGCACTGTCTGCTCCTGCTTGATGAAATCGAAAAGGCGCACCCCGCGGTCTTCAATTTACTCTTGCAGGTGTTGGACGAAGGACGGCTCTCAGACAACAAGGGCCGTCAGGCGTCCTTCCGCAACGCCATCATCCTGATGACCTCGAATGCAGGTAGCCGCGCCTCCGCCGATGCCATCAACCTCCTGGGCTTCGCCAAGTCAGCCGAAGAGCAGTCGCAGAACCGGCAGGATATCATCCAGCGGGTGATGAAGAAAACCTTCCCCCCAGAATTCCGCAACCGCATCCAGGTCACCGTGATGATGAATGAACTAACGCAGAAGGCGATGGAGAACATCGTGACAAAGACGCTCGCCATCGCCAATCGGCAACTCGCCGAACGACAGGTCTTCATCAAACTCACACCCGCCACCGTCACCCGAATCGCCACCTCAGCCGCCGCCGAACATCTTGGCGGACGTCCCGTGGAGCGCATTTTCGAGCAGGTGGTCAAACAACATATCGTGGACGAACTGCTTTTCGGCAAACTCGCCAACGGCGGTCAAGTCACCATCGACTTCCACAACGGCGAATTCCAATATCAGTATCACAAATAAATCATTCGTACTTGGGGCATTTGCCGACGAGTTCCGACAGGAGTTCGTCGGTAATTGCTCCTTGCATTCGGGCGAGTTCCTGATTCTCGTTATCGAACAGCAGGGCAACCGGCAGTTCTTTGACCTGGAAAACCTCCTTCACGCCGTCAGCATCCGTCCCCGTCGATAGCAAAACGATACGGCAGACGTCTGAATATCGACTCTGCGACTCCGCCACCACCTCGCGTACCCCTTCGTCCGGCAACGATATCACCACCATCAACGGCAGATGCGATTCATCGCCGCTTGTTGCCGATAGAATCTCCTCGCTGGACGGCGCTTGCGGAATTGTCGTATTCTGTCGTGTTTTGTCCAGTCGGTTGATCCACCATGCGGCAACCAACAGCAACACCACGTAGATAACGATTCGCGGCGAGAGAAGCCGTTGTTTGAGTTCGGGTCGGGAGAAATTCATGTTGTCGGTTCCACATGGAAGATTTCGCGCAAAGCGACACGAAGCGCGTTCGCGCGGTGCGAAAGGGAGTTTTTGATGGCTGGCGAAAGTTGCCCGAAGGTCTGCGAATAACCATCTGGGATAAAAGCGGGGTCGTAGCCGAAGCCGCCATTGCCTCGTGCCTCGGTGTCGATGCGTCCCCGAACCTCTCCTTCACAGGTGCCCAGCACCGTCCCGTCGGGCGAGGCGACTGCGATGGCGCAGACGAAACGCGCCTCTCGCTCAGTCACGCCCTCCATCTTCAGGAGCAACTTCGCCAAGTTCCGACCGTCGTTGCCGCCCTCTCCTGCATAACGCGCGGAAAAGACTCCGGGTTCACCGCCGAGCGCAAAGACCTCCAGTCCGGAGTCATCCGCCAGCACCGTGCACTTTAACGCCTTCGCGGCAGCCACCGCTTTTTTGACCGCATTCTCGCGGAAGGTCGTGCCATCTTCGACGACCTCTGGCATCCCGCCGCATTCGTTTGCGCCAAGCACTTGATAGCCGTATGGTTCCAAAATCTGTTTGATTTCCTGCACCTTGTGCAGATTACCTGTGGCGACAACAATCGTACTCATTGGAAATAAAAAGAAAATTACGAATTACGAATTGCCTTTCGGGCGTGGACTTGAAGAATGGCGATTTCGGCGGGGGTCACGCCGTCGATGCGGGCGGCCTGTCCCAGCGACTCCGGCTGGCGCTTCGTGAGCTTCTGGCGTGCCTCGACGGAGATGCCGGGAAGGTTGTAGTTGAAGTCACGCGGAAGCCGCCAGGCATCCAGGTCAAGCATCGCCTTGGCGTGTTCGCGCTGCTGCGCAATATAACCCGCGTAGCGGGCGTCAATGCGCAGCTGTTCCAAAACGCGTGGCTCGAAATTCGGCAATTCAGGGTACGCTTCGTATTGGAAATCCGGTCGTGTCAGCAGTTCCATCACGCCATGACCATCCAGACGGATGGTCGCGAGAAGCCGCCGCGCATCCTCAAGTTCTCGCTCCAGCCGTTCCACGCGGTCGAGCGCTTCGCGCGAGGCCAGTCCGACCTCGTAGCCCAGGCGGGTCAGCCGCCGGTCCGCATTGTCCTGCCGCAATTCCAGTCGATATTCCGCGCGAGAGGTGAAGAGTCGATAGGGTTCCACGATCTCCTTGGTAACCAGGTCGTCGATCATTACGCCCAGATACGCCTGGTCACGCCGCAGCCGCAGTGGCTCACCCAGGTTCCCTGCAAAGCGGGCGGCATTCACGCCGGCGATGAGCCCCTGCCCGGCAGCCTCCTCGTAACCAGAGGTCCCGTTGAGCTGCCCCGCAAGGAACAACGACGGATACCGACGCACTGCCAACGAGGTGTCAATCTGGCTCGGAAAGACGAAATCATACTCGATGGCGTAGGCGTAGCGCGAGATAAATGCCTTTTCGCAGCCCGGTAGCGACCGCACCATCTGCCACTGCACGTCAATCGGCATCGACGTGGACATTCCATTCAGGTAGTATTCGTCCGTGCAGTCGCCCTCCGGCTCCACGAAAATGTGGTGTCGGGGATGGTCGGTGAAGCGCACTACCTTGTCCTCGAAGGACGGGCAATAGCGCGCACCCACTCCCTTGATTACGCCGGAATACATCGCCGAACGCTGGAGATTTGCACGGACAATTTCAGCGGTCTGTTCGGTGGAATGCGTCAGATAGCAGGGACGCTGCTCCAATTGCAGATTTCCAAAGAAAGGCGTCGTGGTGTCGCGTTCGCCGTAGGAGAATCGCCGTCCGGAAGCATCCGGCGGCTGTGGTGTCATTGCCGAAAAATCAATGGATTTGCCCAGGACACGCACAGGCGTACCGGTCTTGAGGCGTCCCATCTCCAGCCCGAGGTCATTGCGCAGACACTCCGAAAGACGGACCGCCGCCGCGTCCCCTGCTCGACCGCCGGAAATCTGCTGTAGGCCGAAATGCAGTGTCGCCGCCAGGAAAGTGCCAGTCGCCAGCACCACCGCCTTGGCACGCCACTCTTCGCCGAAGGCCGTGCGAACACCACAGACCCGCCGATGCTCATCCAGCAACAATGCGACTGCCTCGCCCTGAAGGACATCCAGATTCGGCGTTCGCTCCAGCACAAATTTCATCCGACGCTGGTAAATCAACTTGTCGCACTGTGCACGCGGAGAGAAAGCGGCCGCCCCCATGGACTCGTTGAGCATCCGGAACTGGATAGTCGTGGCGTCCGCATTCCGGCCCATCTCGCCACCCAGCGCATCGATTTCCCGCACCAGCTGTCCTTTCGCCACTCCGCCGATGCAGGGATTGCAGGACATCTGGGCGATGTGGTCGTTGTGCAAGGTCAATAAAAGCGTGCTGGCACCCAGGCGTGCGGCGGCCAAAGCGGCCTCGCAGCCGGCGTGTCCTCCGCCGACGACTATCACATCATATAGGAAATCACGCATTATACATAAAAATCCCGGCATCCCTTTGGGGGACACCGGGATGAGATGGTGCTCGAGGCGGGAGTTGAACCCGCACGGGTGTTACCCCATTAGGCCCTCAACCTAACGCGTCTGCCAATTCCGCCACCCGAGCATGAAATCAATGATTGGCAACGCACCTACTATACCCCGCCGCGCTAAAATTGCAAACCCCTTGACGGATTTTCACGCTAAAAAAGCGAACATTTTGGCGAAAAAACCAACATTTCTTCGTGTACGCATGGCAAACTGCGGAATTGCAATTAACTTTAGAATAATTCCAAATTTCCCTGCCTTCTCATCTTAGAACCTATCGTTTCCACTACCATGAAAAAAATCCTCGCCATCTTCGCCGTCCTGCTGATGACCGCAGGCGTAGCCTCTGCCTTTGACACCACCGCCTTTCAGCTGAGCATCTGGGCACCCAAACTCCAGCTGGTTCCACCAGAAATCGCCATCTCTGGACTGAAGTTGAATCTCCCGTACGGTTCCAACGGCCAGATCAACGGCGTGGACCTCGGTATCGTCTCTATTAGCAAAGACCAAAACGCCGAACTGGCCGCCCAGGTCACCGCTCTGCAAATCAACCTCTGGAACAGCACCACCGGAAATTTCGGCGGCATCCAGGCCGGATTGGTCAATATCGCCGACAATTCTGACGGCGTAGTGGCCGGACTGGTCAATATCGCTCGTGACCACGCCAACGGCGTGCGCGTCGGACTGGTTAACACCTCCTTCGAATTCCACGGTCTGGAAGTCGCAGTGGTCAACTACACCGAGTTCCTCCAAGGCGTACAGATTGGCCTGGTCAATATCGCGACCAAATCCACCCTGCCCTTCTTCCCCATCGTGAACATGTGCTTCTAAAGCCTTTTTCCTTAACAATCTTTAGTTTCACCTGTACCCTCTTCACGGGGCAGCCTCGTTGATACGGGTCTGCCCCGTGTTTCTGTTTACTTTCCCAAAGCGGCCAAAAAACTCCTGTATTTTCTCAATGCAACAGAACCACCGCATCATCTGGATTATTGGGCTGTTGGCGCTTTATGCCTTGCTTGGCATAGGCCTCATGGGCATCAATCAGCGTCGCACTATCCATGCCATGCAATTTCACTCTTTGCTGGAGGAGGCCCAGCCCAACTGGCAGGAACAATTGCTGCAAGCACAGTTGCTGCACAGCGCCCTGATGCGAGGACTTAAAGCAACTGAAGCCGAACACCGACTCGCAGAACTTCAAGAGACGCAAGCCCATCGGCTTCATCAGCTCACTCGACTGACGGTCGGGTTTTCCAGCGAATTGCTCAGCCAGGGCATCGAACAATTGGACTCCTTCGACCGGCAATTCCGTGAGGCGCTCACAGAATACATTGAATCCCGCGAAGACCAGCTTCCCATTCACAACGCAGAGCTGGTTCAACTGACCGCCAAATTATCCCAACTGCTTGATGCCCTCGCACCCGCAACCTACGCCTTCCCCACCCGTCAGCCATGGGTCTTCTGGCTCTGGCTTACCCCATTGCTGATCGGAGTGGCGTTCGGGGCCTGGCAGTTGTTCACTCGCCAGCAACGGCAACTTCAGACGCTTCAAAATTACCTCGATCTGCCCATCACGCAATTGCTGGAACCGTCGGAAAAACTTCACGGCAACCGACGTTTCGCCGACAAAACCTCCGACCGGGAGCTGGAATCCAAAGTCGAACTGCTGCTCCAGCATATCCACGAAGAGGTCCAGGCGCGCGAGAATTTCACCGCCACGATGTCGCACGAAATCCGCACCCCGATGAATGGTCTCATCGGCTTCCTCTCCAACCTCAAGGAGACGCAGCTCAACGACCAGCAACGGCAGTATCTGCGAATCATCGACTCCAGCGCCCGCAGCCTCATGCATGTCATCAACGAAATTCTGGACTTCACCAAACTGCGGGCGGGACGGCTCAGCCTTGAGGAAATCGCCTTCGACCTGCGTGCCTTCGCCGACGAGCGAACTGCGCTGGCACGGCAAGCCGCCCGTGGCAAATCTCTCAAGGTCCATCTGAATTTCCCTGGCGAGGGACCGATCATCATTCGCACCGACCCCTCACGGCTACGCCAAATTCTCGACAACCTCCTTTCCAATGCAGTCAAGTTCACCGACCGTGGCGAAGTTATCCTCGAGGTCACAGCCACTCCGGACACTATCAATGCCAACCGCCTCGTCCTTGCCTTCTCCGTGCGCGACTCCGGCATCGGCATGACGCAGACCGAGCAGAGCCGCGTCTTCAAGCCCTACACCCAAGCCGATACTTCCATCGCCCGACGCTACGGCGGCACCGGACTCGGACTATACATCTCCTACTCGCTGGTAGAACTTCTGGGGGGGAGACTCCAGCTCCAGAGCCGACCAGGCGAAGGCAGCACCTTCTCCTTCTCGTTCACCTGCAACCGCGCCAGACCCGAAGAACAGGTGCATTTCTCCGACATTTATCATGTCCGGCTGCCCCGCGCCGAACTGAAAAAGCATTGGGCGCTTTTGGTGGACGATACGCCCACCAATCTCTTCCTTCTGGAGACCATCTGCCAGTCGGTCGGACTGCCGTACCGTACCGCCGAAAACGGCCGCGTCGCCCTGGAGTTGTGCCAGCAGCAGCACTTCGACCTCATCTTCATGGACATCCAGATGCCCATCATGGACGGCTATACCGCCATCCGCGAAATCCGCAAACTGCCGGATTCCGCCACCACGGTCATCGTCGCCCTCACCGCCTCCGCCTTCCAGGAAGATGTCGAAAAGGCTCTCGGCGCCGGTTCCACTGGATTCATTCCCAAACCATTCGAGCGCGACCAATTGCTCCTGTGCATCGCGGACGCCCTCGGCATCACCCCGGAACGCGAACTGCGCGAAGCCGGCGAGGACTTCCCGGAGAACCCCGAAACCGCCACCATCCGCCGGATGCACGACTTCATGCGCGAGCAGTATCGTCTCTCGCTCGGCGAAATCAAGATGATTCTCGCTCAGACTCTCGCCGACTGGAGGCCGCTTCTCGACAACCTCGCCACCTACGCTGCACAAGGCAACGCAGAGGCGACCTGTACCATCCTCCATCGCCTCAAGGGTCAACTTGCAGCCATTGGACTCCTCGACCATTCGGAGCAGACCGTGACCATAATGGAGGCTTTCCGTTCTGGCAATACTGCCAAAGGCCAGGCGATGGTCGTCGCATTCAATCAGTCCCTCACCCGGATTTTCAAGTCTCTGGAGGGTGATGTGACGCTTCCGCAGTAATTCGCCCGCCTGCGGGCGAAAACCAGGGGCCTCAAGAGCCTTCAGCCTTCAGCCTTCAGCCTTGCTCCATCTAGTCTTTCAATCCGGCACTCTCATCCTCTGGGACGACGACTCCGCCGCCCAGGGGCGTCCGCTGCCTGGGCGACTGACCAACTGGTGCAAATACGACACCCGCATCCAGCGCTGGCGGGCAATGGCAAGCGACTACGCGTCCATTCTCGCGGAACTCTATCACCAGCATATTCCCTACGATGACCAGGCGCGCATCTACGAACAACTGACATTGGACTTTCGTCCCGGCAAGGCGCCGCGCGACTACCAGTCCGCCGCGCTGGAAGCCTGGCAGCAAGCCGGCCGACGCGGCATCGTGGTTCTACCGACTGGCACGGGAAAGTCATTTCTTGCACAATTATGCATCGCGACAGCCGCGCGTTCAACGCTTATCGTGGTGCCCACTCTGGACCTCCTGGCGCAATGGGCGCTTCAGTTGCGTAACGCCTTCCATTGCCCCATCGGCACCATCGGCGGCGGTTCACACGACGTCCAGCCCATCACCGTATCCACCTACGACTCGGCGCTTCTCCAGATGGAGTTCATCGGCAATCGCTTCGGACTGCTGGTGGTGGACGAGTGCCACCATCTCCCTGGACCAATGTATTCCCAAATCGCCAAACTCGCTTTAGCACCTTGGCG
The DNA here is from genome assembly GCA_017617415.1 of Victivallales bacterium. Classification (GTDB taxonomy): domain Bacteria; phylum Verrucomicrobiota; class Lentisphaeria; order Oligosphaerales; family Oligosphaeraceae; genus RGIG1601. Next base: position 14,836 of record JAFZWH010000124.1, on the reverse strand, counting down.
ACTTGGCCTCACCGCAACACCAGAACGACAGGACAATCTGGACGCCGAATACTCAGCGCTTCTCGGACCCATCTGCTTCCGCCGCGAAATCACCGAACTCTCCGAGGCCACAGTGTTGGCTCCCTACGAGACCATCACCCTCGACGTCGAACTCGATCCGGACGAACAAGAGGAATACAACCGTACCCACGCAATCTATGTGGATTTCCTCCATCGCAACAAGATTTCCCTCGGCACTCCGCAAGGATGGGGGTTCTTCCTGCGTGCATGTGCGCGACAGCCTGATGGACGTGACGCTCTCAACGCCTATCTCACCCAGCGGCGGGTCGCACGCTCCTCTCGCGCAAAACTCCGACAAATCCACGAGCTGATCCATGTCCACCGTCACGACCGCACAATCATTTTCACTGCCGACAACGCGACCGCCTACCGCATCGGAACCACCTTCTGCCTCCCCGTCATCACTCACCACACCAAAACACCCGAGCGAATCGCCTTCCTGGAGGCCTTCCGGGAGGGACGCTATCCCGTGCTGGTGACCAGCAAGGTTCTCAACGAGGGCGTGGACGTGCCTGCCGCCAGCGTGGGAATCATCGTCTCCGGTTCAGGCTCGGTGCGCGAGCATGTCCAACGACTGGGGCGAATCCTTCGTCCGGCCCCTGGCAAGACCGCACTGCTCTACGAACTGGTAAGTTTTGGAACAGGTGAGACCTACGTCTCCGAACGCCGGCGAAACCACCCCGCCTATCAATAGCTCGCACGACGCGTGCGAGAACCAGGGGTCGGTCCGGTGCCCGCGGCGAAATGTTGCGGGTTACGCATTACGAATTATGCTGAATCGCAGCCTCATTTCAGCCATCTGCCGCCAGGGCGTGGTCTATCCGACTTTCGTGAAGACCATGTTGCCCGGCCCGCTGGAGTTGGCCACGCAGCTCATCGATGCCTACCGCACGGCAGCTGCACAGCACCAGACGGCCGCCGAGTTGGAGGAATACACCACGCCGCTCATCGATGGCGCGTCCAATCGCCGTCTCGCACTCGCGTTGCGGAAGCTCCTGGACGAGCGGAGCACCTTCTCCTCACTGGCAGAAATCGACTTCCCCAAGCTCCGCGCCGAGGTACTTGAGCATTCCGCAAAACTCCTTCAGGGCAACGAAGCATTGCCCGAAGTGGGAAATTGGCGAGAATTACTTCAGCAGAAAATTCCCGACAATCCGTTGTTGCAAGAGGGGCAGCTCTATGCCGACCTGCCTGAAAACGACTGCCTTTTGGAGTTCAAGGATCTCAACGCACAACAACTGCTCAACCGTTATAACCTCGCACTTGTGCAGGGAATATTGCTGACTGCCAGACACCTGGACATCCATCTGGCAACCGCCGATGCGCCCCGTCTGCGCAGAGTATTCAAATACCTTCGCTTCTTCCAGCTCTTGGCAACTGTGGAAACCGAAGCGGAAACACCCGATGACAGCCTTCTCCGCATGCACCTCATCGTGGACGGTCCAGCCAGCATTCTCGACCAGTCGAAACGCTACGGGCTACAACTGGCAGCCTTTTTACCCGCCATCTGTTCCGTGGAACGCTGGAGTCTGGAGGCAGAGGTCACTTGGAAAACGCACGAGAATGCCATGCTGCGGCTCACCCAGGACTCCCGCCTGGAATGCCCCTATCATAACTTCGCGGCGTATGTGCCTGATGAAATCCGGCTCTTCCACCAGCACTTCCAGGAGGCGGTCCCCGAGTGGAGAATCGTCGGAAACACCCCATTTCTGCGAGGTGAAGGACGGGAAATCATTTTCCCTGACCTCAGTTTCCAATATCAGGACGGAACTCTTGTGCATCTGGAATTATTCAACCGATGGCATGCCAACGGCCTTGCAGAACGCGTCAAATGGCTTGAAACACACCCCGAAATACCGCTTGTACTCGGGGTGGACCGAACGGTCGCCAGCAAGCCCGATATGCAGGCAATTCTGGAGGCTTCGGAGTGGTTCGCACAATATGGTTTTCTGTACCGCGACTACCCCACCTGCGACCGCACCCGAAAAGCCCTGCAGAAAAGGCTAGAGGTGAGAGATGAGAGGTGAGAGGTTTGGCAGGTGCGCGTCCTGCGCACCACAGCCGCACTACCCCCTCATCCGCACCAGCATGGGCGGTTCAAGCAGTCCGCATGCCACCAGATGGCGTTCGCAGACCTGGAAATGCTTGAAGGCCTCAGAACCGCACCACCACGGACTCTGCTCATAGTCGTAGAAGGGGCCAAAGACATTTCGGCGGCTGGCGAGGACCACCAATTCCAGGCAGTTCACACCTGGCTTCAGCTGGTCGGTAATGTCCACGCGATAGGGGGCCCAGCCGACGAGCTTCAACTCGCCGCCATTCGCCCGCACGCCAAGCAACGCACCGGCCCACTTGCCGAAGTCCACCGCCACGCGTTCGCCTTTCTTGAGCTTGGAAAGCTGGAAGTCCACATGGTAGGTCACGTTGCCGGAGTAGTTGGGCAGGCCCTGGCTGCACCAATCGCCCAGGTCGAGTTCCGTCGGCAGAGAAGTCATCGTCCGTGCGCCCTTCACGCCGAAATCGCCCAGGAGATACATCGACTCCAAGCCCGGCAGCAACTCGTGGTAGTCACATTCCAGTACCAGGAAGTTCGTGCCGAGTCTCAAATCCGAGACCTTCAGCGCCACGGTCTGGATGGCGGGATCCACCCAGTAGCCCTTCGCTTGATTCGCGACCTTCTTGCCATTCAGCGTGATCGCGTAGAGGTCCGGACGCTCCAAAGCCAGCTGGAGTTTGCTCTCTGACGGCGGTAGCGCCTCGACCTCAAACGAGTAGGTCAACTTCAGCTTGACCGTCTTGGTCGGCTTGCGGTTCGCGTCCACCCACGGCTGTACCATCGCGCCGCCACGGGGACGATGCCCCATCTTCGTGCGCACGGCATCATCGATCTTCAGGATGTAGTGGAGCTGCTCGTCGGACTCGCCATCCACCTCGTAGATGGCCTGGTCAAGGACCATCGCGTTCGGGTTGTCCAGCTGGTATTCCCAGCAGCAGTGCGGCAGTTCGCAGACCCCGATGACCTCCGGCTCCACCGTCTCCGGCACCGCATTCGGAATCGCCTGATTGGTGATCACATACAGGCGGCTCTGGAAGACCGCGAAGCTGGCCGTGATTTGCAATTTGCCATTGGCGGAAAATTGCACACTTTTGTCCAGTTTTGTCCAAACGCCGGTCTCCTGGTTGAGTTCATACACCTTGGCGCCTGAACCCAAGTCGCTCTTCAGCGTGACGACCGCCTTGTCGTAGGCGGCGGTTCGGCCGGGGAGACGCGGGCATTCGTTGGGACGATTGCCCTCGTGCTTCATGGAGGTATTGACGACGAAGAGCGTCTCGAAGTCCTCGCCCTGCTTGAGCATATAGAAGACCTCGGGGAGTTCGCCTTTGCCGCGCACAGTGATGGAGACGCGGCGTCCGCGTGTCGCCACCGCCTTGGGCAGCGTCTCCAGCGTGACAGCGCAGAAGGCTGCGTAGGCCTTGACGGGCTGGGCGGACTTCTCAGCGTCCAGATAGGCGGGGGCCTTGTCCAGATAAACCACCTGTCCGCCGGCCTTCTGGAATTCCTGCAGCAATTTCAGCGTGGTGGCGCGGATGGTCAGCATCTTCGGGAGTACCGCCACGCGGTATTTGGCGACGCCGACCTGAAGGACGGCCTTGGTGCCTTTGCCAACGACCTTGGCGAAGCGTGCCAGATGGTCCTCGTCGCCGTAGTCGAAATCCAGGTGATTGGCCAGCAGGACATTGCGCACGTCAATCACAGGGGCGTTGAAGGCCTTCTGCTCGTCGGCCGGGACTTGCGCTTTGGCGCCCCAGGCGGACTCGATGGGATGCACCACGAGGATGTCGCGGAGTTCCTCGCCCAAACGCAATGCGGCGGCCTGGTGCGCGAAGTAGTCCTCCACCAGCGAGTAGTAGGGATACCAGGAGGACTGGAAGGAGATGCTGGCTGGGTAGTCGCGCTTGGCCTCGGCGGCCATGGAATACCACGAGAGATGCGGGCAGCGGAAGTTGATGCCGAACACCGCGAGCCAGTCGCCCAGGGCCTTGTGCCCCGCGAAGGGGAAGTCCCACCCGGTCACGCCGTAGCATTCGCAGAGGCGCGTGGGCTTGTCGAGCTGATGCGCCACGCTGGAGCACTGCTTCGCGGTGTCGATGGGATCCCATGCCTCGCAGAGGAGGTCAATGCCGGGCTGCTGCTGATATTCGTAGAAGCGCATCGCAGCGCCCACGCATTTGCGCTGCGAGAGCATGTCGTCCTCGCAGAGGACATGGCCGGTGTATTTGATACCATGCTTCCCGCACCAGTCGCCGATGAGCTTTCCGAAATTCTCCACAAAGAGCGTGGTGGCCACCTCGTAGAAGTCATGGCGCGCCTTGGAGAACTCCACGCCCCGGACGTCATAGCCCAGCTCAAAGAGATGATCCATCACATCATAGCCGAAGCGCTTCTGGAAGGTCTGTGGAAGCGCCTTGGTCCACGGCACCGCATGGATAAAGCCGTAGCATCCATGGACATAATTGGGTTCGTCGGTGAAAATGCCGGGGATGGTCTTGCCGAAGTCCTTGCCATTGTGCTTGAGGTACGCCTCGTGGGTGACCTCCAGAAACTTCTCCACGGCCTCGGGGTTCATCGTGTCCAGGTAGGTCTGGTCGTTGAACCAGCTGGAGGGGATTTCCGTATGGACGTAGAAGACCATCAGTTCGCTACCGGCCGGCGCCTTTGCCGGAAGCGCCTTCACACGCTTCGCGGAAAGGATGGTCTCGCCGTCCTTCGCGAATTTCGCCACAAAATATGCCAGGCGGTCCTTCGCGGGAGTCTTGAGGTCCGCGGCCTTCGTCGCACGCTCGCACCACAGTCCGCTGATGCGGTACTTGGGGTTCTTGGTGACCAGTCCGCCGGCGGCGCCAGAAGGCCAGCGGTCCTCGTCATAGAGCCACGCCTGCATCTTGAGCTTCTTCGCCTCGTCCGCGCACGCGCTAATGCATTTGAACCACTCCTCGCTCAGGTAGGGGGTATTCAGACCGACGCGGGAGTGCATGAAAAATCCTCCCAGCCCCATCTCGTGGAAGATGCGGATCTGACGGCGCAGTTCCGCCGGCTCCATCTTCGCATTCCAGGCCCAGAACGGAGACGCGCGGAATTCGGAACCTGCGCTCTTTACCATCGAAAGAAGTTGCTTCAGCATCGGAAAAAGGTTAGAGGTTAGAGGTTAGAGGTTAAATCTGACGACTGACGATCGACGACCGACGACTGTCGTCCTGCAGTTATTGAAAATACCCGCGTCCGAGTTGCCAATTGGGCGCATCCACCCAGACGCCGCCTTCCACGCCGCGCAAACCGACAGGCGGCTCTTCGCCTACCAGCGATCCACAGAAACGTGGCAACTCGCCACCGCGCTGAGGTGTCGGCGTGAGGAACAGTGAAATGCCCGTAACATCGTTGAGCCAGACTACTTGCGCCCAGAAGCCCGTACCCGCAGACAAGGTGCCTTCGGAGACCGCGTAGTATATACCTGTACTGTAAAACCAAATCTGCTCACAGCCCAACACGGCGCACAATTCCGCGATATCCGCATCGCCCGGAAGCGAAAGGGCTTGCCAGCCGTCGTCGAAAGAGACCCAGCATCCCGCAAAAGCCTTCAGCCATTGCCCCAATGCACTCTCCGGATCAACACCATCAGGAAGTTCACTCCCATTCGTACATAACAGCGTCAAAGGCACCTCGCATTCAGCAAGCGGGGTGACCGTCACAGTAATTTGGTGTTCTGACGTCACCATGCCATCGGAGACCACTGTAGTTAGCGTGAATTCACCATCGTCGTTGAAACCCGGGCGCAAAGTAAGCAGCCCTGTGGATGACTCCACGCTTGCCCACAACGGCACCTCGCCAGAGAGCGCGTATTCCAGCACATCCGGCGTAGGGTTCGCCTCGTCCACATCGGTGGCGTGGAGCGTCACCTGAAGCGAGTCTCCCGCCTGGAGTTCAAGCGAGGTTGGCGCGTCCTCATCCCAGACCGGCGGGTCATTCACGTTTTGCACGACCAGCTTGAGGCTGTTCCAAGCGCCCCAGCCCGTCCCGTCCCAGGTGCGGATCCGCACCGAGTCCGTGCCGACGAAATCCTGCGGTGGAAGATAGCTGAGCAGATATTCGAGCTGCCCTTCGCAGGGAGGCACGAGGCGCACGGTTCCCAAGGTGGCCGAGGTGGCCATCACCGGCACCAGCGCATCGCCACCTTTGTCTTGCAAACCCAATCTCAGGAGAAGTGGCTGCGATGGGTCTTCCTGCAAGTTATGCGCCGTATAAATCGGCGCTCCCGGCAGGGCATTTTCCCACTCAGGGTAAGTGTAAAGGAAGAGGTCGCGCTCCTCGTTGGCGTCCTCTAGTCCGTCAATCAGATTGGTGGCATCACTGGCGAAGAGCAGCAGGCGCCCACTGGCGGAGAGGACAGGCGTGGAGGATGCCCCATCCGCGCCCGCCGTAACCTCCGTGGTCACGCTTTTACCAAGGTCCAGCAGATACACCCCGTTCAGTGAGGCATCCAAAGACGACGGTGCCGTGTATGCCACAAAACGACCATTGCCGGCCAGGGAGACCTCACGCGCATTCGGTGGCAATGCGTCAATCGCCGTGAGTTTCGCATTGCCTACGGAAATCCAGGCGAACGAGCCGTCAATCCGTTTCACCAGCACCCTTGCCCCATCCTGCGTCAGCCCCTCCAACGCGGAAATCTCAGGAGCCAGTTCTCGAAGCGCATCTATGCCGTCCTGCACATAGAGGGACAACTGTCCTTCCGCTCGCACCGTGAAAACCAGCACCCCGCCGTCATAGGAGAGCATGGGCGTGCTGTAAACCGCCGTCTCCGGCAGGTCCTCCACCCGCACTTGCGCCCAGGTCGCACCCGCATCCGTGGAACGCAATAGCGCGTTGCCTTTGCGGATTACGAGTACCTTGCCATCATGAGAAACGGCGGGGGAAAGCTGGGAGACACCGCTGGCCAACGTCACGCCACCATCGGTCCACAGTTCGCCTGTCTGGCTCAGCCAATACACCGTATTCCCATCCCCAGCAATCTGAGGGGAATAGACATTGGCGGAGAAAGTGCCGTCCCCAGTCAGCAACTTCAACATTCCTGCGGCAACATCGAGACGATAGACATCCTGGACAGGAACCTTGTCCGCATCCCGCGACGTCAACGACGCATTGGTCAGCAGAATTGCCTCTTCGCCATTCGAGGTAAAGTGAAGATCTGAGTAGGAATACGAATACAATGCGCTTGAGGACAAGACGCCATTGGTCAAATTGGTAAAATTCGAGACAATTATGGACAATTCCGCCGCAACGATATTCTCCCCTTCCGTGACTTCGATGACCAAGGTTCCGCTTTTGGACTCCTCGTCTGCGCATAACGACCACGGCAGGGTGTCCGCAGAATAGGGCATATTCCCAAGCACCTCATCGCCCTCGGCGGTCATCAACACCCCAGGAAAATCTCCCGTGACAGCAATGGTCGCTTCAGCCGTCGCCGCGACTTCCACTCCCAGTTCCACTGTCTCCTTTGGATGCACAAACAGTTGTCGTTTCGCCAGCGTGATTGCCGGACCGCAGTCCACTCGGAAAAGTTGTGGCAATTGCGTGGAGGAATCCGTCGCGACGAAAGCCGCATAGCGGCCATTCGGGGAAAGCGCGACCGCATGGCAGTCGGTCGCCAGGCCAGTCGAGAGGCATTCCAGGCGTTGTTCCTGGCGGTCATAGCGCCAAGCCTGGCGGAAGCCCGTATTGCCCTCCCCGGCATTGGTTGCGCGAGCGGTGAAGGCAATGTAGCGCCCATCGCTGGAGATGGCGGGGTCTTGGCACTCCAGCGTATTGGTGCCCTTGCCTTCCGTTTCATCCACCAGAAGTGTCTGGTCTGTTCCAGTGAGCCGACTGGCGAAGCCGAACTCATAGTCTCCCGTTACGGCATTTTTCGCCGCCACGCGCAGTAGCACACCGCCCTCGGTTGCACTGCTGCCATTCGCCCAGCGGTAGGCAACCACGTCGCCGTCCGCGTTGACGGCCACCATCGGCTTGTCCTTCGCATACGCGCCTTCCCAGACCATCAGGCCCGCACGGGTTCCGATGTCCTCCAGAAACTCTGTGGTGCCAGCATCAATGTCGTAGCGGTAAAGCGCAAGCATCGCGTTCTCCAAGCCAAAGGCCTCATCCAACCCAATATAGAAGATGGCGGTGCCATCGGCGGTGAAGGCGGGAGCAAAGCCCAAATCGTGAGGCAATTCGACGGCTTTTTGGAGGGTGAGCGTGGCCTGATTGAGAACATACAGTCCTGTGGTCTCCAGTGGCGTGCCTGTTCCATCCACCGTGTGAAGGAAAGCGGCAAGCCCGTCTGCCGTGGGAAGTAGCCTCACGAGCAAGTCCGGAGTATAGCCAATGCCAAGGTCGAAGAGGCGCTCGCCGGAAGAAGCCGAGTAGTGGTGAATCTTTGGGGATATCAAATCCGTTCCCGTGACATCCAAAGAGACGTCCCAGAAGTTCTCCCGACCATGGTCTGCCACGATGGCACACGCCGCCCGCCAGAAGAAGAACTTGCCCACGCCGGGAAACTCCATCTGACCAAAGCCGGGCGCGAAGAGCCGCGTGACAGACGATCCGTCAGCGCTAATCAGATAGCCGCCACGCTGCGGCGTTTCCGGGTCGTATGGCTCGTCCGGCGCCGGGGCGATTGCCGCCACCGCGCCATTATCCGCCACCACCGGCTGATAATAGTTTTCAAAGCCATCCCCGCCACACCCTTGCGTGAAATAATCGGTACGCAAGGGCATCAGCGCAGCCGCGGAAACCGCCAGGGCACTCCAGCAAAGGATGGCAAACAACTTATTCATGAGAATGAAAATCCCTGGGGGCCTAAACAACAAGTAGCATTAAAACTCAAAACGCCGTCGGAAAGACATACGGCTTTCCGGCGGCGCATCACATTGGTGTGCTATTCAGCAGTCGATTAGAAGCGAACCAGCAGTTTCACGGAACCGCCCAGGGTATCCAGGTTCTGCTTCGCATAGCGAGTGCCAACGGTGCCGAAGCCGTCATCGTAGCGCACTTCTGCCGCGATGCCGACAAACTCAGTGAACCAGTAGCTCGCGCCGCCAGCCACATAGAGCCCCCAATTGAACTCCAGCTCGTTCTTGTGGTGCCCGCTGCTGGAAGTCTCCATGTCCGCCAGAGAGAGGGTCGGTCCACCCGCGAGATACAAGCGCAAGCCGCAATCAAAGTTGTAACCCAGGCTCAGACCGGCATCCACCACCCACAACTGCATGTCAAACTTGGCTTTTCCCGTGGAGGCCAGCCCAGTGGCTTCGCTCGTGCCCATATTCGTCGTCGGGCCGCCGACATTCCGGTTGTAATCGCCATCGCCATTCCAGCCCACAAACTGCTTGAACAGCATGGCTTCATAGCTGGAGCCGCCCTTCAATCCACGGGAGGCAGAGTCCATCTCGAAGAACGAGAGGTTGGTGACGAAGGCGAGATCCAGGTTGCCATCGGTCCAGAGACTCAGCGAGCCGCCGATGGTGCCGCCGAGATTCTCCGACTTCGAGTAGCTGCCTTTGCTGGTAGCGACACCACCGCCGCCAGTGATGTTGGCGAAGGTCAATTCGCCAACACCGGCACGGCCAGTACGATAGCCTGCGGCTTGCGCGGCCGCCGCCATGTTCGAGTTGTCGATGCTGACCAACTGGCCGTTCAGAACAAGCATCGTGTCCTCCAGGTCAGGGGAGATGTTGGTAACGACCTTGAATTTCGGCCGGTCAAACTTGCGGTAAGCGACACCCACCGAGAAATACCAGTCCGCCGGAGCGGTCGCGGAGATTTCGGCGTCGTCGGCAGTTGCTTCCGGGACGGCCTCCTGCGCAAACAGGGAGACGCAGACCGCCAGGCTCAATAGGAACAAAAGACTTTTTTTCATGGTTTAAATCCTATTTAAGATGAATCCTTGATCTAAAAATTCCCGTCGGACGTCCGAAAAGCATCTAAGACGTTTCGGACGCCGTTGGCATTTCCTCCAGGAAACTACTGTGCCTGCACCTCGTAGATTTTCCATTCGCCGTCGCCCTGCTTCAGCACCACGAAGTCACCAGCTGCGGTAGCAGCGCCCATCGGAAGCGCCAGCGAGCCGTTCTCCGCGTCACCAGTGGCATTGCCATTGGTCCAAGCCAGACCTGCGACATCAAAGTACTGGAACGAGAAGGCGATTTCACCATCAGGAGCAGCACCGGCAAAGTAAACCCGCAGGCCACCATCCTCGGCAACGACCTTCGTGATCACCAACGTGTCGCCACTGGCCTCGCTGAGGACAAAGGCGTATTCGTCAGAGTCCAGGGAAGACTTGCCGTTGGTGGCCGTGACAAACCAGCTGTAGTTCGTCACGTCGCCATCCATCGTCAGTTCCACGGTCTGGCTGGTACCGGAGATTCCCTTGATGGTGTCGTAGGACTTGCCGTCGCCGTCGAAGATACTCAGCGTATAGGCAGTGGCACCTTTCAGCGCCGGCCAGGAGAAGCGCACATTGGCATTGGTCAATGCCTCGCCATTGCCGGGCAGGAACTCGCCTTCCCAGGCCTCGTCGGCCAAATCGATCTCCTCGCCACCTTCGGAGGTGACGGTGAAGAGGACCGCCGCCGCGGATTCGCCGGCGGGGTTCGTCCCGCTGACCTCAACGGCGTACTCGCCGGCCTCCGTCAACTGGAGAGTCATCCCCTCGATGTCAGGAATAACCATTCCTTCGGCATTCGGCGCAAAGTCATCCTCAATGGTCTGAACCACCGCGCCGTCTTTCTTGACCTCGATCTTGTAGGATTTGGCCATCGGAACCGAGAACTTCGGCAACTCCACAAAGCCATTTTCATCGGCGACCAGTTCGGTCTCGCTGTCGGTCGTGGGCTCGCTGGGCGTGTCGTAGTTGGCGACGACTGCCGTGGACGCCGCGCATTCCTCAGCGGAGGTGCCGTCCTTCTGCGTCCAAGGATACACCGTAATCGTCAGCTCAGTATTTGGCGCATAGCCGGGATGGCCGATCGCCACATAGTCAGCAGGCAGCACCTCGTAGGTGGCACCCTTCAGGGTGATGGAGTAGCTGGAATCGTCGCTGCCGTCGATGACCACTGTGTGGCCCTCGGTGTGGTTATCGGGATCCGCGCACTCGAAGGAGAGGATCGGATACCACGGCGAAGCCCCCAGGAAGATGGTGAACTCGGCCTCGGCCTCCAACGGGTCAGGATTACCGGCGGTGGTACCGTTGTCCTTGATGGTGACCTTCACTTTCGCGGTGGCCCCCAACGTGGCGTCCGCCTTGATGGTGTATTTCACCGTGATGGACTTGCCTTCGTAGGATACGGTCGGCATGGCCGCGAAGATCTCCGCGCCCTCCAGTACCTCGATGCTCCACTCGGAGATTTCCTGATTCTCCTCGTTCGCGCCCATCTCGGCCTCGGCCTCCACGGTGAGCTCAACGCCAAGGTCGCCGGGCAGCACATACTGGTCTTCGAGGGCAAACGACGGCTCGCTGTTGACTTCGTTGATGACCAGCGTGACGGTGGCAGTGTTCGCAGCGGCTACGCCATCGGCATCCTTGGCGGTGACCGTGAAGGTCACAGTGTCGCCGGTCTCTACGGTGTTGTAGTTTTCGGCGGGCGTGAAGGTGATCGCGCCAGTTTCCGCATCGATTTCCAGATTGCCGACCTCCTCGGAGATTTCGCTGACCTCGTAGGTGAGGCTGTCCACGCCGTCATTCGCATCGACGTCAGTGGCTGCGGCAGCCATCGCGTTGTCCGCGGAGTTCTCGTCCACCGTCCAGGTGTATTCCAGATTCACGGTGGCGTCGTCAGTCGTCTGGTCGCCCAGGGTGCTCACGAAGGGCGCGGTGTTGCCGATCACGACGGTGGCCGCGAAACCTTCTTCGGAAATCGCCTCGGCATCCCCGTAGGGCTTGGTGACGGCGAAGGCGGTGACCTTCACGGTGTAGCCCTTCTTGATGGCCTCGGCGTCATTCAGAGTATCAGTGGTCTCGGCCAGGTCGGTGAAGTTCTCGCCATCCGCGCTGTATGCCCACTTGTAGGTGTAACCGGTAATTGCATCGCCATCCTCATCGGTGGCACCAGAGGCCGTGGCGGTGATGGCATCGCCATGGACGGGTTCAGCAGGTTCCAAGGCGACCGAGGCGGGGGCGCCGGGCAGACGATCCACGTCGGTGACAGTGACGGTGAAGTCCAGGGTTCCCTCGGCGTCGGTGGCATAGTCCACGGCGGTCACGGTGAAGCCAAACTCCGCGGAGGTCTCGCGCGGACTGCCGGTGATGGTGTCATAGCTGACAGGATAGACCGTCCAGGTCGCGGTGCCCGTCCAGGTTCCCTCGTCCACCTTGCCGGTCTGCATGATGCCGCCGGTCTCGTAATCCCAGCCGTCCGGGACGGTGATTTTCCATTCGCTCACGCCAGCAGGATAGACATTGGTGTCGGTAGCGGTCACCTTTACCTCGAAGGAGGTGGGTTCACCGGCCTCATCGACTTCGGCGATGGTCACCGTGGTAGTGGCGGCCGTCAGCACGGGCGGCGGATTGGCCTGGAAGGTGCATTTCACGGTGATGGCGGTGAAGTCTTCCTCGTCCTCGTCGGTCACGTAGAAGGTGAGGGTCTCTTCAGTGTCCTCGTTGGCGGCGACGGTTGCGTCATTCATCGTGTAGGTGGCGGTGATGGTCTCGCCATCGACCACGACCTCCATGGTGCCGTATTGCCCCTCGATCGTGCAGGAGGCGTCGGCGGCCGGTTCGGCGGCACGGGTGGGTTCGGCGCAGACCTGCACGATGTCGCCCGGATCCACATCCGTGGCAGTGAAGGTGGCCACGCCGGGGTCGGGCGTGGTGGCGTCCTCGTGGCGCAGCACGAAGATGCTGCCGCTGGTCACGGGAACCACCGGCGCGGAGTTCTCGACCAAGACGGAGAAGTCAATCAAGGTGTCGGAAAATAAACCGCCCTGGCTGGAAGAAGCGGACACTGCATAGTAATGCATCCCCTTGGTCAAGGGCTGCTCGCCGGCCAGGTCGGCCTCAAAGTCCGCCACGCTCTGCGCCGCCAAAGTGTAACTCCAGGGATTCGTCGTGGCGTCAACCCAATAGAAATCTAAACCAGCCGTGTCCTCCTCATCCGGATCCGTGGCAGTGGCCGAAATGCTCAGCGCGGTGTCGGCCTTGATCGCCAGCGGGAAGGTACTTGTGCCGTTCACGGTTAAGGAGGTGATTTCAGGCGCCCGGTCGGTGTCCGTGACATTCACGGTGCCCGTCAACTCATATTCATCCGTGCCGTCGGTGGCAACGACGGTCAGGGGGCAGTCCCAAGAAGTCGATGGGTGCGCGACGGCGGTGTAGGGCACAACGGGGCCGGAGGCAGTGAACAAATAGGTGGTCACGCCAGCCTGGCTACCTTGCTGTTCGAGAGTGCCTTCGATGGTAAGGAAATCGTCGCCCAGGGTGACAGTAGCGCCGGTGAGGAACTTGCCGCCATCGACATCCGTGGCGGTCAGCGTCAGCGTGCCGGAGACGGCTTCGCCTTCCACGGCGACCAGATCATTGGAGTCAAATGAGAGTTCCAGCGGGTCGGAGACCGCATTCACGGTGATGGGGAAACTCACTTCCGTGTCGGTGTCGGCGATGGTGGTGGAATGCGCGACCGCATTCACCCAGACCTCGCCGTTCCAGTTCGCTTCGGGGGTGAAGACGATTTCGCCATTCTTGACCTCGACGGAGCCGGGATAGGGAATAAAGACCAGCTTGCCGTCGATGACCGTGTTGGTGCCGCCCAGCTGGGCGCTGACGAACTCGACATCGGTGGTGGGCTGCAGCGTGGAGGTGGCGGTGTCCCAGGCGGAGGCCTCGAACTTGGTGGTGTCCGCGGCGGAGATGGTCAGCGCGGTGTCCTCGTCGGTCTCGAAAGTCGCGCCTTGCACCCGGAAGAAGTTGAAGGACTTGTAAACATTGAAGTCCACGGAGGCGATGGAGTCGGCGCTCAGCCAATTGTTCTTGGTGACGCTCTTGGTTCCCTGAATGCCGGTGGCGGCCGTGATGTCGAAGGGAAGCGCCACGGTTTGACCCGCCAAGGTGCTATCCACATCGGCGTAGATTCTGCAGATGTGCTGCGGATTTGCAGAAGGCTGGACTGCGGCAGTCAGCGGGGCAGGCGCGTTGATCTTCAGTTGTAGCTTGCCCGAGGAAAGCAACGCCGCGGTCGGGGCATTGGTGGTGTCAATGACATTGGAGTCCCATTCCACTTTGGTCGGGTCAAACGTGACGCCATCGACTGGCGCGACCGTTGAGGTGAAGGTCACCATGCCGATGTCCGCACCAGTAGTAACATAAAGGTCGATGACTGCCTGGCTGTAGTCGGTGACGCCTGGTACGCAGGGCTGGACGTTTTCATAGGTGACTTTGAGGTCGCCGGCCAGCACCGCTGCGCACAGCAACACCGCGAAAGCACTCAGCCAAGTGGAGAGTTTTGCGAAGGATTTGGTCATTTGCTATTCCTCGGATTTGGTTGGTTGTAGAGTTGGAAATGGTCTTGTGTCGCCTACTCGTTGGTCAGGCTCTGAATCTTGTCCAGTGCGACCTGCGCCTTGTCCGTGTCATCCGGATCCACCGTGAACAGCGAGATGTCCGCAGGCGTCAGTTCGGCGGCGGCACCGCCCTGGGTGATGTAGTTGTAGAAATAGATGGCGCTGTCGTAGAGGTCGTCGATAGACTCG
>JAFZWH010000123.1 GCA_017617415.1 Victivallales bacterium | reverse complement strand
GGCCGTCGCCAGCCGTCGCGGTGAGCTCTTGCCTCGCCTTTTCACCCTTGCCAGCCGAAGCTGGCGGTATGTTTTCTGTGGCGCTATCCTGACCGCGGGTTTGCCCCGCGATATCCGCCCTTTCAGACGGACATCCTGCCCTGTGGTGTCTGGACTTTCCTCTCCGGGAAGAACACCGGAGCGGCCGTCCGGACCAGCTCAAATCAAGGTTAAAGGGTAAAGTTTAAAGGGTAAAGTTTAAAGGTTAAAGGTTCAAAGTCCTAGCCATCAAACGGAAACTTTCCCCCTTTGACTTTAAACTTTTAACTTCGATTAGTAGTTGTCGCCCTGGAAGAGCTGGAAGTATGCCTTGGGGTGCTTGCAGACGGGGCAGAGTTCCGGAGCCTTGTCGCTGGTGATGATGGCGCCGCAGTTCCGGCAAATCCACATGACCTTGCCGACCTTGATGTAGGTGGAACCCTCGTCGATGGTCTTGAGCAGTGCGCGGTAGCGCTCCTCGTGGTGCTTCTCGATGGCGGCGACGCCCTCGAACTGGCGGGCGATGGCGTCGAAGCCCTCCTGGCGGGCGGTCTCGGCGAAGCCCTTGTACATCTCGGTCCACTCCTCGTTCTCGCCGGCGGCGGCGGCTTTCAGGTTGGCGACGGTGTCGCCAATGCCCTCGAGGTGCTTGAACCAGAGTTTCGCGTGCTCCTTCTCGTTGTCGGCAGTTTCCAGGAAGATGGCGGCAATCTGCTCGTAGCCTTCCTTCTTGGCGACGCTGGCGAAGTAGGTGTACTTGTTACGGGCCTGGGATTCGCCGGCGAAGGCGAAGGCGAGGTTTTTCGCGGTCTGGCTGTCTTTGAGTTCCATGATGTCTCCAGGGGTTAAGGACTAAAGGACGGTTTACGGACAAAGGAAAGAATTTGCTTTAAATATAATGTATAATAACGAATTTGGCGGTCGAATGCCCATCGGAAAGAGCACTAGGGATTATTTTATTATTCCGGCCGCAGTCACTGCTGTCTGGCAGGAAAAAAGTACCTTGCGCCATGCGCAGACCGAAGCAAGGCAAGATTGCCTGGAGGGCGATTTTAACCAGACGCCATCGGCGGCGTTTTTTTGCATGGTCGCGCATGCGCGTTCCAATTAGGGAGGTATGCCCCCACCCCCTTCGGAAGTAATGTAATGCGGTTTCGGCCGGTTGCAAATTCTTTGTCAGGAAAGGAAAAGGAATCTTAGTTTTCCTATGATTTTTGCCTTCGGCCTGTAGTTTTACCGGACAGCAGTGTTTTCCTATGACTTTTGTCTTTGGACTGTAGTTTTACCGGACAGCTGTGAGCCGCAGTTGGAAAATGAGCGACTCGATGAGTAATAATGCATATCAGGGAGTTTTGAGCACCGCGCTGGCGCAGGAGTGGCGTCGTGCGGTGGAGCGGCTGCGTCCAGAGTTGTCTGCACAGCTGTGCCAGCCCGTCTTTGCCTTGAATCCCGACTTGGGATGCTGGGGGCAGTGGCGCGGTGGCACGATGCAGTGCATCGAGTTGCGTGCCAGTCTGGTGAGTCATCATCCCTGGTATGTGGTCGTGGATGTGTTGCGCCACGAGACCGCGCATCAAATCTGCGAGACTTGTTTCCCCGGCGAACATGAGGCGCCCCACGGTCCGCGTTTCCAGCAGGTCTGCCAGTGGATTGGCGCACGGGCACAGGCCTCCGGAGAATACCCCACGCTGGACCAGGTGGTCTTCGCGGAGGACGAATCTGCCGAGGGCGCGGATACCGCCGCCGCCCGCATGGTGGTCAAGGTTCGGAAGCTGCTCTCGCTTTCGCAGAGCGCGAACCAGGCCGAGGCCGAGGCGGCGTTGCTGAAGGCACGGGAACTCCAGGCCAAATACGCCACGGAACTCGCTGAGGCCGAGGCGTACGAGCAGGCGGTCGCCGAGACGATGTACACCATCGGCGTCGGCCCCGTCCTGAAGCGCCTCAGCGTGGACGGATGCCTCATCGGCAACATCCTTCAGGAGTTCTTCCATGTCATCGTGGTGTGGGATTACCAGCCGGACCTGGAGCGCCCTGGGCAGAACCTCAAGCAACTGATGCTCTCCGGCACTCGAAAGGACCTCAAGATTGCCTCGTATGTCCATGACTGCCTGGCCTCCTACATGGAGCACGCGGTCTATGAACTGCCCACGAATGTCCTGGGACGCGTGCTGACCTCCAAGCGCAGTCTCCTCTCCTTCAAGATTGGGGTGCTCACGGGGTTCCAGAACGCGATGCGAGAGCAGAATCAGCGTCCGGAGATGCGTGCGCTGGTGCAGTCGGACCGCAGTCGCCTGGAGGAATACCGCAAGTGGATTTACCCGCATCTGCGAAATACCGGCAGCCGAATCTCCGCCACGGACGCCACTGCGCGGGCGGCCGGCGAGGCCGCTGGCCGGAAATTCACCCTGCGCCACGGATTGGACAAATCCGGAAAGATACCAAAACAATTACGTAATTCGTAATTCGTAATGCGAATCACGAGTTGTCTGGCGTAGAACTTCTTTCCAGTCCACATCTCTTTGGGATTTAAATTTTTAACTTGCCTGTTTTCGGAAGATTTCTGGGACACACGGGACATACGGGACATACGGGACAAGGAAACCGCAAACCACCGTCCCATTTGCCCATTCGGCAAGTTAAAGATATAGTTCCCTTTAATTACGCATTACGCATTACGCATTGATGTTCAGCCCCATCACCAAAAAGCGCCTGCTTCGCTTCCGGCGGCTCCGCCGGGCATGGTGGTCGTTTTGCCTGTTTGTGGCGCTGTACATCTTGACCTTGGGGGCGGAACTGGTCTGCAATTCGCGTCCGCTGGCGATGCGTTTTCAAGGGCGGTGGTATTTTCCCGCATTCCGTTTCTATCCCGAAGACGCCTTCACGGGCAATGGTCTCCAGACCCGTGCGGACTACTTGACCTTGGAGCGTCAGGGAGCGCTGGCGGACGCCTGGGTGCTCTGGACGCCGGTGCGCACCGACCCCTACCGGATTGCCTCGCCGGAGGAACTCGCGCCGTACTTGCGGGAACGCGTCCGGCTGAATCTCCAGCCACGGGTGGCTGGAGTGACTTTTGGACCGGACGGTGCCATCCAGGAGTCTTCCGGATTCGGGTTGCTCGCTCCAGAAACTGCGGAAGAAGAAAGCCCCGCGAATCTCAGCGACTGCTGGGTGCTGCCGGAGGACTTCGACGCGCAGTTGGCATCCCGATGGTCTGGGGCGTCGGCGGAGAGTCTCTCCATCCACTTGCGACCACAGCCGAAGAGCGGCTGGCCGGCGGTCGAACTGCGCTTCGCGGCGGCCAGCGCCCGTCCCGGCGGACGCAAGACGCTTCGGGCGCGCATCTTCGAGGAGTTCACCGAAAAGACGCATACCGGCGACCTGCGATGGGAATTCGACCGCACCGCGGAACTTCCGAGGAAGAATGTGTCGGCCTTCCAGGAACTGCCGCCGGAGCTGTGCGAGAAAGTCGCCCTCGCGCGCGAGATGGTTCGTGGAGGGGAGAACTTCCCGTCCGAGGAGGTCCAACTGGGCAAATGCACCTACCGGCTGGTGGCGGAGATGGAGGCAGCACGGTTCCCGTTTCGTCCCGTCCAGGGACATTGGATGGGCATCGACGACGCGGGACGCGATGTCTTCGCGCGCATCTTCTATGGTCTGCGCATTGCTCTGAATTTCGGGATGATACTGGTAATATGTAGTCTGGCGGGCGGAACCCTCGCCGGAATGCTCCAGGGCTACCTCGGAGGATGGACGGACATCCTCGGACAGCGCTTCATCGAAATCTGGAGTGCGTTGCCGTTCCTCTACGTGATGATTTTGATGGGCTCCATCTACGGCGCGGGGTTCCTCCTGCTGCTGGTCTGCTACGCGCTCTTCAACTGGATTGGCATCTCCTACTACATGCGGGCGGAGACGCTGCGGCTGCGCTACCTCCCATACGTGGAGGCCGCCAAGTGCCTGGGCATCTCCGGTTGGCGCATCGCTTTCCGGCACATCCTTCCCAATGCACTGGTGCCGCTGATCACCTTCTTCCCATTCTCCCTTGTCGGCGCCATCGGGTCGCTGGCCGCCCTCGACTACCTCGGCTTCGGACTGCCCGCACCAACTCCAAGCCTCGGTGAATTGCTCGCCCAGGCGCAGACGCAGAGATGGGCCTGGTGGCTCGTGCTCTATCCCTCGCTGGCGCTCTTCATCGTGATGCTCCTGGGCGTCTTCATCGGCGAGGGAGTTCGCAACTCCTTCGATCCCAGACGTCAGCAACGTCTGCAATAAATCACAATTAATTCTTTTGTTATAAACATGTTAAATAATTAGTAAAGATGTCTGCCAATACTTTTGCAAAAAAAGCCCTCGCATTGGCGAGCGCACTGTTGCTTTCCGCCAGTTGCCAGGATCTCGCCGTGCTGATGACCGCCGACACCACGGAGGCTGCCAAGCCCATCGTCAACCCCAAAACGCTTTCGCAGGAGGAGAAACTGGCGCAGGACGTCGAGGCGGCGCCCTTCCGGAAGGCGTGGCTGGACCTCGGGAAGGTCGCCGATGAATACAAGGATGTTCTGGGTGGCGAGGACAAGTCGCTCTTCCACCGCCGCAGCAAGGGACTCCTGCGCGACGCCTTCGAGGTCGTGGCTTCCGACACCGGCCTGAAGGCATACGACGAGATTCGCGCGCTACAGGCCGAGCAGACGAAACTCTCCGACGAGGCGAATGACCTCAAGGCGAACCGCTGGGGCTACCCGGACTCCTCCAAGAATCCCTTCGCGATGACCCGCGACAAATGCGACAAACGCCTCAAGGAGATTGACGAGCGGAACATGCAGATCAACGCCCGCATCAACGCCCAGACGGGCGTGCTGCTCAACGACCTCAACCGCTACGGCAAAATCATCGACCGCAAATACCTGGACTACCTGCTGGTCTCCGCCGAGGGCGAGGACGTCTTCCAGCTGCTCAACACCGCGACTTTGCTTAAGCAGGTGCAATATGCGATTCGTCGGCAGATGGAGGAGGGTGGCGGGAACGCCGCGCAGGTCGAGCACTACGTCGGGCTTTATCTGGTCATCCTGAAGGGTTGGGAACAGGCGCACCAGGTCGGTCTGGAGAACATCGAAAAGAAGTTCCTCCCGAAGTTGGCGGAAATCCAGAAGGAGGCCGAACAGAACACCCGCGACACACGCGAACTGCTCAAGACGCACGCGGACGAGGCGTCGCACCTGGAGGCGAATCTACGCATCAGCCAGAACACCATCGAGGTCTCCAAGGCATATAATGAGATTCTCGTGCGCAAACAGCAGGACCTCAAGGAGTCGCTGGGGCGCCTCAAGAGCAAGATCGAGGTCGCCCAGAACACCTACCGCACCGTCAAGACTGCCAGCGGGCTGCTGAAGCTCATCAACGACTCCAGCCAGGAATACGAGGCGATCCTCAACTTCGACCCGCCATTGCTGGACACCATCTACGCCGACCAGATGCTCGATGCCTTCAAGGAGGTCTCCGCACAGTTGAAGAAGTAGCCGCATTAACGGGTTCCCGCCGTTGAGCATGCACCGGACCATCTTTCTATCCGTGCTGGCCGCCTTCGCGCTGTTTGCGCAGGAGGTGGTGCCGTTTCGGATCATGACCTTCAATGTGCGCACGCCAAGGGACAAGGCGCCTAACCACTGGAAAGCCCGGATTCCACGCATTCAGGCGGTGATGGAGAAATATCAGGTGGACCTCATTGGCGTGCAAGAACTCACGCCAAGACAGAAAGCCGCCCTGCTGTCCTCCGGCACACCCTACGAGGCGGTTGGCGTCGGGCGGGAAGTGGACCAGGGCGGCGAACAGTGCTGTATCCTCTATCGCAAAGAGCGCTTTGAGTGCCTGGCCAGCGGAACCTTCTGGCTTTCCGAGACGCCAGAGGTCGTCGGTTCGCGCTCTTGGAATTCCGCCTGCCGTCGCATCTGCACTTGGGCGCGTCTGCGCGATCGACGTACGGGGCAGACATTTCTGCATTTCAACACCCACCTGGATCATATCAGCGAGGAGGCACGCCAAAAGGGTACGGAACTCATCCTGTCGCGAATCGAGGCGATGGCGCAGGGACTTCCCTGTTTTCTGACGGGCGACCTGAATTGCCGTGCGGATTCGCCCGCTGTCCAGGCCATCTTAAGGAAACTGAAGGATTCCAAATCAGCCAGTGAGAGTCCGCACGAGGGTCCTACGCAGACCTACCACGCCTATCGCTACAATCCGGACAAGCCTGGCAAAAGCGAGATCGACTTCATATTCTTCCAAGGGGAACTCCGGGTTCTGAAGCATATCACCATCAGCGACCATGACGGCGACGAATATCCGTCGGACCACTTCCCTGTCCTGGCCGAGGTCGCCTTCCCAACGATTGCGATTTCATCCCAATAATGACAACCGGGTATCTTCGGTGAAATTTTCTGCGGATGACAGACTATAGGACAGAGATATTCCGTTGGACAGGAATGATTTCCGGCGTTATTTTCCGAAATTGATTTCGGAGAGTTCTCGGAGATTTTCGCGATGGTAGTTCTGAAGGGATGTGACCAGTTTCTCAGGCAGGAACTGGCTGATTTCTTGGGCTCGACCGGCCTCTATCCCAAAGAATGCCTCCTGGACCTCGGCGAGGGTGATCTGCGCGGGCGGGCGGACCGGGATGTAGTCGAACTGGGCTGGCGGTTCGGCGTTCGGGGTGAGTTGAATGACGAGTTTGGCGCGCGCCAATATGTCCAATGCGGCAGTCAGTTCGTTGAGCGCGACCGCATGGGCTGCGGCGTAGGTCATGGCGTTCCAGGGACCCTGGCCGTCATCGAAATGACGGCAGATGGACTCCATCGCGGCGATGCCGAGGAGGTGGTTGGTGGCGGGATCGGGCGGCGGAAGGTGCTTGGTGAGGCGAGTCAGACGGATATGCTGCATCGCAAAACAGATTTCGGCGCCGAGGAGGACGACAATCCAACTGGTGTAGAGCCACGCCAGGAAGAAGGGCAGGGCGGCGAAGCCACCGTAGATGGCGTTGAATTTGGCGAGGCCGACCTGCCAGCGCAGGTAGATGTAGAGAACCGCGAGCCAGACCAGCGAACCAAGGAATCCGCCGACCAGTGCCGGCAGGATATGTACTTTGGTGTGGGGCATGTAGAAGTACAAAAAGACGAATCCGCCCCACAGGAAGAGGTACATCAGCAGGTTGCCGAGGTGATGTCCAAGCCACAGCACGAACGGCGAGGAGGTATGGAGCATCTCCGCCAGTTCGCCGGAGTGCACAAAGGTCGCCATCGAGATGGTCAGCAGCATCGCGATCGGAAACAACAGCAGAACAATCAGATATTGACTGAACTGCTCCAGAAGATTGCGACCTTTCTTGATGCACCAGACGGCGTTGAAGTTGTCCTCCAGCTTGCGGATGGCGGAGAGAACCGAGAAGAGCAACGCCGCCACGCCGATTAGCCCCAGCGCAGCGAAGTTCGTCTTGTCCACATAGGTGAACAGTTTGACCAGTCCAACCTGCATCGGCTCGGGCAGTTCGGCGGCATAGTTGGGGCGATGCTTGCGTGGGGGCTGTTCCGGTGGCGCTGGCATTTCATTTTCTTCTTTATTTTCAATATCCTTGGATATGTCTTCTGGAGGGGCTAAAGGGGCGGTGTCTAAAGTCTCCGGAAGGGGTTCAGGCGGCGTTTCCAGAAGGGGCGTTTCGAGGTCTTCCTCTTTGGGGATGACATTATAGACGACCTCCCGGCGCATCACGCCATGTTCGTCAGGTTCCATCTTGACCTTCATTTCCAGTCCGATGGTCTCCATCAGTTTGCGCTGTAGTCCGATGCCCTTGCAGAAGGCGAGGGTGATGGCAAGGATGGGGACGAGCGAGACAAGGGTGATGTAGGTCAGCGCAGAGGCCTGGAGGGTGCAACGGTCCTCCAGAAAGCCTCGGACGGCGATGATGAGCATTCGCAGGAAGGAATACCCGAATCGTTTGGCGAACGGAAGCTGCTGGACATCGACATTCCAGAGGTCTTTTGCTAAGAAGGTCTTGATGATATTATAGTATTTCATTTGAAATCAACAAGTTACCTGAATTAAATGCAGAGAATTGCGCCCGCCAGCGCGGCGCCGAGGAGAAGGAAGAGCAGATTTGGCTTCCATTTCCATTGGACAAGAAGGCATCCCAGAAAAATCACGGTTCCTTGCCAACAGAGCCGAAAGGACTCGCTCGAGTGCCAGAGGTTT
Source organism: Victivallales bacterium (assembly GCA_017617415.1). GTDB lineage: Bacteria > Verrucomicrobiota > Lentisphaeria > Oligosphaerales > Oligosphaeraceae > RGIG1601. Next base: position 21,572 of record JAFZWH010000123.1, on the reverse strand, counting down.
GCCAATGGAGTGGCGAAGGCGGAGGTCTCGGCGAAGAAGATGACTGCGGCGGCGATGAGTCCCAGAGTGGCAGGCCGGATGCCGCTGAGGGCGGCTTTGAGAATACGGCTGTTCCCAAATGCCTTGAGGCAGAGCGCAATGGCCAATCCGATGGTTAGGGACGGCGTGCAGACGCCCAATGTCGCGGCGACTGCGCCCAGGAAGCCCGCCTGCTGTTGACCGAGGTAGGTCGCGGCGTTCATGCCGACGGGCCCCGGCGTCATCTGCGCCAGTGCAACGATGTCCGCGAACTCCTCTGCCGAGAGAAGCTGGTGGTTTTCAACCAGTTCGCTCTGGAAGAAGGGTATCATCGCAAAGCCGCCCCCAAAGGTGAAGAAGCCAATCTTGGCAAACAGAAGATAGAGTTGGAAAACCCCCATGAGGAACGAGGAATGAGGAATTGGGAATTGTGCGCCCGCGCTGCGAAGCGCAGGATTATGGCAACACGAAATGGCAAATCAGCCCGAGGATGGCGCCGACGACGATGACCAGGATGGCATCCACGCCGAAGAAGACCAGCGCTGCGAAACTGGCGATGGCGACGGTCCATGCGAAGATGCATCGGGGACGTTCGCCCTTGAGGATTTGTTTGCCCAGCGAGACCACTGCCAGGAGAATCATCGCGGCGACCGCGGCGCGCACGCCAAGGAAGAGGTGCTGAACAAAGGCATATTGGCGTAGTTGCGCGACGAGAGTGGCCAGCAGGACAATCGCGATGAAGGGCGGAAGAAGCCCGCCAAATATCGCGGCAATGGCACCTGGAATGCCCGCACACCGGTAGCCGATTAGCACGCCCATGTTCATCGCGATGATGCCAGGCATCGACTGCATGGCGGCTACAGTGTCCACCATCTCGTCATCGGTCATCCACTTGCGTTTTTCCACGAACTCCTGTCGCATCAGCGGGAGCATCGCCAGTCCGCCGCCAAGAGTGACGGCGGAGAGGTAGAAAAAGACGCCGAAGAGCGTCCGGCTGCGCTGGAGGGTTGTGGAATTCATTGCATCAGGATTGCTCGCCCACGAGCGAGAACCGAGGAGCGACTGTGCGCGAGACTTTTACCCCGCGTCTTCTGGCGTGGAATTGCCGTCAATTGCCCGGCGGTTGTATGGCGAGGCGTTAAAGTACTGCGTCTGCCCATAAACAAATTTGCCCAAGGCGAAGGAATGCTTCATTTCCGCCTTGGGCACGCAACAAACGAGGGAGAGGCATCCATCTCGCCTCTCGCCGATGACTTCTGCTGGCGTGGTGCCAGCAGTACTGCCTCTCGCCTCTAACCTCTCACCTCTAACCTTAAGAAGTTAGATGGTGGCTTTCTTCACGCGCTCGGAGTACTCGCCGGTGCGGGTGTCGATTTTCACCGTGTCGCCCTGGTTCACGAAGAGCGGGACATGGATTTCGTAGCCATTCTCGATCTTGGCGGGCTTGAGGGTGTTGGTGGCGGTGTTGCCCTTTTCGCCAGGCTCGGTCTCGGCGATGACCTTCTCCACGAAGACCGGCAGGGTGACTTCGATGGGGCGGTTGTTGAAGAGCAGCACGGAGCACTCCATGTCATCCTCAAGGAAATAGACATTGCGCCCCAGCGTCGCCTCGTCAATGCGGATTTCGTCATTGGTGTTGGGGTCGATGAAGACATAGAAGCCGTCGCCTTCGTCGTAGGAGAAGTGGATGGTTTTCTCGGAAAGGTCGGGCTGGTCGATCTTGTCACCGGGCCGATAGGCTTTTTCGGTGGTTGAGCCGGTGATCATGTTGCGCATCTTGCAGCGGTAGATGGCCTGTCCCTTGCCGGGCTTCATGAAATCATACTCGGTAATCAGATAGGGTTCGCCGTCAAGTTGTACTTTTACGCCCTTGTGCAGATCGGAAACATCGTATGGCATGGGGGGATTCTCCTTGCGTGCGCAGATTTAAATTCTTCTGTTTAATGAGGTAAGGCGACCGAAGACCGCGCACTTGGTTGAGCAGTCACCTGATTTGAATTTGGAAAACACTCTAACATAACCTCTTAATGCGAAATTTCAACCCGACACCAAGTGAAATGCCAGAAGTCTTGGCGGCAGCCGAGCGTGCAGTGAACCACGCGTTTCATGACCAATCGCTGTTGCTTACCGCCCTAACGCATTCCTCGTATGCCTCCGAGCAGACGCCGCCAGTTCCCTGGAACGAACGGCTGGAGTTCCTTGGAGATGCAGTGCTGGAAGTCATTATGAGCAAAAGACTTTTCAACCACTTCCCCGACTTGCAGGAAGGTGCGTTGACCCGTGCCAGGGCTCTGCTGGTGAACGAAGAGGCGACTTCCGGATATGCGCGCGAACTCGGACTGGACGACATGCTCCTGCTCGGGAAAGGCGAAAATCTCACTGGCGGACGAAAACGCAACGCATTGCTTGGCGATGCCTTCGAAGCGCTTCTCGGGGCTGTGTACCTGGATGGCGGGCTGGAGGCAGCCACCGCCGTCGTGGACAAAGTGTTGCCAGAACTTGACGAGACGCTCAAACGCCTGGAGGAACAGGACAACCCCAAGGGGCTTCTGCAGGAATACGCCCAGAGGAAATGCCACGCCAGTCCTGTCTATACGGAGATTGAAGGAAGTGGACCGGTGCATGCTCCGCACTTCGTGATGGAAGTGCGCATCGGGGAATTGATTGCGCGTGGCGAAGGAGGGTCCAAGAAGGCCGCCGAGATTGCCGCCGCTCGTGCCGCGCTCGAAGTGTTGAAAAACAATCCGTCGGAAAATCCAGAAAAATCTCAAGAAATTATATGAATTTTATTAATAGTTAAGAAGATATATGATTATTAAAATGGAAATGGTTTGAGCGTGTAAAGTATCTCCTGGACGGCGGGAACGGTTCACGCCGGAAGTTTTCAGGAGATACGGAATGATTCATCGTACGCTGAGCGGAACCATCCAGGGAGTGACGGTCTATACCGTCGAAGTCGAGACCAACTGTTCGGACAAGGAGGTCGAGATGGGTGGTCCGGTATTTCATGTCATTGGTTTGCCCGATGCTGCAATCCGCGAGAGCAAGGAGCGGATTCGTTCCGCAATTTGGGCGAGCGGTCTGCAGACTCCGCGTGGAAATGTGATGGTAAATCTGGCGCCGGCGGCGATGCGCAAGGCCGGAGCGCTCTATGACTTGCCGATTGCACTGTGCCTGATTGCCTTCAAGGACGGTCTGCCTGCGCAAGCGCTGGCGAACACGATGGTGGTGGGCGAACTGGGGTTGAATGGCGAGGTGCGCGGAATCGTCGGTGCCTTGCCCCTGGCGATGCATGCGAAGGAACTGGGCCTGAAACGGATGATTGTCCCGGCGGAGAATGCGCGTGAGGCGGCGGCGGTGGAGGGGCTGGCAGTCTATGGCGTGGAGACGCTGGCGGAAGCGGTTCGCCTCTGCTGTCATCCCGAGCAATTTCAGCCAGTTCAGGTGGATGTGCGACGGCTCTTCGAGGAGGCGCAACGCAGTGGACTGGATTTTGTGGACGTGAAGGGGCAGGAGAGCGCGAAACGCGCGCTCGTGATTGCGGCGGCGGGGAACCACAATCTCCTGATGGTGGGCAGTCCTGGCGTCGGCAAGTCGTTGATTGCCAATCGAATTCCTGGAATCCTCCCCCCCTTGACATTAGCGGAGGCAATGGAGGTTACGAAACTCTATAGCATTGCTGGACTGTTGCCCAAGGATGGCGGGCTGATGGTGGAGAGGCCGTTTCGGGCACCTCACCATACGGTGTCGGACGCCGGGCTCCTTGGCGGCGGCAAGGGCATCCCCCATCCAGGAGAAATCACCCTCGCGCATCGAGGCGTACTCTTTTTGGACGAATTGCCGGAGTTCCGGCGCAATGTTTTGGAAGCGTTACGCCAACCGCTGGAAAATGGCGAGGTGACGGTGGCGCGTGCTTCAGGAGCCTTTGTCTTTCCCTGCCGGTTTATGCTGGTGGCGGCGATGAACCCGTGTCCCTGCGGATACTATGGTGCGCCCGGCAATCGCTGCCGGTGTCTGCCCATGCAGGTGCAGAGTTACCGTTCTCGCATCTCCGGACCGCTGCTCGACCGTATCGACCTTCATGTGGAAGTCCCTCCATTGCCGAAAGATACGCTTACAGCAAAACGCTCGGGTCCCTCGTCGGCGCAGTTGCGTGAGCAGATTCTTGCCGCGCGGGCGGTGCAGCAACGGCGGTTTCAGGGCACTGGAATCCTGAGTAACGCGGATATCGCGGGAACGGCACTCGACCGCTTCTGCACGCTCACCGACTCGGCCCGGAAATTCCTCGACTTGGCGCTCAATGCCAAGCACTTATCCGCACGCTCCTACGACCGGATTCTGCGCGTGGCGCGCACCTGCGCCGACCTCAACGGTCACGCCGAAATCACCGACGCGGAGGTCTCCGAGTCGTGCCAATATCGTGTGCTTGACCAGGAACTGCGACCCCAGGAGGACCCTTGGGGCTAGCAGGGCTAGTCCGCTGGTTGGGTGCTACGCATTGTTTTGGTGGACACCGAGTACCGCGCGGCCGGAGGGCTCGTTCATCTTGCGGAACGCCTCGTCCCACTCCAATGCCTTTGCGGTAGAGCACGCCACAGAGGCCTCGTGTGGCACGCAGGCGGCGGCCGCCTCGGAGGGGAAGCACTCCGCGAAGATGGCACGGTAGTAGTATTCCTCCTTGGTGGCGGGCGTGTTGACGGGGAAGCGGTGTGCGGCGGCGGCGAATTGCGCGTCAGTGACCTCGTGGGCGGTCATCTCCTTGAGCGTGTCAATCCAGGAGTATCCCACGCCGTCGGAGAACTGTTCTTTCTGCCGCCAGGCGATTTCGGGCGGAAGCATGTCGTGGAATGCCTCGCGAAGCACCCACTTCTCGATGGCGTCGCCACCGTGTTCGCCGATGGTGGTGGGCAGGAGCCGTCCCCGGCACATCTTGTCGGCGGGGTTGAGCCGCATGGCGACATCGAGGAACTCCTGGTCGAGGAAGGGCACGCGCCCCTCGACGCCCCAGGCGGCCAGCGCCTTGTTGGCGCGGAGGCAGTCGTAGAGGTGGAGTTTTCCGAGCTTGCGCACGGTCTCCTCATGGAACTCCTTGGCATTCGGTGCCTTGTGGAAATAGAGGTAGCCGCCGAAGATTTCGTCGGAACCCTCGCCGGAGAGGACCATCTTGATGCCCATTGCCTTGATGGCACGTGCCATGAGGAACATCGGCGTGGAGGCGCGGACAGTGGTGATGTCGTAGGTCTCCAGGTGGTAGATCACGTCCGGCAGGGCATCCAACGCCTCCTGGATGGTGAAGTGGATTTCGTGGTGGACGGTGCCAAGAAATTCGGCGGCCTTGCGGGCAGCCTTGAGATCCGGCGAGTCCTCCAAGCCAATGGCGAAGGAGTGCAGGCGCGGCCACCAGGCCTCCTGCGTGTCGCCCGTCTCCACGCGCCGCCGTGCGAATTTGGCGGCGATGGCGGCGATGACGGAGGAGTCCAGCCCGCCGGAGAGCAGCACGCCGTAAGGCACGTCGCTCATCATCTGGCGTTTGACGGCAGCCTCCAGCGATGCGCGGAGTTCCGCGATGGAGGTCGAGTTGTCCTTTACATTGTCAAACTCGAACCAGTCGCGCTGATACCACTTCACCGGCTGTGCGGCACCGCTGGCCAGATAATGCCCTGGCAGGAACTCCCGCAGGGTACAGCAGACGCCTTCCAGCGCCTTGAGTTCCGAGGCGACGTAGTAATGACCGTCTGCATCCCATCCCTCGTAGAGTGGAATCACGCCAATGGGGTCGCGTCCGACCAGATACTTGTCTTCCTTCGTGTCGTAAAGCGCAAAGGCGAAGATGCCTTTGAGCATGTCGAGGAATGCGGTGCCGTATTTGATGTAAAGGGGGATGAGCACCTCGCAGTCCGAACGGGTTTGGAAATCGTATTCGCCGGCCAGTTCCTTGCGGAGTTCCTCGTGGTTGTAGATTTCGCCATTGACGGCGAGGACATATCGTCCGTCCGGGCTGTAAAGGGGCTGTTTTCCGGAGAGGGGGTCGATGATGGCGAGACGCTCGTGGGAGATGAGCGCATGTTCCCCCTCGAAGACGCCCGACCAGTCGGGTCCACGATGGCGGATCTTGCGCGACATCGCGAGCAGCTGCTTGCGCAAGGACACCGCCTTGCCTTCCCGTAAATCAAAAATACCGACAAATCCACACATGGCAAAATTCTCCTATCAGCAAAGAGTTTCAGCGCATTTCAGGCCATCGGCGATGGCACGCACGACCAGCGACGGACCGTTGGCCGCGTCGCCGGCAAGCAGGACATTCTCCTGGTCGGGCAGACCAAGATTGGCGAGCACATCCTCGCGCTTCTGGCGGAGGAAGCCCATCGCCAGCACGACCAAATCGCACGGAATCACCCGCGCGGGTCCCGCCACCGCGAATTTCGCGGGCTTGCCATTGGCGTCGAAATCCCATTTCACGGGCACGACCTCGGCCCCCGTGACCTGGCCGTTTTCACCGAGGAAGCGCAGGGTGTTGAGTCCCCAGAAGCGCTCCAGCCCCTCGTCCACCGCGTATGACCCACGCAGTTTATAGGGCCACATCGGCCAGGGCGTGTGCTCAGAGCGCTCGGTCGGCGGCTTGGGCATCAAGTCGATGGACATCACCGAGACGGCGCCCTGCCGGAGCACCGTTCCGCCGCAGTCGTTGCCGGTGTCGCCGCCGCCGATGACCAGGACCTTCTTCCCTTTGCCGGAAACTCCGCACGCGGTGGATTCGCTGGTGTGCTGGCGGTTCATCGCACCCAGCAGGTCAAGCGCCTGGACGATGCCTCCCAGGTCGCGTCCCGGCACCTTCAGGTCGCGGGGAATCGGTGTTCCGTAGGCCACCACGACGGCGTCAAAGTGCTTCATCAGGTAACTTCCGGCGACATCCTTGCCGATTTCCGTCTTGCCCTGGAATTGGATGCCGGACTCCTCCAGCAAATGCCAACGCCGGTCAATCAGCGCTTTGTCGAGTTTGAAGCACGGGATGCCATAGCGAAGTAGTCCACCGGGCTTCTCGTTGCGGTCAAAGAGGGTGACTTGCCAACCAGCTTCGTTCAGTTTGACGGCGGCGGCCAGTCCGGCGGGACCGGCGCCGATGACCGCCACGCTTTTGCCGTTGCGGGATTTCGGAGAGCGTGGCTTCACCCAGCCATTGTCGAATGCCGTATCGACAATCATCTTCTCGATTTGACGGACATTCGTGGCTCCGAAGCCTGTGCCTTCCAGACAACAGGCTGATTCGCAGAGCGCGGGACAGACACGGCTGGTGAACTCCGGGAACGGGCTAGTCTCGGAGAGGCGTTCCCAGGCATCGCGCCATCTCCCCTGCGTCACCGCGCGGTTGAAGTCCGGTACGGCGTTCTTCAGGGGGCAGCCCATCGCATGGCAGAAGGGCAGACCGCAGTTCTGGCAACGGCTTGCCAACTGCCGCACGTCGTCAGGCAGCACCGGTCCTTCGACCTCGCGGTAGTCCTGTACACGCTCGGACACCGGCCGATAGACATGCTCCAGGCGGGGAATCTCGAAGAAAGTCCTGCTCATGCTTGAGCCTCCTTCCGGAGAATCTTCCGGTATTCGACGGGCATCACGCAGATGAAGCGCCCGCGGTAGTCGCTCCAGTTTGCCAGAATCTGCTGCGCCTGGGCGCTTCCGGTGGCCGTTTCATGGCGTTCCAGCAGCCCCAGCAGTTCCTGCTCCTCCGGCGAACCGGCGTGGATGGGTTCCAGATCAACGGTGTCCAGATTGCAGCGCAGGTCGAAATCGCCGTCCACATCAAAGACGTATGCGATGCCGCCGGTCATTCCGGCCGCGAAGTTCACGCCGGTCTTGCCGAGCACGACGACGCGCCCGCCGGTCATGTATTCGCAGCCGTGGTCGCCGACGCCTTCCACCACGGCGGTGAAGCCGCTGTTGCGGATGCCGAAGCGTTCGCCCGCCTGCCCGCCGATGTAGATTTCACCGGAGGTTCCGCCGTAGCCGATGACGTTGCCGGCCAGCACGTTGTCTGCCGGCACACAGGTGTCTTTGGCATCCGGGACGATGATGATCTTGCCTCCGGAAAGTCCTTTTCCGACGTAGTCGTTCGCCTCGCCCTCCAGACGGAAGGTGATGCCGTGCGCCAGGAAGGCGCCGAAGCTCTGTCCCGCGACGCCCTGAAAATTCACCTTCCAGGTGTCGTCGGGCAGTCCGGCGTCGCCTTTGGCCAAGGCGACCTGGCTGGAGAGCCGTGCGCCGACCGAGCGGTCGGAGTTCCGAATGGGCAGGTTCACCTCCGCCGGCTTGAAACTCTTCAGCACCTTGCCGAGCGCGGGCATCAGCGCGGTGTCGTCCAAGGTGCTTTGCGTATGCATTTCGCCTTGCCAGCGGACAACGGCACCCTCCACGTGATGGAACATCGGCGTGAAGTCCAGTTGTGCGGCCTTGCCGATCGCCAAGGCGGGATTGACCTCCAGGAGGTCGCTTCGACCGACCGCCTCGTCCAGCGAATGCAGTCCCAGGGAGGCGAGAATGCCGCGGGTTTCCTCGGCGATGAAGCGGAGGTAGTTGATGATGTGCTCGGGCTTGCCTTGGAAACGCTTGCGGATTTCGGGGTCCTGGGTGGTGATGCCGGCCGGGCAGGTGTTGTCCTGACATTGGCGCAGCATCAGGCAGCCCAGCGCGAGCAGGAGCGAAGTGGCGAAGCCGAACTCTTCGGCGCCCAGGAGCGCCGCGATGACGATGTCCCGTCCGGTGCGCAACTGCCCATCCACCTGCAATTTGACTTTTCCGCGCAAGTTGTTCTTGACGAGGGTCTGATGAGCCTCGGCCAAGCCGATTTCCCAAGGCATTCCCGTATGCTTGATGGAACTCAAGGGCGCGGCGCCGGTGCCTCCGTCATGGCCGGAGATGACCACGACGTCCGCCTGCGCCTTGGCGACTCCGGCGGCCACCGTGCCCACGCCGCTCTCGGAGACGAGTTTCACGGAGATGCGCGCGGCGGCGTTGGCGGAACGCAGGTCGTGGATGAGTTGCGCCAGGTCCTCGATGGAGTAGATGTCGTGGTGCGGCGGCGGTGAAATCAGCGTGACCTTGGGCGTGGAGTGACGGGTGCGGGCGATTTCCTCGTTGACCTTGGGACCGGGCAGTTGGCCGCCCTCGCCGGGCTTGGCACCCTGCGCCATCTTGATTTGGAGGTCCTTGGCGCGTGCCAGGTAGTTGATGGTCACGCCGAAGCGTCCCGAAGCGACCTGCCGGATGGCGCTGGCGCGGCATTCGCCATTCGCGTTCGGCAGGTCGCGTTCCGGCCCCTCGCCGCCCTCGCCGGAGTTGCTCATGCAGCCGATGCGGTTCATTGCCACGGCGATGGTCTCGTGCGCTTCGGGACTTAGTGCGCCCAGGCTCATGGCGCCGCCGACAAAGTGATGCAGGATGCTCTCGGTGGACTCCACTTCCTCCACGGGAAGCGGGGTCTCCGCCGTCCGGAAGCGCCACAGGTCGCGCAACCGTATCGGCTGAGAGGGTTCGTTGAGCCCCTTGGCGAACGTGCGGTATTGCTCGACGTCATTTTCGCGCACCGCATGATGAAGAGCGCAGACGGATGGCGGGGTCACCAGATGCGGTTCGCCGACGGTGCGCCAGCGGTAGTTTCCTCCGACTGGCAGCGGTCGGTCGATGGCAGTGCTGCAGGCGGCGGACACGCGGGCGCGGACTTCCTCCGCGATTTCGACAAGACCGATGCCACCGACCGCCGAGGGCGTGCCAGGGAAATAGCGCTGGACGAGTTCATCGCCCAGACCCAGCGCCTCGAACATTTGCGCGGAACGATAACTGCGCAAGGTCGCAATGCCCATCTTGGACATGCATTTGAGCAGCCCCTTGTCAATCGCCGTGATGTAGTTCTCCGTGGCCTTCGCGGCATCGCCGTCCGCCGCCAGGCTGGAGACCGTCTCCAGTGCCAGATACGGGTGGATTGCCGTGGCGCCGTAACCCAGAAGAAGCGCGTAGTGCATGACCTCGCGGACCTCGCCGGACTCCACGATGATGCCCACCGGCGGGCGCAATCCCGCCGCCGTCAAGGCGCGGTTCACGGCGGAGACGGCCAGCAATGACGGGATGGGCAGTTCGTCCGCAGGCAGTCCACGGTCGCTAAGCACTAGAATGCCAATGCCTTGTAATACATATTCAACAGCCTGCTTTTCAAGCAGTTGAAGGGATTTTCCCAAATCGTCTTTCCAGCCGATGCCCAAGGTCTTGACTTGTCCGCGGGGTTTTTCCATGACCATCAGCCGCGCCAGGTCGCCACCGGTGAGTACGGGTCGCGCGAGTCGAATGACGCTGGCGCGGTGGTCGTTCTCGGAGAGGATGTTTCCGCAGTTTCCGATGTAGGTGGTCAGGCTCATGACCAGTTCCTCGCGGATGGGGTCGATGGGCGGGTTGGTGACCTGCGCAAAGCGTTGCTTGAAGTAGTTGAAGAGCAACTGCGGGCGTGGCGAGAGGACCGCCAGTGCCGCGTCATTGCCCATGGAGCCGACCGGCTCGTGGCCGGTTTCGACCATCGGGCGAACGATGAGCTCGACATCCTCCTGCGTCCAGCCGAAGAGCCGCTGCTGTTCCCGAAGGTTTTCGGGGACTTTGGCGGCGGCGATGGTGTCGAACATGCCCGCCACGGGAATCTTGTTTTCCTGTGACCAGCGGCGGTAGGGCGCCTGACGGGCGATGGTGTTTTTCAGTTCCGAGTCCAGGACCAGCCGATGCGCCTGCAAGTCGCACCAGAGGATTTCGCCGGGCTTGAGCCGTCCGCGCCGGACGACCGACTCCGGCGACAAATCCAGCACGCCGGTCTCGGAGGCCAGCACGAAGAGTCCGTCCTTGGTCAGGGAATACCGTGCGGGCCGCAGGCCATTGCGGTCGAGCATGGCGCCGCAGCCGATGCCGTCGGTAAAACTGACCGCCGCCGGTCCGTCCCATGGCTCCACGAGGGCGGAGTGGTAGTCGAAGAATCCTCGGATATCCTTGGTGACGTGGTAGTTCGCGCCCCAGGCCTGGGGGATGAGCATCAGCATGGCGTGAGGCAGCCAGCGTCCGGCGAGTGCAAGCAGCTCCGCCATGTTGTCCAGGCACGCGGAGTCGCTCTGTGCCTCGTCAATCAACGGCAGGAGTTTCTTGAGGTCGTCGCCGAAGAGTCCGCTTTGCAGGAAAGCCTCGCGGGTGCGGGCGTGGTTCAGGTTGCCGCGAAGAGTGTTGATTTCGCCGTTGTGGGCGAGAAGGCGGAAGGGCTGCGCCAGTTGCCAGGTCGGGAAGGTGTTGGTGCTGTAGCGCTGATGGACTAGCGCCAGCGGCGAGACGAATGCCTCGTCCGCCAGGTCGGAATAGAATGCCTCGATCTGCGTGGCCAGCATCAGGCCCTTATATACTACTGTACGACTGCTGAAACTGGGGAAATAGGTCCCCAGCAGTTCGCGCTCCAGGCGTCTCCGAATCACGAAGACCTTGCGCTCCAGCGCATCAGGGGGGAGTTCCTGTATCGGCGCGATGAAGACCTGCCGGATGACCGGGCAACACTCGCGGGCCTGCTCGCCCAATTGCGACGCATCCGTGGGAACCTCGCGCCACGCGAGAACCCGGCAGCCCTCCGACTCCACGATGGACTCCAACGCGGTTTCCTTGCCGACACCGTTGAACATCATGCCCAGGGCGTAATGGCCGGGCGCAGGAAGGATGCCGCCCAGTTCACGCTGGAAGAAGTCATGCGGAATCACGCACAACAATCCCGCGCCGTCTCCCGAAAGCGCATCGCCGCCCGCCGCGCCACGGTGCAAAAGCCGCCGCAATATCGTCAAGCCATTGGCGACAATATCATGTGTCGCCGCGCCGCTCAGGTTGGCGACCAGGCCGACCCCGCAGGCGTCGTGCTCGTTGCTGAAATGGTACAATCCTTCGTCCTGGGGCAACCCCAGGCTTCGCTGTCGGACGGGTTCTTGCTGTTCCATAATCGTTTGTCGGGTGAATTGGTTAAACGGCGTTTGGATTACTTAGCATATTTTATGCCAAAGCACCACCGGGACAGCCGGGACAGCCGGGGACCACGGGGACCACCGGGACTACTTTTACAAAATTGTACATTGTACATTTTCCGACACGACAATTTTGGTCGGAGTTTGGCATTCGGCGATAGAGTTCCATGGTGTTTGTCGTTTTGGCACGGGGGTTGCTATTGCGTATATGTGTGAGCCGACATTGCAGTCGCTCTTCGTTCAAGCAACCCTACAGGAGACAGCAGCCATGCAAAAGAGATTTGATGCCGTGTGCCGGATATCCGACCGCCAGATTGCGCCTGCGGAGCCGCAGGGCGCGAAAGTCCTTGAATACTTTGCGGAAGATGTGTTCGACATTGAGAAGATGGCGGCGCATCTGCCGAAGTCCGCCTACAAGAAACTGATGGCGACCATCAACGGCATGCAGCCGCTGGATCCGTCGATTGCGGATGACGTCGCCACGGCGATGAAGGAGTGGGCGGTCTCCCGTGGCGCCACGCACTACACGCACTGGTTCCAGCCGTTGACGGGCGGTACCGCCGAGAAGCATGACTCCTTCCTGGAATTCTCCGGCAACAAGGCCATCTTCGAGTTCTCAGGGAAGACGCTGACGGTCGGCGAGCCGGACGCCTCGAGCTTCCCCTCCGGCGGCCTACGCAGCACCTTCGAGGCGCGCGGCTATACCGCCTGGGACCCCACCAGCCCCGCCTTCATCAAACGCCACGACAACGGCGGCACGCTCTGCATCCCGACCATCTTCTGCTCCTACACTGGCGAGGTGCTGGACAAGAAGACGCCGCTGCTGCGCTCCACGCAGGTCCTCAAGAAGGCGGTCGTGCGCCTGATGAAGTGCTTCCAGCAGCCCGAGGAGCCGGTGAAGGTCACCTTGGGCGTCGAGCAGGAGTATTTCCTGATTGACAAGAAGTTCTACCTGCAGCGACCGGATCTGCTGCAGACGGGCCGCACGCTCTACGGCGCGCCGCCGGCGAAGCATCAGCAGCTGGAGGACCACTACTTCGGCAGCATCCCCTCGCGCATTCTGGCGTTCATGACCGATGTGGAGAAGGAGCTCTGGCGGCTGGGCATCCCTGCCAAGACACGCCACAACGAGGTCGCGCCGGCGCAGTTCGAACTGGCGCCCATCTTCGAGGAACTGAACCTCGCAGTGGATCACAACATGCTGGTCATGGAAGTCCTGCGCCAGGTCGCCGACAAGCATGGTCTGGTCTGCCTGCTGCATGAGAAGCCCTTCGCCGGCGTCAACGGCTCCGGCAAACACAACAACTGGGGCATCGCCTACGGCAAGCGCAACCTGCTCGACCCCGGCAGCAACCCCGCCGAAAACGCGGTCTTCCTGACGGTGCTGACGGCCGTCATCCACGCGCTCGACCTGCACAGCGACCTGTTGCGCACCGCGACCTCCGGCATCGGCAACGACCACCGGCTGGGCGCCAACGAGGCCCCGCCTGCCATCATCTCGATGTTCGTGGGCGAACAGCTGGAGGAGGTCATCAACCAGCTCGTGAAGGGCACCTCCGCCAGCGCGAAGAAGGCTTCTTCGCTGCGCATCGGCATCGACGCGCTGCCGCCCCTGAACCGGGACGCCACCGACCGCAACCGCACGTCGCCCTTCGCCTTCACCGGCAACAAGTTCGAGTTCCGTGCGCCGGGCTCCTCGCAGTCCTGCGCCGAGGCCAACATGATTCTCAACACCATCGTCGCCGAGGCGCTCGACGCCCTCAGCGACAAAATCGAGACCTTCAAGGCCAAGACCTTCAATGCCGAACTCCAGGCATTGCTCAAGAAGGAGATTTCGGCGCACCAGCGCGTCATCTTCAACGGCGACGGCTATGCGAAGGAGTGGGTCGCCGAGGCGACCAAGAAGCGTGGACTGCCCAACCTGGCCACCACGCCAGAGGCCATCAAGCCACTGCTGGTTCCCGCGAACCAGAAACTCTTCGAGCGCTACGGCGTGTTCACCAAGGCCGAGCTGGAATCCCGCTACGAGGTCTTCCGCGAGGACTACGAACGACGGCTGGAGATCGAGGGCAGGATTGCTCTGGAACTCGCCAAGAGCGTGATTCGCCCGGTGGTCATCAAGGAATACCTGGCGCTGGGAGCATCGAAGGGCTGCGCGGCCGTCTCGCCCGTCCGGCAGGAACTGGAGGCCGGTCTCAAGGCGATGAACAGCGCCATTGAGGCGCTCCAGAAAGCGCTGGCTTCCGGCAAGGGCATCAACCCCGCCAGCGCGGCGTTGCGAAGCGCCGTGGACGCCCTGGAAAGCGTCGTGGACGACGCCGTATGGCCATTGCCCAAATACCGCGAGATGCTCTTCATCTACTAGGCATTTCTCCCAATAAAAACCATCCGCCGGGGGACGCGGCCACCCCGCGTCTCCCGGCGTTTTTTTGTCAAAAATCACCATGAAACTCATCATCGCCTACATTCAACCCGACCGCCTGAATCCGGTCAAGCAGGCGCTCTATGCCCGCGAGGTCTATAAGATGTCTGTAACCAACGCCCTGGGATGCGGTCAGCAGCAGGGGCACCTCCAGACTTGGCGCGGAACGGTCCGCGAGGTCAATCTGCTCAAGAAGCTCCGGCTGGCCATCGCGGTCAACGACGATTTCGTCGAGAAGACCATCGAGGGCATCTGCGAGGGCGCCCGAACCGGCAACATCGGTGACGGAAAGATTTTCGTGCTTCCCATGGACGAATGCATCCGCATCCGTACCGGCGAGCGCGGCAGTGCGGCAATTGGTTAGGAGACTACGACGATGAGAATGAAACACAAGACCCTTTTGTTCTGGATGTTCTTGGGCATGGCGGGAACGCTAGCCGCCGCCGAGGCACCCGCCCCAGAAGCGGCGCAGGTTCAATTCAACCTGAACGTCGTCTGGACCATCCTGGGCGGCATTCTGGTCTTCGCAATGCAGGCGGGCTTCGCGATGGTGGAGACAGGCCTGACCCGTGCGAAGAACGCGGCGAACATCATGATGAAGAACCTGATGGACTTCGCCCTGGGGTCCCTCGCCTTCTTCCTGGTCGGAAGCGCTTTCATGTTCGGCAAGACCGCCTGGGGCGTCATCGGCACGGACGGCTGGTTCATGACCTCCCTTCACGGAGCGGCCGACTGGGACTGGACCTTCTTCTTCTTCCAGACGATGTTCGCGGCGACTTCGGCGACCATCGTCTCCGGCGCAGTGGCGGAGCGCACCAAGTTCTCCGCGTACCTCATCTACTCGGTGATCGTGAGCGCCTTCATCTATCCGATTTCCGGCAAGTGGGCCTGGGGTGCGCTATACAACGACGCCGCGGCGGGCTGGCTGGGGAACCTGGGCTTCTGCGACTTCGCGGGCTCCAACGTCGTCCACAGTGTGGGCGGCTGGCTGGCGCTGGCGGGGGCCATCACCCTCGGACCGCGTCTGGGCAAATACAACCCTGACGGCAGGCCGAACATGATTCCCGGCCACAACCTGGTCATCGCCACGCTCGGCGTGCTAATCCTCTGGATCGGCTGGTTCGGCTTCAACCCCGCCTCCACCACCGCTGGCGTCGGCGACATCGGGCGAATCGCGCTCGTGACCAACTTCGGCGCGGTCGCCGGAATGACCGCTGCGATGATCACGGCGTGGCTGGTCATGAAGAAGCCAGACCTCTCCATGACCCTCAACGGCGCCTTGGCGGGACTGGTGGCCATCACCGCACCCTGCAACACCGTCACGCCCGTCGCCGCCATTGTCATTGGAACCATCGCGGGGGTGCTCGTGGTCTTCAGCGTCTTCGCCATCGACCGGCTGGGGATTGACGACCCGGTGGGCGCGGTGAGCGTTCATGCGATGAACGGCCTTTGGGGCACGCTCTCCTGCGGACTCTTCAACGCCGAGGCGGTGCTGGAGGTGGGACCGACCAACACGGGACTCTTCTATGGCGGTGGATTCCATCAACTTGGCGTGCAAGCGCTTGGCGCGGCCTGCACCTTCGCCTGGGCCTTCGGACTGGGCATGCTGATGTTCTACGTCATCCGCAAGACCATCGGCTTCCGGTGCACTCCGGAGGAGGAGTTCAAGGGCATGGACCTCGTGGAACATGGCAACGACGCATACGCGGGTTTCCAAATCTTTCCCAACGAATGATGCCACAGATCCGTATTCTCGGGAATTATACAGTTAACTTGCCATCATGGTTTTCTACAGCAGAAGGTTATCGGGTGGTGTTTCCCGCGAAACACGCGAAACACGCGAAGTCCATGCCGGATGAAGCCACCGTGCTTCGCACGAGCGGGTGCCCGGCCATCGACGGTTTGAAAGGCTCAAAGCCTTTCGGCCGTCTCGCCCTGGGCACTCCGCCGTCCGCTGCGCGTCCGGCTTTTTCACCGGCATGGACAAAAGACCGTCCGGGCAGCCTGGCACCTGCGCGGAACGAAGTGACGCGCAAAGCCGTCCGGAAGGACGCCGGCGGAAAGCATGGCTTTCCAGACGAAGGCTGGACGGACGGCCTTGCGGACGTTGCGTCCCCAGGTGTCAGGCGTGATGTAAGCCTTTTCCGCGTGTTTCGCGTGTTTCGCGGGAAATGGCATTAGGCAAGTCAACTGTATAATTCCCGTATTCTCTGCATCGCCAGTTAGATGTGCTCGATTTCCGGCATCATCCAGCCCGTCTCCATGGCCTCCGCGGTTCCCGTCGCGGAGGTCATGAACCAGGCGCAATTCCACCGCGGACCGGATGGCGGCGGGATATGGCATGACGAGACGGCGGTGCTGGCTCATCGCCGCCTCGCCATCATCGACTTGGCCGGCGGCGCACAGCCGATGACCAACGAGGACGGCACCCTGCACCTCGTCTTCAACGGCGAAATCTACAATCATATTCAACTACGGGAGAGGCTGATTCGCGCCGGTCACCAATTTCGGACTTCCTGCGACACCGAAGTATTGCTCCACCTCTACGAGGAAAAAGGCGACAATTTTGTCCAGGAATTGGATGGCATGTTCGCCTTCGCCTTGTGGGATGCGCCCCGCCGCAAGTTGCTGTTAGGGCGGGACCGGGCCGGTCAAAAGCCGCTGCATTACTTTCTCAAGAATGGCACGCTGGTCTTCGCCAGCGAATTGGCGGCTTTGCGATGCCATCCGGAGTTCCCTGCCGAACTCTCGGCGGCCGCCATGGCGGATTTCCTCTCGCTGCAATACATCCCATCCCCGTACACCATCTACCGCGAAGTCCGCAAACTTCCGCCCGCCACGCTGATGCGGTTTTTCCCAGACTCGGGTCGCGTGGAATTGGACAAATATTGGCATCTGGACTTCTCGCAAAAATGTAACATGACCTTCGCGGAGGCGAAAGAGCGCCTTCGGGAACTGGTCGCCGAGGCCGTCCGCAAGCGCCTGATGTCAGATGTGCCGCTCGGCGTCTTCTTGTCCGGCGGCGTGGACTCCGCCATCGTCGCCGCCGTGGCGGCAAAGCTATGCGCTCCGGAACCGTTGCGGCTCTTCACCATTGGCTTCGAGGATGATGCGTATGATGAGCGCGGCAGCGCACAGGAGACTTTCGACTGGCTCCGCAGTCATGGTTGCGAGAACATCGAGCATTTTGTCAAGACATTCCCCACGAACGACTTTGGCGAAATCCGGCGGCTGCTGGAGCATTTCGGCGAGCCCTTCGCGGATGCCTCAATGCTTGCCACCGCGCTCCTGAGCCGGTTCACCCGCGAAAAGGTCACCGTGGCACTTTCCGGCGATGGCGCGGACGAACTTTTCGCCGGATATGACAGATACTTGGCGATCCGACTGGGAAGATTGTCCATCCTTCCCAAAAAATGGCAAAGATGGTTCTTTCAGAAGCTGGCAAATCTTCTTCCTGATTCAGGAGAACGGACGCTGAGCGGTCGGCTTCGGCGCCTTTGCAGGATGCTGGCGACGAACCAAAGCAACGCCTACTTCTCTATCCTCGACCGCTGCCCATTGCAACTCAAGCAAAGCCTGGCGGGGGAACGCCTGCGGGAAATGCAGGACGCTTCGTGCATCTTCGATTTGCCGTTCACCGCGAAAGACCAAGTGGAGCAGTGCCTGGAGGCAGATTTCCACCTCTATTTGGAGAATGACATCCTCCCGAAAGTGGACCGAACCTCGATGGCCGCCTCCCTGGAAGTGAGAAATCCCTTTCTCGACCGCGAACTCGTGGAATTCGCCGCCACACTGCCATTGTCTTTTAAATTGCATGGGACCCAGAAGAAGTACATTCTGCGCGAGGCTTTCGACGATTGCCTTCCACACACCGTCTCCGCTGGACGCAAGCGCGGCTTCGGATTGCCGATTGGGCATTTGCTGCGAAACGAATGGCGCGTCCCTGCGTGCGAGGCGTTATTCTCATCAAAACTCTACGAAGATGGCTGGATTTCACGCCCCGTTGCCGAACAATTGTGGAAGAATCATCAAGACGGCGTTAATGATAATAGTTATATCTTATTTAATATAATAGTGTTAAGTATATTTCTTAGGCAGGATTCGGCTAGTTAGGGAGAATATCGCGGTTACTTGACGGATAAGTATTGGTATTCTGAGTCCTCAGTCCTTCAGATTCACGCAACGGCACCGATCCTCCAGCCTTTCGCCGCTCTGCTGGCGGGGCGCCAGGTACTGCCGCCGCCCCGGCGGCAGATTAGTCTGCCGGAGGGTTCTGCTGGCGTGGCGCCAGCAGTACTCTCGCCTTTTATTGGCAGCGAATGTTTATCAGCCCGGATGGCTTGAGCATGGCCTGCTGCTGGTTGGCCAAGGTGTTGGTGACGCGCAGTTCGCAATGGTCGTCCGGCTGGAAGTCCGTCAGGCCAAATTCGTAGGGTGCCCAGATGCACTTGGCGACGACCTCGCCGTTGCGCAAGAGTTCCACGACATCCTCCGTCTCGACGACCAGCCGCGTCGCCCCTGCGGGGAGCTCCAGCCGGTAGGTGACCGAGCCGGAGTAGAAGGGCGCACCCTGTTCTGTCCAGGAACCCGTTGTCAAGTCAGCGCGACGGGGGGACAGGACGACCTCCGCCTTCGCGGGGACGAACATCTCCATGCAATAGATTTCGGAGTATTTCCGCGCGAAGTCGCCCTCGGTCGTGACTTCGGCGTCAAAGTCGCCGGTCAGGAAGACATGGGTGTGGACGGCGGGTTCGCGGTCCAATGCGAAGGTGTGGCGGCCTGGCGTGCAAGGGGCGTCATAGACCAGGTACTCGTCATCGAAAAGCCTCGCTGGTTGCGGTGCCCCAGGGACAATGCCATCTATTGAAATTATATGTAAGTTACTTGGAATAAATAACTTAATTGATTTAACATCGGTGCTATTCGTCCATTCCCGCACGTTCCACATCGGGATACGGTTCTCGTGTTCCCAGACGACGGGGAATGGTCCCTCCAGCGCCGTTCCTTTGACGGGAGTGGCGGAACGGTAGTTCTCAAACGGACCGCCCAGGATGGCGACTTCGCCGGACGCAATCGTGATGGGCCATTCGCGGTCGTTCCAGCGGATGACGCCAGACAACTCGTGGTCGTTCCAGATGTTTCCCGCCAGCAGCGACTTCGTGCCGTCGGGCAGACGGCGTTCCAGGAAGAGGAGTTCCCCCGCGTCAAAGGTGGCGGGCGGTGCCGGAAGTGGTCCGGGGGTAGTGGCGTCCTCGATGACGGGCAGTTCCGCCGGAACCTCGTCCTCGACGAAAATGAACTGAACGCCAGTGCGGAAGAGCCGGTCGCAGAGGTCGAAGAAGGACTCCGGGTCGTAGTGGTTTCCCCACAGTTCGCGGGTGGGCACCCGCAAGGCGACCTGCGGGGTGGCGACGCCGATGCTGGCGGCGGCGCACAGCATCGTGAGCCAATTGTTGAAGTCGGGGTTGGCGGCCTGGAAGATGCCGTGGAGGAACTCCGGCGGCGCGAAGTCCTTGACCACGCCGAAGAAGCGGTGGTGCACCGCGTGGGGAATCAGGAAGTTGATGCCACAGAGGATTTGCCAGGCAGCGATGCGCCGCAGCGTGGTCGGCGAGGCCTCGTGGTTGGTGGCGGCGAAGAGTTCGCAGAGCGCGCGGTCCTTGTGTCCCACGAAGACAGCCGAAGAGGCCAGCTTTGCCCGCAAGTCGTATTTGGTGCAGGCGAAGGCGGGTGGAGTCCAGCGCGAGAGGTCTCGGCATCCCCAGGAGACTCTCGGCACAAAATAGCGTGGAACACGGCGCGTCCCGCTGGTCTGCGGAGGAAATTCGTGGACGGCACCTGGCAGGTCATAGTGCGTTCCACCGTCCAGCGCGGTGAGTTCATGGTCGGTGCCTGGGAGGTCGGAGTGGGAGAGCAGCGCAAAGGGCAGTCCCTCGGTGAAGGACGATGCGCGCAGGCAATTTGCCCAGGCGTGCGGACCCGTGTCGGAGGTGTGGAAGGTGTATTTTAGTCCATGCGCGTGGCACCATTGGGCATTGCGGGCAAACCACTGCTGGTAGAGGAAGCCGGCGTGTTCCCAGTAGTCGCGGACGGCGGGCGTGTCCATCCGAGCCAGCACCTCTTCCAGATGCGGCACGACGTCATAGCCCTTGCGCTCCAGGAAGGTCGCGGCGAAATTCGCGCTCCAGGGGAAAAAGCGCTCGCCCGGCATCAGGGTGAACGTGGGGGCGGTGTAGCGACGGTTGTCGGCGTCCGAGAAGAATCCCGCCACGGGATTTCCGAAGAACTCGCCCAGCCGTCGCGCATATTCCTCATAGACAATCTGCTGGAAGAACTCCGATGATTTCGGCTCCTCGAAGGCGGGAGCGCCCCATTCGCAGACGATGGGCGCGATGCGCCCGTCCGCCAGGTGGATGAGTCGCTGCTGGCGCAGTTCGGGGTGGTCGCGGGAGATGCGGAAGCCGGGGTCGCCGGGTGGATAGTCAAAGCCGTCGTTGAGCCAGACCTCCAGCTTGCGTTTTCGCGCCTCTACGAGGAAGCGTCGCGTGACCTCGAACCACCAGTCGGAGAGATACTCGTTCTCGTCGAAGCCGGTCGGGGGCTTGTTGAAGAGCACCATCCCGCCGAAACCACCCGCCGCAAGGTGGTCCAACGCACGGGAGATTTCCTCCGAAGTGTAGGCCGCCTCGTCTGTGGTGTTCAGAAAATAGAACGGGATGGGACGGTAGGATGGCTCCATGTTGATGGCGGTTAATTGGTTCATTGGGGGGATTTTTCCCGCGAAAAAATTTCGCGGGGAAAGGCTTTAGGGCAAGGCAAAGATTTATCCCGAAAACCGCTATCCTCGGGCGAGGAGGACGTCCTTTTCGTATTGGCGGATGGGGGCGAGGACCTCGGCGTCCTGCGGGAGGTTGTTCTGCGCGAGATACTGCGCCCAGACGGCGCCCCAGGGCAGGGTCTTGAAGGCCTCGCGGCGCGCCATGCGTGCGGTGAAGTCGCCCTGCGTCTCGTCCTGCGCGAGTCCCTGGGGCTCCAGCAGGGCGATGAGGAGGGCTTTCTGCCAGGCGCGGGCGCCGACGACCCAGGCGGCGATGCGGTTGATGGAGGCGTCGAAG
>JAFZWH010000122.1 GCA_017617415.1 Victivallales bacterium | reverse complement strand
CAGATGATGGCTTTGACCACGTCGGAGAGCGATTTGCGGATGGAGTCGCGCTCCTCGATGGAGAACATGTCCAGGATACGGTTGATGCTCTGCGGCGCATCCTTGGTGTGAAGTGTGGTAATCACCATGTGGCCGGTCTCGGCGGCCGCCAGTGCGGTCTCGAAGGTCACGCGGTTGCGCATCTCGCCGACGACGATGATGTCGGGGTCCTGGCGCAATGCATGGACCAGCGCGGACTCGAAGGTCTCGGCGTCCAGGCCGACCTCGCGTTGCTCGAAGAAGGACTTCTTGTCCTCGAAGGTGTATTCGATGGGGTCTTCGATGGTGATGACGTGGCGGTTGTAGGTGGAGTTGATATAGTCCAGCATCGCCGCCATGGTCGTGGACTTGCCGGAGCCGGTGGTTCCGGTGATGAAGATGATGCCGTTGGAGTTGTCCGCGATACGCTTAAGCACTTCCGGCAGACCGGCTTCCGCGACGGTTGGCGGCTTGCTCTTGACCCAGCGCATGGTGATGCCCATGTTGCCGCGTTGCTTGTGGAGGTTCACGCGGAAGCGTCCGACATTGGGTTCCTGCCACGCAAAGTCCAGGTCGCCGGTGCGCTCGTAGATTTCCATGCGGCCGGGCGGCACGATGTCCTCGCAGAATTTCTGGAGGATTTCGGTGGTGGTCACGGTATCCACCTGCACCAAGTTGGAGTCGATGCGCAGTTGCACCTCCTTGTTTTCGCGCATGTGGATGTCCGACGCACGGCTCTGCACGGCAAATTCCAGCAGGTCATGTAGATAGGAATTTTGATCTTTGGGCATTGGTAAGCGTCCTTTATCGTGATTGCTTGGAGAGTGGAATTGACGAATGCATTTAACATAACCGAAATTCTATCGTTTGCGCAACGCGACGGGAATAATTCCCGAACTTTGGGATTTATATCGATGACTTGCATCAAAACTTTTTCCCTCGATGCCACGCTGTAGCCTACTGGCCAAGGAGCACCTTGGACTCGCCGGGCTGCAGCATGACCGTCTGTCGCTCCAGCCCAGGCCCTGCAATGACGGCAGTTCCGCCGACAGTGGCGCGGATGGCGACCTTGGTGAGCCGCCCGCCCCGCCATTCGGCGTCCACCACGAAGCCGCCACGGGCGCAGAGTCCTCGGAACGCACCGTCCGCCCAACTTTGAGGCAGCGCGGGAAGCAGGTGGATGAAGCCAGCGTGGGACTGGATGAGCATCTCGGCGATGCCGGCGGTTCCGCCGAAGTTGCCGTCAATCTGGAATGGCGGATGGGTATCCCAGAGGTTCGGTAACGTCCCTTTGGCCAATAGGTTGGTGAGAATTTTATAGGCGTGTTCGCCATCCAGTACGCGTGCCCAGCAGTTGAGGCGGTGGGCCATTGCCCATCCGGTAGAGATGTCTCCGCGGTTGGTCAGGGAGACCTTTGCGGCGTCCAGCCATTCGGGCGTGTTCTCGGTGATGATGGTACCCGGCATCAGCCCGACCAGGTGCGAGAGATGACGATGCTTCGCTTCGCCGAACTCGCCGTATTCGTGTTCCTCGCGGTATTCCTTGACCTGGCCGCTGTCGCCGACTAGCACCGGCTCTAGCTTTGGCAGGAGTTCCCGAAGGCGCTTCAGGAAGTCGTCCTCCGGTTCGCCGAGCGCCTCGGCGGCCTTCAGGGTGTCCTGGAAGACCTCGTAGGTCATCTGCTGGTCAAAGGCGCAACCGATCGTATGATAGTAGGGGTACCACCGCCAACCGCCGGCGGGCTGTTCGTAGCGCACGCGGTAGTCAAGTTGCTCCGGCGAGGCGGAGGGCTCGATCAGCCACACATCGCCATGCTGATGCAGGCAGTGCTCCAGGAAGACCGCCATCCCGCGGAGGCTTGGATAGACCTTCCGAAGCACCTCCGGGTCGCGCGTGAAGTCATAGTATTCCCAGAAGAGCTTCGCGGTCAGACCGCCCGTGCCGGGACCGGAGTGCCCGCCGCCATCGAAGCCCTCGATGTAATAGGGCCAGCCGCCCGTGCCGACAATCCACCCGCACTCCTCAAACTCCTCGCCGGGACGAAGCGACCGCAGCGACGCACGCGCATTCTGCCGCGCCAACGGCAGGTATGCGTAGTGGTAGTCCGCGTAGGACTCGAAAAGTGGCGCAAGATTCGCCACGAAGACCGGCCAGTAGTTCATCTGCACGTTGATGTTGTGCCAATACCCTACGGTCCAGGGGCTGACATCATAGACATTCCAAATCCCCTGGAGATTCGAGGGAAGCGTCCCCTTGCGGGACGAGCAAATCAGCAGATAACGGCCATATTGGTAATAAAGTTCTTCCAGGTAACGGGATGGATGACCTTGCGCATGATTATCCAACAGGGTGTCCGTGGCAACCGAGGCGTCCCACGCGCCACCCAAATCCATATCATTCGTCCCAAAGAGTTTTGAATAATCAAATATATGATTTGTTTTTAATTTATTATATCCTATTTTTATAGCGGAGTCCAGAGTCTTTTCCACAATTTCGTGCGGATGCGGGTACGGCACGAGTTTCTTTGCGGGGTCGCCCTCCAGGAAGACTCGTGATTCCAGACGGTAGTTCGTCCCGCAACTGAAGTAGATGACCACCTCGCTGGCGTCGCGGAACTCCACGCCATGATCAGTGACTTCCGCCTGCCCGTCCGTCGTCCAACGGAATTGCCCCTCGTACTGGATTTTGTAGTAAGTCATCTCGCCGGTCAGCCGCACCCTGTCGTCAAGATATTCGACCTTCCCGGTCTTGCCGTGACCATTTCCGCGCTTATTCCCAAAGTCCTTGCAGAACGGGATTTGTGCAAAAAGGCGGCAATTCAGTTTGCCGGGCCATTCGGCGGTCAGCCTCAACACCGCCACGCGGTCGGGATAGGAAGTAAAGAACTCGCGGCGATATCGGACGCCATCCCCGAGGTATTCCACGCTGGCGACTGCGTCATTGAGCGAGAGGTCGCGCTTGTAGCCGGTGACCTCCGCGCAGGGCGCGAACTCTACGAAATACTCGCAGAAGTTGTTCAGGCCCTCCGGAACGGGATTCGCCAGCGAGTTCTCGGTGATTTGGATGCGTTCGACAGGCACGCCGCCGAAGACCTTCGCGCCAAAATAGCCATTGCCCAGCGGGAGCGCCCAGGACTCCCAGCCGTCCTCCTTGTGGTGATGCGCATCCACCAGCTCCAGCGTGCCGTCGGGCTTCTCGATGACTTCCGGGTAATCGCGCGGGGCGCTCTGCGGAGCGGGTTCAAAGTATTGCAGGATATAGGGTTTCATGGCAAAAAACTTCAAGTTGACGGAACTGAGAAAAAACACCACAAGACAGGTGGCAAGCGAAGAAATTTTGGGATGTCTCATGCTTTTCCACATTACTGGCTAATGCACCCAAGTCGAAGAAGCGGAAGGACTTCTTCGGCATACTGGTCAAAGTTGAAGACAGTAAAGCCGGGCAAATTGAAGTGCCGGATGGCCGAGATCTGTTCGATCATCGTCAGTGGGCGGTTCGATTGCTTCCAGAGGGAGAGACCGAGGCCCGGGCAGAGTCTGACGCCATGGGTCAACTCAAGTTGCCGCCGGATGAATCCCCGGAAGGTCTCCAAAGATGGCGTGTAGTCCATCGGACACACGAAGTCCAGCCAACCCTTCTGACACCATGCCTCCCAGTCCTGTCCGTTATTTTCCCGAACCAACTGGTAATTCCTGAACACGGCAGCGGAGATCTCCAGCGTGGGATTCACCCTCTTCGCCTCATCGTGGACAAATTTGACCAGCGCGGAAATCTGGTCGCAGCGGAATTGCAGCCACTCTTCCTTGAGGATACCCCGCGTGTCGGCGGGCCAGTTTTCGACGGGATGACCGATGCGCTCCTCGAAGTGCCGTCGGCAGCCGTCGCAGAAGCAATGCTCCCTTCCCGGATAGCGGATGTAGTCGAAATGCAAGCCCGCGATGTCGGGGTAGTTGCGCGCCACTTCCAGCATGGCGGCCGAAATCATCCGGAAGTTCTCCGGATTGGAGGGGCAGAGCCACTCCGGTTCGGGCTTGCCGGAATAACTGACCTGGGTACGATGTTCGTCGTTTAACTTGCGTGCGAATTCCTTGTCGCGAAGCCACCCCAAGTTCCAGGCGACTGCCCAGACATGGCATTTGACGCCATATTTCTTGCAGGCATCCAGGCATTGCCGCAACTGGTCGCCATGCGTGGCAAGTTCGGGATATGCGGGTATCACCCCGCTGGGATAGAAGGCAACCCCCGCCCACAGGAAATTCCCAAGGATGGCATTGAAGCCGTTCTCGGCTAAGAACTTGATGGATTCGTCCCAGTTTTTGCCGGGCAGTCCGAAGGCGCTGTGGCACCAGAAGGCGCGTTGTTCATCGGCTGGACCTGGCATTGCAAGTCGGCAGAGCGCTTCGACGGCATGCTCCTGTGCCTGCGCACAGAGTTCACGGCATTCAAACCACTTCTGCGAGTCAAGGCATTTCTGCGCCTGTGAGCGCACGTCGAAAGCGTGGTCGAGCGCAGCGGCGGCCTCGGCGGACGCATCCGCAGGGAATCTCCTTCGAATGTCGTCCAATCCATCATAGTCCAGCAAGACACCGATTCCTGCGAAAGCATCTTCGGCCGACTTCCGCAGGACCTCCGGCGCGAGTTCCGCCAGCATCGCCAGAAAGAATGGTTTTGCATCTTGGCCAACCGATTCCTGCCAGACATGACTAAGATAGATGCCGACTGGTGTTTCCAAAGCGGCGGGCACTCCGGAGTCCGATCCGTCAGGGTTCGCCCAATTGGCGAAAGTCCTGCCTTTGCCAATGAGCCCTGCCATATTGGTGTGCGACGAATCTTGCCGGGCCAGCGCGGGCTGATGTGGCAATGCGTCCGAAGTCGCCAGAAAGCCTTTGAAGTTCCCGTCATCGCAACGTTTCCAGCCGGTAATCCGAACGCCCAGCAGAGTGGCCATTTTCTCGGGGATGTCGTAGGCGGCGAGAAGCTTCCCGCCATTGGCGACGAACTCCGTCAGTAGTCCCGCCAAATTCTCCGGCACCTGCGGATTGTACGGCAAAATGACAATTCTGACGCCCTTCAGCATTTCAGCGGAGACCTCGGTGTCCGCCACGCTCATGCAACCAATCCCCAGCTCATCCATGGTCTGCACGGCCTTTTCCGTATAGTACTTGTAGCCCGTCGCCCCGGGGTTCGCAATGCCGTAGGAGACTGCGGAGACAATCAGCACTTCGCCATGGCGTTGGCACGGCCGAAGATTGGCAATCGCCGCCACCGAGCCATTGGGATCCTCGAAACATCCGATGGAAACCCGCACGCAATCGACCTTCCCCCAACCGCCGGGCTGGTCTTCGGACGCCGCAAGGGATTTGTTCAGGATGACATGGTTCCAGCGTCCAGAATGGCGAACCGAGAATGAACTCCGATACCACCCGTCTCCGCTGTGGAAATAGATAAACTGATTGGATTGGTCCAAGGCATCCTGTTCGGAGACATAGAAGTCGAACTCAACTCCATAGGCATTGGTCAGGTCGGCAGTAAATGGAATATTCCAGCCCAGACGAAACAGCCCAGGCTGCTGGAATTTCAGCGGAAGTTCCAGATACCCCTCGTCGGGATGCCACTTCGCCGACGGTGTCCCGTCCAGTGGACGGATATCCTGCTCGCGGGTCACAACCATGCCAGGCTGAGTGGAATCCAACCTGGGTGGAAGGGGGATGACCTGTGCAGTGACGGTCAAGCAAAGCAACAGCAGGGAGAAAACCAATTGATTCATTTTAAATGAAAGTATTTCAAATAGTTATGTGTCTTATCAATTAACCGTCTTCCGGCCAAAGGCCATCCCTGGTTTGATAAGGACAAGCCATGGTTAATATAATTTTCAAATTCGGCTTTGATTGACCAGCTGGAACAAACCTTGCCTTTCCGATGCATTTTCCCTGCGCCACTGCATAATGTCCGATTTTGGATTTATATTAAATAAGTAATCTAAATGCCGCCATGCGATCGCATGGAAATACTTTTATCATTCCCCTAAATAGCGGAGCTCCTGAATATGTCTAAACCAATCGTTTGCCTCCAAAGCACTCTCGCTGTCATTCTGCTGTTGATGGTCATCTCCTCCCCTGCCCTGCACGGCCAGCAGATGGCGGCACCGACGGTCGCCGTGGGCGAGGTCATTACCACGCAGTCCGCAATCTCCCGCCGCTATACAGGGCGCCTGACCTCCCCCGCCAGCGTCGAGCTGGTGGCCCGCGTAGCCGGCGAGATGCTCGAGCAGGGCTTCGCCGAAGGCGATTTCGTGAAGAAAGGTCAAATGCTCTTCCGCCTCGATGACGTGCGCTACCGCGCGGCGGTGCAGGGCGCGGAGGCCAACATCGCGCGGTGCGAGGCCAGCCTCAAGTATTCTGGAAGCAACTACAACCGCGTGAAGGGACTCTTCGACAAGAGCGTCACCACCCAGGATGCCCTGGAAGCCGCGGAAATGGCTTACCACACGGACATCGCTGGGCTGGCCTCCGCGAAGGCCGCGCTCATCACTGCACAGGACGACCTCAAAAACACGAAAATCACCGCGCCCATCGACGGCAAGATCGGCCTGACCAACTACACGGTCGGCAACTATCTCACGCCATCCGCCGGCGTGCTGGCGACCATCGTGCAGATCAACCCCATCCGCCTCAGTTTCTCCATCGCCAACCGCGATTTCCTCTCCATTTTCGGCACCGAGGAGAATTTCCGGCAGGACGCGCGCGTGACCATCACCCTCGCCGACGGTACTCCCTATCCTGTCGATGGCGTCTTCGAGTTCATGAACAACGAGGCGAACAAGTCCACCGACACCATCACTCTCTTCGTGAGCTTCGCCAACGACGACTACAAACTGCGCCCAGGCGCCACCGTCACCGTAAACGTCGAGCAGAAGTCCACCAAAGACGCCACCGGCATCGAGCCATCCGCGCTGATGAGCGACGCTCAAGGGACTTATGTCTATGTGGTTGGCGACGACCTGGTCGCCCAGCGCCGTAATGTGAAGATCGGCTCCTCCACCAAGGACCTCCAGATCATCCTGGAAGGCCTCTCCGCCGGAGAGCGCGTGGTCACTCGCGGCACCCACAAGGTCATCCCCGGCGCCCCCGTCAAGCTCCTCCAGTAGTACTGCTGGCGCTCCCGCCAGCAGCAACCAATGTTCGGCGGCAGACGTCCGACATCCGGCGTCCAAGACAAGAATTTCCGCCTCGGTGTTTTTTCCATGTTTTTTGTAACCGACAAGAACGATGTTCTCCAAGATTTTCATTGACCGTCCCCGCCTGGCCTTCGTCATCAGCCTGCTGATGGTGCTGGCGGGTCTGCTCTGCCTGCGGCAGCTGCCTGTCGAGGAGTACCCGGAAATCACGCCGCCGACCATCATCGTATGGACGAACTATCCCGGCGCCTCCGCCGCGGAGGTGGAGGAGACGGTGGCGATGGTCATCGAGTCCCAAGTCAATGGCATTGAGGATAAACTGTACTATTCCTCCAGTTGCTCCAACACTGGCGAGTACATGTGCCAGATCACCTTCAAGACTGGCACGGACATCAATATTGCGATGGTGAATGTCCAGAACGCCATCAAACAGGGCGAGAACAGCCTTCCCGCCGAAGTGCGTGCCATCGGCGTGAACGTCTTCAAGCGCTCCAACGACATCCTCTGCGTCTTCGCCTTCACCACCGACGGCGTGACCTTCAGCGAGCAGCAGCTCAACAGCTATGTCTCCTCCACCGTTGTGGACACGCTGGTACGCACGGACGGCGTGGCCAGCGTGACTCCGATGGGCGGCGCGGTCTATGCGATGCGCATCTGGATGGATCCGCTTCGAATGCAGGGGCTTGGCGTCTCCGTCGCGGAGATCCAGGCGGCGGTGAAGAGCCAGAACGTCCAGGCGGCGGCCGGCTCCATCGGCAGCGAGGAGTCCAGCCAGTATCTGGAATACAAGGTCAATGTGCTGGGGCGCCTCAAGACCGCCGAGCAGTTCGAGGACATCATCATCCGCACCGACGCGGACGGCAATGTGCTTCACCTGCGGGACGTGGCGCGGGTTGAACTGGGCGCCAACACCTACGCCGCCTTCGCCGAACTCAACGGGCACCGCTCCACCGCAGTGGCCATCTACCGCAACAACGACGCGAACGCCCTGGCCACCGTCAACCACGTGAAGGAGACCCTGGAGGAGATGAAGAAGCACATGCCAGCGGGCGTGGACTATCAGATCGTCTATGACCCCACCCGCTTCATCGTGGTCTCTATGAAGGAAATCATCCAGACGCTGGTTTTGGCGCTGGTCATGGTCGTGCTCATCACCTACCTCTTCCTGCAGGATTGGCGAGCCACCGTCGTGCCCGCCATCGCCATCCCCGTCGCGCTGTTGGGCACCTTCCCCTTCATGCGCGCCATCGGCGTGACCATCAACGTCCTCTCCATGTTCGGACTGGTGCTGGTCATCGGCTCGCTGGTGGATGACGCGATCGTGGTGGTCGAGAACTGCCAGGCGCTCATGCAGCGCGAGAAACTCAATGCGCGGGACGCCGCCATCAAGTCGATGCGCCAGATCACCAGCGCGATCATCGCCACCACGCTGGTCACGGTCGCCTGCTATGCGCCACTGGCCTTCTATCGCGGCATGGTGGGCAAAATCTACCAGCAGTTCGCCTTGACCATGTGCATCTCGCTGTGCCTCTCCACCGTCGTGGCCATGACCCTCTCCCCCGCGCTCTGTTCGCTGATCCTGCGCCCGCCTCGCGAGAAGCCCCTGAAGGTCTTCCTGCCTTTTAACCTGCTGCTGGACGGCTCACGCTCCATCTACGCCTTCTGCGTGAAGCTGCTCATCCGGCAGGGCATCGTCACGCTGCTTTTGCTGGCACTCATCGGCGGCGGCATCTATATCCTCAGTGCAGGTGCGCCAGAGCCCCTGGCAAAGCGCGTTCCGGCGCTTCAGAATGTCGCCATCCCGTCGTCCTTCCTTCCGGACGAGGACAAGGGCGCGCTGTTGTGCAACTTCGAGTTGGCCAGCGGGTCCACCATCCTGCGCACGCAGGCCGCCCTCTCCGAGTTCGCTGAGAAGGCCAAGACCATCCCCGGCGTGGATCAGGTCATGGCCATCTCCGGATTCAGTCTGCTCTCCGGCCAGGCCGAAAGCTGCGGCATGGCCTTCGCCACCCTGAAGGACTGGGATGATCGCACCACGCCCGAACTCCAAATCGGCGCCATCAAGAACCAGCTCCAGGCGGTGGCGAACTCCATCCCGGAGATCAAGGGAATGATCTTCCAGCCGCCCGCCATCATGGGCCTGGGCCTCTCCAACAACGTGACCTTCGAGCTGTGCTACCAGGGCGAGGTCACCTCCACCGAGCTGGCCAAGGCGGTCGGTCAGGTCGTCGGCGCTCTGAACGCCCGCCCCGAGACGGTCTATGCGATGGCCACCTTCTCCGCCAACAACAGCCAGCTCTTCCTGGACATCGACCGTGAGAAGGCGCAGTCTCTGGGACTGACGCCCGCCGGCATCTTCTTCGCCCTCCAGAGCCAGCTGGCCTCCTTCTACATCAACGACTTCAACATCGAGGGCGAGTCCTTCTACGTGAAGATGCAGGCCGCCCGTGACAAGCGAATGGTCCTTGACGACCTCTACAGCCTCCAGATACCCAACTCCAGAGGCGAGATGGTCCCGCTGGCCGCGATCGGCTCCATCCGCTTCGACGTCGGGGCACGGCGCATCGAGCGATTTGACAAGATGACCAGCGCCGAAGTCCAGGTCCAGGGCATCCCATCGGTGACCTCCGGCGACGTGATGAAGATCATCGACAGCCTGGAACTGCCGCCGGGCTACATAATCGAGTACAGCGGAATGTCCTTCCAGGAGCGCGAGAACGAGGGGCAGATTGTCGGACTGATGGCCATCGCATTCATCTTCGCATACCTCTTCCTGGTCGCGCAGTACGAGTCCTGGACCATCCCAGTACCCGTGATGCTCACCGTCCTCACTGCGCTGCTGGGCGCGCTGATTGGTCTGAAGATCATGCACATGTCGCTCTCCATCTACGCGCAACTGGGCTTGGTGATGCTCATCGGCCTCACCGCCAAAAACGCAATCCTGATGGTGGAGTTCTCCAAGAGCGAACGCGAGAACGGCGTGGATGTGTACAATGCCGCGCTCAATGGTGCCACGATGCGTTACCGTGCGGTGCTGATGACCGCCTGGTCCTTCGTCTTCGGCGTCTTCCCGATGGTCGTGGCCACCGGCGCCGGCGCCAACAGCCGCCGCGCCATCGGCATCACCACCTTCTCTGGAATGCTCCTGGCGACCATCTTCGGTATCATCATGACGCCCGCGCTCTATGCGGTCTTCCAGCGGATGCGCGAGGCCATCAAGCGCCTACTGGGCTTCAAGAATACTATCGGCAGCGGCGCCACTGGCAATCCGGAATAACGCCGCATGAACGAATGGTAGAACGCGACTAAAGCCAGACAGGGGCTGTTGCATGCTTTAGGTGTCTTGCAACCGCCCCTTTATCGTTTGAATTGCAAAGTCTTCAGTCTGATTCCCAATGTCGTTTCAGTTTGGCACACCCCGTGAAATCACCATCGCCTATGGAAAAGGCGAACAGAAGGCACTGACGGCCAACAAGCTCACCTGGAAAGACCTTCAAGTGGAGATGACAGAATGCGGGAGCGGCTTGGCAATCGCGGTCACTGCCGACGAGACGCCGGTGCGCTTTCTGGCGCTACGATGGGCCTTGCCATTGCCGGAGGGAGCGCTTTTCCTGGGCGATGCATGGGAGCGTTCCTATGGCGAGTTGCAATGGCGGTCCTTGGCCCCCGCACGGCTGATGCCGTGGTATTTTCTGATGCTGACATCGGGTGAATTGACTGGTTTTGGCGTGAAAGTCCGACCAGCAGCCTTTGCGCAATGGCGCGTTGATCCATCAGGTGTCACCCTGTTCTTGGATTTGCGCAATGGTCGCGAGGGTGTCCACCTGAATGGTCGGCGACTCGTGGTGGCAACGGTGGTCGCGGAGCGCTATCCACTCGATGGACGTTCCGCACTGTCTGCCGCCCATGAATTCTGCTGCCGAATGTGCGATGACCCGCTACTGCCCGATTGTCCAGTCGTAGGTGCCAACAACTGGTATTATGCCTATGGCGACAGTTCTCAATCCTCTATTCTGGCCGACTGTCGATATTTGAAAAAGATGACCGATGGCATTCCTGTTACGCCATTTATGGTCATTGACGACGGATGGCAGGAAATGCACTCTCCGAAGTACAACGGCGGTCCTTGGAACGGCGGAAACCAGCGTTTTCCAGATCTTCCGGGACTCGCTTCTGAAATGCTCGCTCTCGGTGTGAAGCCCGGCATCTGGCTTCGACCGCTTCTAAATTCCTCTCCTGACCTTCCCCTCGATTGGCGCATGCCTGTCCGAGATGCGAATGGCCAAATCCAAGGCCGCCGCGAAGCCCTGGACCCATCGCGTCCAGAGGTTCTGCAGTGGGTGAAAGACGACCTCCAACGGCTGGTCGCTTGGGGGTTCCAGCTAATCAAGCACGATTTCACCACCTACGACATCTTCGGCAAATGGGGCTTCCAGATGGGCAATTGGCCGCAGGATGATGCATCCTCCGGTTTTGCTGATCAGTCCCAAACTGCTGCGGAAATCGTCGGCGCACTCTATCGCGCCATCCGTGAGGCCTCCGGTGATGCACTTATCCTTGGCTGCAATACCATCGGACACCTGGCAGCAGGATTGATCCATATCTCACGTACTGGCGATGATACCAGCGGATTCTCCTTCGACCGCACACGACGGATGGGCGTCAACACCCTCGCTTTTCGGCTCTGTCAGCACAACGCTTTCTTTGCCGTGGACGCCGATTGCGTGGGCATTCTCGACTCTCAGCACGCCATCCCCTGGGAGTGCAACCGCCAGTGGGCAGAACTTCTGGCCGCCAGTGGGACTGCATTTTTCACTTCAGTTCGGCCAGATGCACTAACCACGACAGAACTGGACAGAATGCGACAATTCTACCACTTCGCCTGCGGTTCTACCACCATCGAGCCCTTGGATTGGTTATCCAATAATCTTCCTTCGCGCTGGCGCATCAACGACCAGGAGAGAACTTTCGATTGGTTCTTGGACAACTTGAACAATT
>JAFZWH010000121.1 GCA_017617415.1 Victivallales bacterium | reverse complement strand
ACTCCGGCGCGTGGATGGTGACCTTCCAGCCGCCATACTGCCACAGCAGGAACTTCACGATGCGCTCGACATAGAAGAAATTCGCCGCCGCACGAGGATGGCGCATATCGAAAACACGCGTGTCGAAACGCGAGACGCGGCCGCGGTCGCGCTCC
Organism: Victivallales bacterium; assembly: GCA_017617415.1. GTDB lineage: Bacteria > Verrucomicrobiota > Lentisphaeria > Oligosphaerales > Oligosphaeraceae > RGIG1601. Next base: position 16,602 of record JAFZWH010000121.1, on the reverse strand, counting down.
ACCGCAATCAGGCACGGCACCGCACAGCCAGACTCGTCCACCTCCTTCAGGAAGGCGCGATTGGCCAGCACGGGCGGGCGGAAGTCGGGGTCCAGGACGGGGACGATGTTCGGGGCGATTAGGCGAAATTCTTGATTCATAATAGGTTAGAGGTTAGAAGTTAGAGGTTAGAGGTTTATTTTATCAAAGCCTGCATGGCGGCGTCCTGCGCCTCCATCTGGCGCACCAACTCGAACTGGGTGCGGTTGCGGTCGAGGTTCTGACCGGGACGATGCGTCTTGAAATAGACATCGCCCTCCAGGTAGTCGGTGAGGAAACGCAGACCGCACTCGAAGGTCAGGAGACGCCCCGAGAAGGGCAGCAGGCGCTTCTCCTCGGCGGTCAGGAAGGTCGCGCTGGAGAGGTAGCCCTGCACAAGCGCCTCGAAAAGTTTGATGTCAAAGACCACTTTGGAGAGGTCCGGCTCGTCCTCGGCGGCAGTCATCGTGGTGGTGCGGATTTCGTCGCCGAAATCGTAGAGGACACTGCCAGGCATGCAGGTATCCAGGTCAATCACGCAGATGCCCTCGCCCGTCTGGTCGTCCAGCATCACGTTGTTGATTTTGGTGTCGTTGTGGGTCACGCGAGCGGGAAGACGGCCATCCGCCAATTCTTCCACGACGATGGTGCATTCCTTCTCACGCGCGAGCGCGAAGTCGATTTCCTTCTTGCATTCGGCGGCACGGCCGAGTTTGTCCTCCTTGAGGACTTTCAGGAACTTCTGGAAGCGCTTGGGCGTGTGGTGGAAATCCACGATGGACTCGAAGAGCGGTCCGCCGGGAAGGTCCGCCAGAGCGCACTGGAATTTGCCGAAGGCGCGGGCGGCCTGGTAGGCCTGGCTCGGGTCGGTGACCGCATCGTAGGTCTTGGCGCCCTCGATGAACAGATACACGCGCCAGCACGAATTGTCCGCAGGATTGCGGTAGAATGCCTCGCCGGTGGTGGTCGGCACGATGGTGAGCGCGGCGCGGGAGTCGCCGGGGTTGCGGGCGGCGATGTGCCGCGTCACGCGTTGGATGTTCTCCATCAGCTTGGGGACATTCGGGAAGATGTTCTGGTTGATGCCCTGGAGGATATAATGAACCGCCAGGCCACTCTGGTCCACAGTGACACGGTAGGTGTCATTGATGTGACCGGAACCCCACGGCTCCACCTTCGTCACCACGCCACGCAAATCAAAATTCGCCAGCACGCCAGCGAGTTTTTCAAGCAAGTCGCTCATCATTAGCTCCACAGTTTTTCGGGATAGACGCCGTTTTTGGTCAGCGCGGCAATCTGGTCGCGCACAATCGCGCGGTCCTCGGTGTAGGTCATGCCGAACCACTTCTCGGGCGAATTGCGCACATGAGCCTTCCAGCCCTGCGCCACCAGAGTATTCACCACGGACGGAATGAAGAACTCCTTCTTGGGTTCGTTGATATTCGCAGCCAGGAAGTCCTTGAGCTGGGCGTCAATTTCCGCGAAGGCACTCTGCGGGAACCCCCAGAGGTTCATCGAGGCGGGCTCCAGACCAGTCAGGGGCTGCCAAGCACCCTGTTCGTCTTGATAACGCGCCCTGCCCTCTGGCTGGGCCTCGATGGTGGTTCGCTCGACCACGCCGGTAAGCAGGCCATCGGCGTCCACGGAGCAGATTCCGCGGGAGACGCTGCCATTTTCGGAGAGGGTGTTGTTCAGTCGGAAGGCGACCATCCCACAGGCGGTGTCGTTGAACTCTGGAGCGGCGAGCAGTTTCGCCATTTCCGCAAAGGACTCCTTGCCGTAGAAGTCGTCTGCGTTCACCATTCCAAATGGGCCGGTGATGACATTGCGGGCGCACCAGACCGCATGGCCAGTACCCCACGGCTTCACGCGGGTCTCAGGGCAGACAAAGGGCGCAGGAAGGTCATTCTTCGCCTGAATCACATACGCGACCTCCAGCTTGCCCTCCAGACCATTCCCGAAATGCTCCTTCAGCGGCTCGACCAGTTCCTCGCGCACGATGAAGACCACGCTCTTGAACCCAGCACGCCAGGCGTCATAGACCGAATAGTCCAGAATGAACTCGCCGCCGGGGCCCACGGGGTCCATCTGCTTGATTCCACCATAACGGCTGCCCAAACCGGCGGCCAACACGAGCAAGGTAGGAGACTGCATAAAAGGTGAGAGGTGAGAGGTGAGAGGTGAGAAGTACTGCTGGCGCCTCGCCAGCAGGAAAGTGAGAGGTGAGAGTGCCCGCGCATTCTTACGCGGTGGTTCCGCCTGCCACGCCGTAGCGTCAGAGAAGGCGGGTTATTGCCGGTCGAGTTCTTCGCCGTATTCCTGCAAAGATTTCACGCCGTCATGGCCGTGCAGTTTCGCCTGGATGCCGTTGGCGACCGCATTGGCGGCGGCGATGGTGGTGAAATACGGCACGCCATACCGAATGGCGTTCTTGCGGATGTAGGAGTCATCCTTGACGGAGGCCTTCCCGATCGGAGTGTTGATGACAATCTGAATCTGCCCATTCTTGAGCACATCCAGGATGTCGGGACGCCCTTCGCCAATCTTGGCGATCTCCTCGACCGCCAGCCCGGCCTTCCGCAGAGTCTTCGCGGTGCCTTCGGTGGCCAGCAGCTTGAAGCCCATCGCGGCAAGCTGCTTGGCGGGCTTGAGGACGCCCTCGTGGTCCTTGGGCGCCACGGTGATCAGCACGGTGCCCTTCAACGGCAGAGCGGGCTTCGCGGCCTCTTCGGCCTTGAAGAAGGCCAGTCCGAGGTCCTTGGAAAGCCCCAGCACCTCGCCAGTGGAGCGCATCTCCGGTCCCAGCACGGGATCCACTTCGGGCAGCATCGGGAACGGGAAGACCGCCTCCTTGACACCAAAGTGCGTAATCTTGCGCTCGTGGGCATCCAGTTCCTTGAGTTTCTTGCCCATCATCACGTCCGTCGCCAGACGTGCCATCGAGATACCACAGACCTTCGAGACGATCGGCACCGTGCGGCTCGCGCGCGGATTCGCCTCTATCACATAGACCACGCCGCGGCAAATCGCGAACTGGACATTCAGGAGTCCCACCACGCCCATCTCGATTGCGATTCGGCGGGTGATGTCCTTGATTTGGTTCTCGTAGTCCGCACCCATGGTGGGCGGCGGAATCACGCAGGCGGAATCGCCGGAGTGGATACCCGCCAGTTCGATGTGTTCCATCACGGAGGGCACAAAGGCGTCCGTGCCGTCGCCGATGGCGTCTGCCTCGGCCTCCAGCGCATCGTCCAGGAAGCGGTCGATGAGGATGGGACGGTCGGGCGAGACCTCGGCTTCTGCCTTGAGGACGTATTCCTTGAGCATCGCCTCGTCCTGCACGACCTCCATGCCACGGCCGCCCAACACGAAGGAGGGTCGCACCATCACGGGGAAGCCAATCTTATGGGCGATGGCGAGCGCCTCATCGAGGTTGGATGCCATGCCGGACTCGGGCATCGGGATATTCATCTTGTCCATCAACTTGCGGAAGAGATCGCGGTCCTCGGCGAGCGCGATGGTCTCGGGTGTGGTGCCCAGAATCTTCACGCCGGCGGCGTTGAGTTGCTCGGCCAGATTCAGCGGGGTCTGTCCGCCGAACTGCACGATCACGCCCATCGGCTTTTCCTTGTTGTAGATCGCCAGCACATCCTCCAGCGTAAGCGGCTCGAAATAGAGCTTGTCGGAGGTGTCGTAGTCGGTGGAGACGGTCTCGGGGTTGCAATTGACCATGATGGTCTCGTAGCCCAGTTTCCGCAGCTCCTTGGCCGCATGGACGCAGCAGTAGTCGAACTCGATGCCCTGGCCAATGCGGATGGGTCCGCCGCCCAGCACCATCACCTTCTTGGAGTTGTCGCTCGCCAGCGAGGTGTCCTGCGGCAGGTTGTAGCTGGAGAACCAGTAGCAGGCATCCTTGACGCCAGAGACCGGCACCGCCTCCCACGCTTCTGCCATGCCCAACGCCAAGCGCTGGTTGCGGATGATCTCCTCCGGCGTCTTGAGCAACTGCGCCAGATACTTGTCGCTGAAGCCGTCCTTCTTGGCCTGGATGAGCAATTCGGCGGGCAACTGACGGTCGCGGTATTTGAGTATCTCCTCTTCCTCCTCGACCAGCTCCTTCATCTGCACCATGAAATAGTGCTTGATGGCGGTCATCTTCTCCAGCTGCTCCAGGCTCGCGCCCTTGCGAATCGCCTCGTAGAGCAGGAACTGACGCTGGCTGGAGGGCTCCTTCAACTTCTCCAGAATCTCCTCCAGGCTCAACGAATTGAAGTCCTTGTAGAAGCCCAGTCCGGCACAGCCGCGCTCCAGCGAGCGGATGGCCTTCTGGAAGGCCTCCTTGTAGTTCTTGCCGATGCTCATGACCTCGCCGACCGCGCGCATCTGCGTGCCCAGCTTGTCCTGCACATTGCGGAACTTCTCGAAGGCCCAGCGGGCGAATTTGACCACGACGTAGTCGCCGGAGGGGGTGTATTTCTCCAGGGAGCCGTCGCGCCAGTAGGGCAATTCGTCCAGCGTGATGCCAGCCGCCAGCAGAGCGGAGACGAAGGCGATGGGGAAGCCCGTGGCTTTGGAGGCCAGCGCGGAGGAGCGCGAGGTGCGCGGATTGATTTCGATGATGACCAGGCGGTCGTCCTTCGGGTTGTGCGCGAACTGAACGTTGGTTCCGCCAATCACGCCGATACCCTCCACCACCTTGTAGGAGAGTTCCTGCATCCGCCGCTGAAGTTCCGGGGAGATGGTCAGCATCGGTGCCGTGCAGAAGGAGTCGCCAGTGTGCACGCCGACGGGATCCACGTTCTCGATGAAGCAGACGGTGATCATCTGCCCCTTCGCGTCCCGCACAATCTCCAGCTCCAGCTCCTCCCAGCCATACAGCGACTCCTCAATCAGGATCTCGTGGACCAGGCTCGCCTGAAGACCACGCGCCGCGATGGTGCGAAGCTCCTCGACATTGTAGCAGAAGCCACCGCCCGTGCCGCCCATCGTGTAGGCGGGACGAACCACCACCGGATAGCCAATCTCCTGCGCCACCGCCAGCGCGTCCTCGACGCTGTTCACGGTCTTGCTCGGCGCCATGCCGACGCCCAGGGAGTTCATCGTCTCCTTGAAGGCCTCGCGGTCCTCGCCGCGCTTGATGGCGTCGATCTGCACGCCGATGACCTTCACGCCGTATTTGTCGAGCACGCCCTTCTCTGCCAGTTCGCTGGAGAGGTTCAACGCGCTCTGGCCACCCAGATTCGGCAGCAACGCGTCCGGCTTTTCGCGGGCGATGATCTGCTCCATGCGCTCCGCGTTCAGCGGCTCGATATAGGTATGGTCCGCCGTCCCCGGGTCGGTCATGATGGTCGCCGGATTGGAGTTCACCAGCACAATCTCGTAGCCAAGGCTCCGCAAAGCCTTGCAAGCCTGGGTGCCGGAATAGTCAAATTCACAAGCCTGGCCAATCACAATCGGACCGGACCCGATGATCATGACCTTCTTGATATCTGTGCGCTTGGGCATCTTGTCTCCTAAAAAATGACACTGAAGAAATACCAGACCGCAGACTGCCACAGTTGAAATGGGCAACTTCAAAAACATGAGGTCTTGAAATTGCCTCATAATGACAGACCATGAGGGTAAACTTACTTAATATAAAAGATAATTATAAAATTGTCTTGCTTTCGCGCATATATGCTTTTTTATGACAACATGTCACTTCATGACAAATTTGGACATTTCTGACGACTTTGGAATCAAAAATAGCGTTTTTATTGGCTTGTTTTCTTGACATTGGGGTATTTGGAACTATGTTTTACAAGTTACGAAACTTCGCATCCCGAAGCCACCTTTTCCTTTCACCTTCGTCATCATGCCCTATAAACTCGCCATCGTAGGAGTCCGACACCAGCATATCTTCCAGCTGCTGGCAGAGGCCGAAAAAATGAAGAATGTTGAGGTCGTGGCGATCTGTGAAGAGAACCGCAAGACCCGTGAGGCGATGATTCAAGACGGTCGGGTGAAAATCACCCACTCCTCTGTGGATGCGATGCTGGCTGAAACGCCGTGCGACATCATTGGCATCGGCGACTACTACGGCCGACGAGGCGCCCTGGTCATCCAGTCGCTGCGGGCAGGTCGTCATGTCCTGGGGGACAAGCCGTTATGCACCACTCTGGCAGAGTGCGACAAGATTATTGAACTCTCACGACGCATGCATCTTAAGGTCGGTTGCATGTTTGGGTTGCGTTGGCAAGGCGCTCTCCAGCTAATGCGCAAGAAAATCCAGAATGGTGACCTGGGACAAATCCGTACCATCACCATCACAGGACAACATCCTCTGATGCTCAAAAAGCGTCCGGGGTGGTATTTTGAGCCGGGCAAGCACGGCGGTACCATCAACGACATCGGCGTGCATACCCTCGACACAGTGCAGTGGCTTACCGGCGCAAATGTCGCCGAGGTGACTGGTGCGCGAGTCTGGAACGGCAAAGCCTCCGCCACCCCCTGGTTCAAGGATTGTGCGCAGTTCATGCTGAGACTCTCCAACGACGTCGGCGTTATATCAGATGTATCCTATTTATCACCAGATACTTGTGGATATGATGTCCCGCAATATTGGCGAATCACCGTCCATGGTGACAACGGCATGCTGGAGTCTAACAGCAATGACACCAATGTGATGTTCGCCAACTCCAAAGACAAGAAGCCCCGGGCATTGAAGTCACCGCCCAACACCGAATCTAATTTCCTGCATGACTTCATTGCCGAGCTGGAAGACAAGCCGCGGCCGGGCCAACTCCTCGCCCCGTATGTGCTGCGCACCACCCGCGCTGCCCTCCAGATTCAGCAGGCGGCTGACCAGAACAAGAGCTTCCCGTTTAATATTAAGTAGGGGATGGCGGAAAAAAACGACGAGGTCCCTCGTGTTGTCCAATGCCTGGGTTGTGACGCAGGCTGCGAAGTCTATGTGGTGATTCATGATGGCCAGCCCATCTGTATAGGCGGCAACAACTGTCCCACCGGCGCACTATACGCCTGCGCCCAATGCCCATGTCTCCCATGTCTTGAATAACAATCCAAATTTCTAATTGCTAATTTCTAATTGCTAATTTAATAAAATGCCAGAACAATTGTTAGGAATCAATCCGGTAAACGAGGCACTTCAGGCAGGACGCCGGGTCATCCACGAAATCCTGGTCGCGCAGGGCACGGAAAACAACCCGCGCATGCGCAAGTTGGTCGCTGACGCCAAATACCGTCACGTAAAAGTCACCACCATCAGCCGAGCCGACCTGGGCGTGCGCTCCGGCACCCGTGAGAACCAAGGCGTTATGGCGATCTGCGAGCCATTCCCCTACACTCCATACGCGGAAATCCTTGGTGCCCCGCGAATGGTGCTGCTGGACAATATCGAGGACCCCCATAACATCGGCGCCATCATGCGTACCAGCGAGGTTTTGGGCTGGGGAAATGTCCTGCTCCCGCGTCGTGGAGCCGCATTGGTTCTGCCTTCGGTGGCACGTTCGGCAGCCGGAGCGTGTGAATATCTAAGGATTGCGGTGAACTGCTCCAGCAACCAATATGTCAAGATTGCTCAGGAGGAAGGCTATCAAGTCGTCGCGCTGGACGGTGCAGGCAAACACACGCTGGAGGAAGTCCAAGCCTCACGTCCCGAGAAGCTCTTGCTGGTGGTCGGCGGCGAGGACTCCGGCGTCGGGCAGTTTATCAAGATGAACGCCAACTACGTCTGCGCCATCCCCCAGAGTGGCCACGTCAATTCCTTGAATGCCAGCGTCGCCGCCGCGCTGGCACTCTACGCCCTACGCAGCTGACCACTCCCAGAAGCCAGCCTCCTCCGAACATACTGGTCACTCAGGGGAGGCGTTGCGTAGGAGAGGCCCGATTAGAAGCAAAGGTTTATTTTGGACATGAAAACGGCCCCGTTTGGAAGCGGGGCCGTCGTTTTTCCAGCGGAAACTGGAAGCCATTGACAGACAATTGAGGCAATGCCTCTGTAAAAGTTATGCAGCCTTACAGGTCATCCGTTCCCTGAGTGTCCTTCTCGAAGGCATCGGCCTTTCTGCCAACGCTGCCAATCGTCCCCAGCAGGGTGTCGTCATCCAAATTGGCGGGGACCTTCGCCACGAGTGCCAGGCGATTGTCACCAATCACTTCCCAAGCGCCGACAATATAGTCACGAGACATCTTCGCAGCCTTCTTGACCAAAGCCGGTGGCACCGCCCCGTCATTCTTGTAGCCAAGAGACCAGATTTCGCGGATTTCCAGTTTTTCGCCGTATTTCTCGACATTGCTGTTCACGAAGACCAACTGCGTGCGGTCGCCGTCATCATCCGTGGTAAAGATGACTCGAAAATCGCCGTCGTCATCAATCTCGTAGTCAATTTTCTGGCGATCGAGCGCGGCCTTGATGCGGGCATCGGCAACCGGCTTCACGACCTCCTCCTCCACAGCCTCCAACTCCTGAGCAAAAAAGCCCTGGGTCATTCCAAACATCAGCAATGCGCCGAACATCAAAGCAACTTTCTTCATGTCATTCTCCTCAAGGTTCAGTGGATTATTAAACGTCACACGGACTCTTAAACTACCGTTAATATAATACTGGTAATCCAAAATTCTTTGCTTCACCCTTATATTATGGATAAACCTCCCTTTTCCCTTTCCCATCCAACCAGCAGAATTCCGTTATGGCTCATCCCAATCGTCTTGCCCGGCTTCGCGATTTTATCGCCAAGACCTTCACCGACACCCTGAAGCCCGCCGAGGGCGGTCTCCGCCACCCCTACATCACCCCAGGTGGTCCCTACGCCAAAGACCTGTGGGACTGGGACTCCTACTGGACCATCCGCGCCATCTACGGTCTGGCCAGTCTCGAACAACGTACGGAGCTGCTGGAGACCATCCGCCCCCATGCTCGCGGGACGCTCCTGAATTTCCTCGACCACCAAGGACCCGATGGCGCGTTGCCCATTATGATTCAAGCCCAGGATCCCGACCCCTTTGACTGCCTCCAGGGACGTGACTTCAATATGGCAAAACCCTTCGTCGGTCAACTCGCCAAACTCCTTCTGGACCAGCACGCTTTCACGCCAGAGGAACTCGCGCCCTGCGTCCCGAAACTCCTCGCCTATCACCGTTGCTACTTCGACCGTTATCTTGATGCAAAGACTGGCCTGGTGGTCTGGGCGCTGGACTGGGGACTTGGCGATGACGACGACCCCGCCGCCTGGGGCCGCCCCCACCGTTCCTGCGCCTCCGTCTATCTCAATACCTTCCTCTATGCGGACATGAAGGGCGCCGCCGAAGTCGCGGAACAATGCGGTCAGACCGCCATCGCCGAGGAATACCGCACCCGCATCGCCTCGCTTGGCGACGCCATTGAGAAGTACTGTTGGGATTCGCGTGACCAGGCATACTACTCCGTGGATGTACAGTGCCGTCCCAACCGCGAGAAAAACCACCACTTCGGAACGCTCAACATCGGTCTGGAGGCCTTCTGGAGCGGTCTTCGCATCAAAGTCCTGACCTGGATGAGCGCCCTGCCCTTCTGGGCTGGACTGGGCAACGCCGCCCAACTCGATGCCTTTATCCAGAACAACCTAACCCCCGAACGCCTCTGGAGCGACCACGGCGTGCGCTCGCTCTCAAAAGACGAGCCCATGTACGCTCCTGAGGTCGGTCGTGGCAATCCAAGCAACTGGCTCGGCCCCATATGGTTAGTCGCCAACTACATCATCTGGGAAATGCTCAAGCAGCGCGGCTGTAGTGCTCTGGCCAGCCAGCTCGCCGAAAATGTCACCACGATGCTTGACGATGACCTCGCCGCCTGCGGAAAGTTCCACGAATACTACTCCCCCGAGACCGGCCTGGGCGTGAACGCACCTGGTTTCATGAGCTGGAACGCCCTCGCCGCCCTGATGGAAGGTGAGAGGTGAGAGGTTAAAGTCAGGTCTCTGGTCCCAGGTCCAGCCTGTCAGGTCTCTGGTCTCAAGTCTCAGGTCCAGCTCGTCAGGTCTCAGGTCTCAGGTCCAGCCCGTCCGTTTTCAATCCCCCTCATACCATGCAAGCCATCGACTGGAAAATCCTCTATACGAACTACAAAGGACCGGAAAAGCGTGCCGTGGAGTTTCTTTATCGGGAAATGGGCGGCTGGCTCCTACGCATGCCGGGGATCTATGCCATTCACACGATGGCCTGCGAACATGCGGAGACCACCGCCGGGGCAACAACCAACCTGCTGGTGATTGGAAGGTTGCAAGAAAGCGCCATCTTCCGTCGCTTCATCCAGCCATCAGAGGTCCCCGCCGACGGCTATTGCATCCGCGTGCTGGACAATCCCGACGTGCCGTCAAAGCAACTCGTCCTCATCGCGGGGGATACGCCCCAGGCTGTGCTATATGGTGCCATCGACTTCATAGATATTGCCGTTCCGGAGATGACGCCCGAACTCGGGAATGGACTGCGCTTCCCCAACCGTACTCTCCAGGAGAAACTCCCATCCTATGGCCGCGCCAGTGCGCCTCAGACCGCTACTCGGAGCGTCTTCTGCTGGGGCCACACCGTCAATAATTATCGCGAATACATTGAAAACATGGCGCGCATGAAACTCAATGAGGTCATGCTCTGGAATGAGTTCCCGCCATTGAACGCACAGGAAGTCGTGGAATACGCACATAGCTGGGGACTCAGGATAGTCTGGGGTTTCGCTTGGGGCTGGAGCACGGGGCAATGTCAAGACATCACCGGCGAGAAACTCGCGGGGCTGAGCGACAGGATTGTCGAGCAGTGGCGCAACGTCTGGCGGCCGCTGGGCGGTGACGGCATCTACTTCCAGTCCTTCACCGAGACCCGGCAAGAGACCACCAACGGCGTCCCCATCGCCGAAGCCGCCGTTTCGCTGGTGAATGAGACCGCCGAGAAAATCTGGCGTGAGGCTCCAGGGCTCCGGCTAATTTTCGGTCTCCATGCGACATCCGTGAGGAACAAACTGGAGATCATCGCCAAGACCCATCCGGACATCTGCATTCTCTGGGAGGATTGCGGCGGCTTCCCCTATCTCGGTCACGCCATGCCGGCCCCCGACACCGACCTCGCCTTCACCGAGGCACTTCTAAACCAGAACCGCCGGATGGGGCTGGTCTTCAAAGGGCAGATGATGATGGAATGGGGGCGTTTCGTACACCCGGTCGGTTCCTACGTACTCGGAAATGCCTCGGGCCTTACGTCCGCCCACGATGCCGCCATCACGGAGCCGGCCTGGCACCACCTCAAGGCCCTCTGGACACAGCATGGCGAGGAGGCATATCGAATTGCCCAGATGGCCCATGCCTCCCCCAATTGCGAGATCCTGAACCTTACCGGAAATCTGAACGGCAGAGTCCAATGGCCCACTGCTCTGGTCGCACAACTGCTCTGGGGCACTTCCGAGGCATATCAAGAACTCCTCGCCCGCGTTTTCAAACTGCCATATCTTCAGTGATTGCAGCTTATATCGTCCACCGCAAAACTCATGATCAATTCGGCTTGTCCGCGCGCATCACGCGTTTCTGCAGTGCGATGTAGCCAACGCAGAAGAGCACGAGACCACTGAGAATCCATCCATAGTGGTCGTGGAGCAACTGCTTGCCGTATTGAACAAGCTCAGGGTAATCCATGTCGCTGGTGATTCGTCCGCAGTAATAACCAATGCCGGTGAGGATGGCAGTCCAGATGCCGGCACCCAGCGCAGTGAAGATGGAGAATCGCCGGAAATCCATCCGGGTAAGTCCTGCTGGCAACGAGATGAGCTGCCGGATGGCGGGCAATAGCCGACACACGAAAGTCGCCAGATCGCCATATTTGCGAAAAATCTCCGAGGCGCGGTCGAGCGTCTCCGGTTTGATGAAGAAATACTTGCCGTATTTGCGTAGAAAAGGTTCGCCGAGTTTCAGAGCCAGGAAATAGTTCACATACGCGCCAGCCATCGACCCCAGCAGCCCAACCGCGACCGCCAGAGTTCCATCCAGCCACGGCGTGCCACAACTCAATGCGCCACGCGCGGCCAGGAAACCAGCGGGAATCATGATGACCTCGCTGGGAAACGGTATGAAAGAACTCTCAATCGCCATCAAGACGAAGATGGCGACATACCCCCAGACGACCGCATACTGCTCCAGTTCGGAAAGATGTGCAATAAGCTGCTCGGACATGGTCGATGTTTCACCGGCAGTGCTGAACCGAAATGACGGCCGTGAGAGTGTGGCTCATGCCAGGTACAAGCATCACCGCGTCGTTCGCGACATTGCAGGTTTCCACGCAAACCATCTTGTGGAACTCTTCATCGCCGAAGTCCGGCATCCGCTGGCTCTTGGCGACCCACGGATTCCATACCACGCTGGTATGGCTGTTGCTCTTGTCAATGACCAGTTGGCGCTCATGGACAAAGTCGCAAATCACTGCACGACCAGCGTGCCCCAGGTAGATGCGATCCGTTTCCTCGGTGATTCGGATAGAGCCGACCTGGGGGTTGGCAGCCGGTGGCTCGGCAGGTGCCTTGTCGATGAATTTCAACCCATCGAATCCATTAACTTCCAACGAATTGACATCACCGATGGAGAAATAGGTGTGGAGTGCCTGGGCAATGGCGAACGGCGTCTCATCCACATTGATGGTCGTGAGACTGAGCTCCAGGGTCGCCCCCACGGAGATGGCCAAGCGCAACTCAAAGCGATGTGGCCAAATGGCAAGGCTTTCCGGAGTGTCGTGAAGCGCCAGTGTGACTTCAGTCCGCATCGGAGAGACTTCTCGTTGCTCGACAAGTTCCCACATCATCTGACGGGCAAAGCCATGCGAGGTGGTGGCGTTGGGCAGTTCTTCGCGCGGTGCAGGACCGAACCAGGGCCAGCACACCGGAACTCCGCCACGAATAGCAGGCCCCGTCTGTGCAAACGCAGACTTCTCCGACAGAAAGAGCACCTCTTTTTCTCCGGTAGGACAATAGGAGAGGACATGCGCCCCCATCAGGCAAATCTCGGCCGAAGCCGCATCGTTGTGGATGTGGATTTCCGGCAGACCGCCACGGCCCGTGACTCGTTGGATACAATCGTTCATGGAAGATTTTGTTAAGTGAACTGGACTAGCCCGGCTCAGGAGCATGCGATGAAGTCGATTCCCAAGCCAAGATTTGTGTTTTCGACAAATTATAAAAGGGATTTCACTAAATATATCCCCTTTGGGAAAGACATTTTCCAAAAACAAGATACATTAGGGTAATTAACCGCATGAATCTTCAAAATCGAGGTCAAAGAAATGGAAAAAAACTGTGTTTTCTGCAAAATCATCGCTGGAGAAATCCCCGCGGCAAAGGTCTATGAGGACAACAAGGTCCTCGCATTTCTGGACATCGCTCCCTTTAACTTCGGCCATACCCTCGTGATCCCCAAGGCGCACTGCCACTGCTTCACGGAAATCCCTGCCGAAGACCTGACCGCGATGATGACCGTCGCCCAAAAACTGGCGGTTGCGTTGATGCGCACGACCGGGGCACCCGCCTACAACCTCTTGATGAACAACGGTCAAGTTGCAGGGCAGGAAGTCCCCCATGCGCATCTGCACATCATTCCACGGCATGTGGACGATACGGTCGCCTTCAGCGCACCCCACAAACACTATGAGGGTGAGGCATTGACTGAACTCGCCGCCAAAATCCGCGAAAAGCTCGCCAAGCTGGCCGAGAACCAATAATGCAAACGCCATAATATGGCTGACAAACCCTCCCAAGACGAATTGTTGGACAAGTGTGCCGAACAGAATCCGGCTTACCCGCGTGCGGCATACGCGTTTGTCTGCAACGCCGTCCACGAAATCGCCCGTGAAATTACCCGCAACAACCGCAAGACGACTCGGCATATCACCGGACAGGAGCTTTGCCGTGGGATGCAATCGCTGCTCATCCGCGATTACGGGCGCCTGGCCGCCGATGTCTTGTCCGCCTGGAACATCGGGGAGACTGCCGATTTTGGCAACATCGTTTATGCTTTGGTGGACATCGGATTGCTCTCCGTTAGCAATAACGATTCACGCACCGACTTCATTGATGTTTACCGATTCCATGATGTGTTCATAACACCTTTTCAGGCGGCAAAAACCAATCGGCCATTACCGGTCATTGACTTTCTGTAATCATTGACTAACATCTTAACATCTTAATTACCAAATATATATGGAAATTTCACATCCACAGGCAAACTGGACCTTGCAGTACGAGGATGGTCGTGGCACCGGCCCGCAGAAACTCCAGATTGCAGGAAAGACACTCTTCAGTTTCATGCATTGTCGCATTGACGACGTCAGTGACGACGCTGTGTCTTCTTCCCGTTCGCATCATTTCCACAAGGGCGGCCTGGCCGTCTTCGAAGGCGAAGGAGTCTTCACGCAAGGACCGGCAGTCAAACTCCGCCAGACGCACCGCATTGCCGCGAACACAGTCCGCATGACCTACGATTTGAGCTGGCCCAAGGCGACTCCCCTGACAAAGGGGCTGGAACTTGGAAGCGTGGTGCTCTCGCCGAGTTTTCAACGCTTTTTCGTGGTCGCACCTGGCATCGACGCACCAGCTTGGCGCAAAATCCCTGCTCCCGGAGAATCCGCCGTGAGCCTTTCGCCACTGCCAACCGCAGTCGTCTTGGAAAATGAAAACGGAGTGCGATTCGAATATGGTTTGGGCGACGACCTTTGGCGCTGGGCACAAGGCCTCAATGGCGAATACCTCCACGCCACCAGCCGCCTTGAGATTTCACGAACCACCGGCGGGCGGGTTGCCTTGCGGAGATGGGTGGCAGAATGCGACAGCGCCCTGGAACAAAAACTGGCCACGGCTGCCACCACCAAACTCCAGCAAGCGATACTTAAACGCCGACAGGAACTCATCGCACAGGGCGAGACGCCGGATGACAAGCCGCTGCCGACTGTTCCCGTCTCGCAACCCGAACATCGCGACTACAGGTTTACCGCCTATTTCGCCTGGTCCCAGCCGGAACTGCTCACTGCTGTTCCGGAGGGCATTGTTCCTCAAGAGGTCATCTTGAATGCCAAGGGCGAGTTCTCATGCGATAGCCTGTCCGCACTAGACGAGTCACCGGCGCTTCTGCTTGACCTGGGCAAGCTCTCCTCGGCCCCCCAAGCCCGCCGTGCCGACAAAGAAAATGCGCCACTCTGCTGGGAAAGCAACCAGGCGCAGAACCTCTACCGCAGAATCATTCGACAGTTGGCAAGTCGTTCTTCCAAGGGCACTTTGGTCCTCCAGAATCTCGCCCCTGGATGGTGCGACACTGGCAGTCACGAAAACCGCAAACGCGCTGCACGCCATTGGGATATCTGCGCACTGCTGGATCAGATCGCCTGGACTCGCCAAGTAATGGGTGCCGATTGGACCATCGTTGCCCCCCAGAATGGTCTCTGGGCGGAACTGCCCTCCCTCGCCTGCCTCGGTGCCGAATCCGGCTTCCGGATGGTCTAACTGCCTCTCCTCCATGATACAAGACCTCTACGAACTGCTGGACGCCGGAGACGGCCGCAAACTGGAGCGCTTCGGGCGTTTCGTGCTGGATCGCCCCTGCGCACAAGCGGTCTGGCATCCCCAGCGCGACCAGCGGATCTGGACACAGGCTGACGCATTCTTCACCCGCGAACATGGCGCCCATTGGCAGTTCCGCACGCCCGCCGTGCGAAACGGCTGGACATGCACGTTGAACGGAGTATCTATGCTATTGCATCCCACAGACTTCGGTCATGTCGGGATGTTTCCGGAACACTCCTTTGGATGGGGTAGAATGAAACAGGCTCTTTGCAATGCCAAACGCTCCACGCCCCCCAGCGTCCTGAACCTCTTTGCCTATTCGGGCGGTGCCACGCTCGCCGCCGCACAAGCGGGAGCCGAAGTGTGCCACCTCGACGCCGCTCGAAAAATGGTGGACTGGGCACGCGAAAACGCCACGATCAACCACTTGCAGGATGCACCGATCCGCTGGATCACTGACGATGTCCAGAAGTTCCTCAAACGCGAAATCCGTCGCGGACGGCATTACGATGGCATTGTTCTCGACCCGCCCAGTTTCGGGCGCGGCACCAACCAGGAACTCTTTCAAATTGACAACAATATGCTGGAGGTATTGGACTTATGTCGGCAAGTCCTGAGTGAACAGCCGCTCTTTGTCCTCCTGACCTGCCATACCCCTGGATATACCCCACTGGTGCTAACGCACCTGGTCACGCAACTGCTTCCAGCCGGTCATATTGATGCCGGTGAAATGACTCTTCCCGCTTCACCCAAGGTATTTGCGGTTCCCTCTGGAACCTACGCCTGGTGGACACCCTAAAATACGGCACAGGGGAAAGGGTAGCAGGGAAAAGCAAAGGCAAGGTATTCGGTAAATTTTGGCTCCCGATAATCCCTTGGGATTTCTAGTGTTTAATTGAGGAAATAATTGTGCAATTGCGAGTGAGAGGCGAAGCAAATGTGGCTTGAGGGGAAATGAGCGGGCTTTCGCCCGTGAATTTCCCTGAAAGGCGCAGATGCCAGCCTGTCGCCGCAAGTGCGCAATT
>JAFZWH010000120.1 GCA_017617415.1 Victivallales bacterium | reverse complement strand
GGCGGCCTTCCGCGCCATCCGCCCCGCGAACTCGGGGCCCGTCAGTTCTTCCTTGAAATAGCGCAGGCCAAAGCCGTTGTGGATGCACTGGCGGAGGATGCCCCCAGGCGACTCCTCGCGGTCGATCACGACGGTCGGCCGCGCCTTCGCGGTCACGGAAGCCGCCGCCAGTCCCGCCGCGCCCGCGCCGATAATCGCTATGTCGTATGATTCTGATTTCATGGTTGTCATCTTGAAAAACAGGGCGGGACGTCAGACGACGGACGTCGGACGGCAGGGCGGGACCAGAGTCCAGAGACCAGAACTTTTCCCTTTAAACTTTAAACTTTAAACTCCTTTAACCTCCAGGTCTCCGAGTTTTCCGGCGAGGATGCGGCTGCCGCCGCCCTTCTTGGTGAGTTCCTCCAGAGGGATGCCGCTTTCGCGGCTGATGATCTTCAGGATTCGCGCGGAGCAGAAGCCGCCCTGGCAGCGTCCCATTCCGGCGCGGGTGTAGAACTTCACGCCGTCCACGGTGGTGTGGCCATGGCGGACGGCCTCGACAATCTCCGCCTCGGAAATCCTCTCGCAGCGGCAGACGATGCGCGTCCACGCCGGATTCTCGCGGTGGAGTTCCTCCAGCGTCTCCAGCGACTCCCGCCGGGCCAGATGGCGCGAGGCGAGGTCATACTCGATTCTCGCCTTCTCCACCAGGCGCAATCCCTCGCCCTTGAGCAAATCCTTCACGTATTCGCCGATGGCGGGGGAGGCGGTCAGGCCAGGCGACTGGATGCCAGCCACCTGGATGAAGGCAGGAACCTTCGCGGACGGCGCGATGTAGAAGTCCTCGGTGTCCAGCACGGGGCGCAGTCCGGCGAAGGAGGTGATGACGTCCCGCTGGGAGATGCCGTTCACCATTCCGCGCGCCAGCCCGAGAATGCGCTTCAGGTGCGCGCTGGTGGTCTCCAGGTCCTCCTTGTCCTCCACGGGGTCGGCGGTCGGCCCGATCATCGTGGTGCCTTCGGCGGTGGGAATCACCAGCACCCCCTTGGAGTGCTTCGAGGGCACCGGGAAAATGACGTGTTCGGGACGCCCCGAACTCGCCCGGTCCAGCAGATACTCCTCGCCCTTGCGCGGATGGATGGCGAACTCCTCGGCGCCGAAGCGCCGCGACACCTCGTCCGCGTAGAGTCCTGCGGCATTGACCACATACCGCGCCTCCATCGTCCGCCCGTCCGCCGCCGTCAGGCGCCAAAAGTCACCGGCTCTTTCTCCGTGAACGACTTCCGTGCCGCACCGCAGTTCCACGCCATTGCGCGTCGCGGCCTCCACCAGCGAGAAGACGTAGCGGTAGGGCTCCACCGTGCCGCCGTTGGGCGCGTGAAGTCCGCCGGCCACCTCCCCGGAGAGTTTCGGCTCCAGCGCGAGCATCCGTTCGCGCCCGCACATCTCCAGCCCCGTCACGCCATTCGCGACGCCCTGCTCGTAGAGGCGGTGGGCCGTGGCCAGTTCCTCCTCGCTGAAGGCCGCCACCAGGATGCCGCAGCGCCGGAACGGGAAGCCCAGCTCGTGCTGGAGGCGCTCGAACATCAGGTTCCCGCGGATCTCCAGACGGGCCTTCAGGGTGGATACAGGATGGTGGAAGCCGCCGTGGACGATGCCGGAGTTCGCCTTCGACACCCCGAAGCACACGTCCGCTGCCTTCTCCACGAGAACCGTACTCAGCTCGTAGTGCGACAGCCACCACGCCGTCGCCGCGCCGGAGACCCCGGCCCCGATAATCGCCACATCGTAAATCATAAGTTGTCAAGATAACCCTGGATACGTGAAATGAGGGAGTTCTGCCTCACGACGATGAGTGATAATGGAGCGTATAAAAGATACATGACCGAAGAAAGAGAAAGTTAAGGCGTAAATGAATCCATTTCATGGATTAGAGACGTCCGCACTCTGCCCCTCGCAACCACGTTTGGCAACTCTACAGGCAAGATTTATTCCAAAGTTGTTTGCGCAGGAGCCGCGAGGGTGAATCGCTGGCAAGTGTATGGCGGCCAGAAACCATGCGTGGTGCCCTGAACCCAGACGATTTCCTTGGGACAACGAAGATTGTTGTAGAAGGCGGCGACGCCGGAAGGGGGGCAGACATAATCACCCAGTCCCGCATTATGGATTTTAAGGGTGCAGGTCGCGGGAACCCAAGACGCCAGATGCACCGGATCGTAGTAATTCAGTTCTTTTACATATGGGATACCCCATCCGTAGGAGATTCTTCCGCAGGACTTCCCGGCGAGATTGCAGCACCAGGGCTTGTCGGCGACGGCGAGCGTCACGTCGTGATCCAGCGCGGCTGCCCAGATGGTCTGGAGACCGCCCTGGCTGCCACCACGCACCTCCAGCTCACGTCCATTCCACTCAGGGAGGGACTTGACGAACTGCAGCGCCCGCATCACCCTCAATGCCATGCCGTTGAAATACGCCTTTTCCGGATTGGAGTTCTGCCAGGGGTCAAAGGCGTAGGTGAAGCCATTCGAGCGCGTGGCCGCCATGAACTGCCGTTGGTACTCTTCGCCCGTCTCCGGCTCGTAGGCCTTGACCAAGTCATAGCCGTGCGCATTGATCTGGAGAACAATCTTGTCCGTTGGACCAGTTTTCATCATCTGTTGGCGTGCTTCGGAGTATCCCTGGAATTGCACTTGCACAGGAAGGCTCCCCGCCGCCGCATCCTCTGGAATGCTCAGAAAGCCCGTGACCGGCGCGGGACCGGGGCAGGCGATGGAGACAACATAGATTTTCACGCCCTCCGTCTCGCTGGGCACTTCGGTCCGATAGTTCACCTCCAACGGGATCTCCTCCAACTTGGCCTTCTGGCGCGCCCAGAAGGCCTCGAGGTCCGGCGGGGCGGGAATCCCATGAATCTGCTCGATGTCCACGCCGGCTCCGCCGTCAAAGAAGACTTGTGCAAATTCGCCTTGGAGACCGGGCTTGCGTACCACTTGGCCGCTGGAATCCAGTAGCTGCGCCCTAATCCGCACGAAACCCGGACGATCCAGCACAGTCTGGATGTGTACTGGCGCATCGGCTGGTGCGGTGCCTTTGCGTTCTCGTCCGTCGTCGCCGGTGCAGGTCCACTCGATGGTGTAAGCTTCCGTCGGCGTCTGCCCCGCAAAATCCATTTCAAGGACGAATTCGATGGGTTCCCAAATGGTGTAAAGGGGAGTCTCCCTGGTTGTCCTGCCTTTTAGGAAAAACTTCGTGGTGTCAACCTCACCGAAGGATTGGCTGCAGAGCAGTAAGCCAGTCGTCAGGAGCAGTGAAAAAGTCAGCGAATAGAATTTCATAATCAAGCCCTCATGAAATGAGTTATGGATTTCCAACCAAGTCTTCGAGTTGGTCGCGGAAAATCACCAGCAGCCCGCCATGCAGTGTTCCGCCGGAACGGAAAAAGGCGACCAGTTGCTTTTCGAGCGTCGTCCTGACGGGGAGCTGCTCCGGCGGCAGTTCATTTCCAAGATTTCCCCAGATGCGCCAGCGCGCATCCGTCGACCGATCGCGCTCCGGCTGTGGAACGATGTAGCCTAGTTTTTGGAACTGAAGGATGTTGGAGGTCGGCGGAAGGAGGCCTTCTAGCTGCGGGTCCAGTAGCCAGGAGGCACAGACTACAGCCTTGAAGTCATAGTCGGGATGGAACTCAGCCGAGAAGTCGCGGATGCGCCGAAAGGACTCCAGGCATTGCGTGCGTAGCAACGGTCCAGTCGAGGGGATATGGAGGCTAATGACCTTGTCACCGCGCGTGAGGTCGGGGTGGGGCGGATTTTCGCGCTGAAAAGCGGGGTGTTCCTCCAGTCGTCCGTCTTCCTGTCGGTAGAGGGAGAGGTCGGGCTGGAAGAAACTGATATCGTTGGCCTGAAGACGCCCAAAGGATTTGACCTGTGCGCTGATGCAGTTTCTGCTCCACCAGAAAAGGTCAGGTGTCAGGCCATAGCCATGCAGGTCGCGGTACAGGATTTCGAGGCGTCGGGGCAGATCCCAAGAGATTTCCTCCAGCATCGGATGGGGCAGTTTCTGCTGGCGATAGATCTCTGCCATTGCCGGGTAATTGGCGACAATGCAGAGCAAGAGAAATTTCTCCAGTTCCGGCGAGGAAAAGTGCGCCTGAACCTCCGCCATCGGGAAGTCCTGCCGCACGGCGATACAGCACCGCCGGAAGAAGTCCGGCTCCACTCTGGCGAAGAAATCCTCCAGAAGCCGAAAACGTCCTAAGTCCAAATGGAAAGCCTTGGCATTGGCGCACAATGCCGCCCAATTGGTCGCGAAAATCTCCATTGGATGATTCATATCGCGTTAAAACGAAGCGAAAACACGGTCTGGTTGGAAAGGGTAACTGTTTTTCGATGGCAGAAGTCAGTTTATCCGCATAGGAAATGTGAAGTGCTCAGAACATCCCAAAGAGTCAAAATCGCGATTCAATTGATTGGCCAAAGCTCGCCAGCGTCCCTCCATGTCCTCCAGGTATAGCCATGGTTTCCAGCCAAGTTCCAGATAAGTCTTGACTGCGGCTGGCCGAAAATCATCGGTCAGCAAAGAAAAGGCACGGTATCCCGCTTCATACAGCCGGTGCATGGCCGCGACGCTGACGGAACGGCCCAGATGGCATCCAGCGAAATCTGGATGGCACATCACCCATCCAAGCACTCCGACTTCCGGAAACTCCGGCATGTCCGTGGTCTCCGCGGCTGCGGAGGCTGCAAATCGTCCAGTTGCGGTTTCCTCCACCAGAAACAGACTGTCCGGCAACACCTTGGAGCGGAATTTCAGCAGTCTTTCGGCATCCCAGGGGCTAAATCCAACGGAAATGCGCAAGGCATTATAACGTTCGAGTTCGGAATCCGCAATGGTTCGAAGCCGAAACCCCTCCGCTATAGTCAGTTCTGGCAGAGGAGTGTGCTGTGCCTCGAAAATCATTTTCAACTGGGACATGTTCTTATCTCCTTGCAAAAACAATTCATGCCCTAAGCAGCTCGGCAAGTTTCTGACGCAGTTTTTCCGGCAAGTCGGCGTTCAGGATTTCAGGTTCCGCCAAAATCATCGCGCTGCGAAGCGCGTCTGCCGCAGGACATTCTGGATAAGTGTCAACCAGCTTCTTTGCCTGGCTCCGGGCGTCAATCATTTCCGGAAGCTGTTGCAGCAACTGATTGAGTGCGCGAATCACCTCAAGTCGGGTTTCGCCGTCAGGAATCTGCGCATAGATCTTTGCCCCGTCGCAGGCTTTTCGCAGCAGAGTGGCATACTGAATCAAATTCAGCATCAGCGAATTGAAGGCTCCGGTTTGGGCCGGGTCATGGCTGACGGGGAAAATCTCCGCCGGATTAAACGGACGGTGCATGGCGTCTTGGTCATGGCGATAATGCTCCCGGACATCAGATCTACGGAAATCTGGTATTTCCATCGGTTTGCCGTTTGCCTCGTGGCTGCGAACTGCCATGATGCCAGCCAGCGTGACATCGCAAGCGTCGTAAATATTCCACGGCGCGGCCTCCCCGGTCAGGATTTCACGGGCAAAGTAATAGAGTTCCCAAAAATCACCGCCGCCGTGACCGGCGGTTGCGGCAAGTTCTCCCAATTCGGGCCACTGCGGCTCGATTCGAGTCTTCAAGCCTTTGCCGTTGGCACCGATTCTCAGCTCCAGTCCATGCCCCAGCGATTCCGCTGCGGCGCGTGTCCCCCAAAGCCGTTTGCCGGTAGGAGAGTCATTGGTGGTTGCCCCGCAGAGATTTCGCATGACCCCGCCATTGCTCATTCGAATCAGGGATGGGCAAGGTTTGCTCATGCCGCTGCCCGGCAGATAGCCTGGCAAGGCAACCTTTTCGGGAAATGCGCAGACCTCCACCGGACGCAAGCCAGTAATCTTCATCAGTGGTCCCAGCGAATGGGTGTTGTAATAATGAAAATCCAGCCAAGAACGCCAAGAATGTGCGACGTCTCCCGGCTCGACTGGCGGGTTGCCCGGCGCGTTGTAGCTGTAACACAGCGCACGGCACTCATGCAGATATTCAAATTCGCCGTATTGGAATTCGCCGAAAAAGCCTTCCTTCCATAGTTTGGCCAGATACAGATTCTCCTTGGAGAAAGGGTAGTTCTCCAGCATATTGTAAACCTTGCCGGATTTTTCAACGGCTTCAACCAAACGAACTCCCTCGGCTGGAGTGAAAAACGAGGTCACTTCACACATCACGTGAAAACCGGCCTCCAACGCCAGAATGGCATGCCGGGCATGATCTTCAAAATAGGTGGCAATCAGCACCGCATCCATATTCTTGCATGAAAGAAATTCATTCTGATCAGCCGTGATAAATGCATCCGGACATTCCTTGCGAAAACGCTCCCGAAGATTCTCATTGCAGTCGCATCCGGCCACAATATCAATATTGACGGCACTGGCTGCATGAATGAAACTGGAGCCGCGCCCCAGTCCCCAAATCCCAAGCCGAATCCGCTTCTCCGTGTCAAAACAATTCTGCATACACATATTTGTTGGTTCAACGAATTTTTACAGCACGACAACCTGCCCCGTCCGGCGAGACTCCTCGGCGGCAAAGACCATCAGGTGACTTTCCAGCGTCTCGTCGATGCCGGAGTGGATTTGCGTCGGGTCATGGCTGGCCACTGAGGTAACGAAGGCATCCATCAACCCGAAGTCGCCTCCGCCATGACCAGTCAGAATACCGCCGTCGTTCTTCACCGCCGTCTCGATGACGGTCTTCCGGTCGGTCAGGAAATCCATCAGGGTGATCTCGTTGCTGTCCGTGTCGATGACGCCGCGTGTGCCGAAGATGCGCGTCAGCCGACCGCTGTGTTGCGTGAAGGCGCTCATCGTCATGGACACAGTGGCACCATTGTCGAAGAGCAGGTTGACAACCTGGTTGTCCACCACGTCATTGTCACAGGCATAGACGCAACGGCCGTATGGCCCTTCCGCCAGTGCCTTGCGTACCGTCTCCGGCGTCACCTTGTCGGCCAGCACGCTCACCGGCCAGCCGTCGATGCCCTTGTCCAGACGGTCTCGGAGGTAGATTTTCAGCGCGGAATAGGGGCAATTCCCTTCAATGATCTTCGGACAGTCCACACAGCGCGTGGCGGCACCAGGTGGAGCCAGTTCTTTCCGAAAATGCAGTAGCGTGCCGAAGGAGTGGACCTGGCGGCATGGCCGTCCCATGACGAAGCGCAGCCAATCCAGGTCATGGCAGCATTTGGCCAGCAGCATCGGCGAGGACTCTTCTTCATTACGCCAGTTCCCGCGCACAAAGGAATGCGCCTGATGCCAATAGCCCACCGGCTCCAGATGCTGGATGGAGACGATGTCACCGATTGCCCCGGAGTCCAGAATCTCCTTCAGTTTCCGGGTAAAGGCGGTATAACGCAAGACATGGCAGACCGCGAAGAGCACTCCGGCTTTCTTGACGGCGGCGACGATGTTGCGGCAGGCCTGGGCGGTGGGGGCCATCGGCTTTTCGAGCAGGATGGCATACCCCAGACTGGCGAAGGCGATGGCCGGTGCCTCGTGCATGGCGTCCTGTGTGCAGATCAGCACCGCGTCGGCCAGACGCGGTGCCTTGACCGCATCCTCCCAGCAGGTGAAGCGACATTCCGCCGGAACTTGATGGGCATCGCCCAAGGCATTGCACCGCACTGGGTTCGGGTCGGCGACGGCGACTACCTTTGCGCGCTCCGGGAAATGCCGGGCGAACTCCGCGTAGCCCTTTCCGCGGGCACCACAGCCGACGATAAGCAGTGTCACTGGTTGCATTGGGTCAATGGATTGGGTTGATGTTTATAGCAATATAATTCTCCAAACAAACGCCTGCCGGGAATGGCCGGGCACTGCCTTCACCACTTTGTGCTCGGCCATTCCCCAGTAGGCAGAATCCTTTCAGCGCATCATTTCATCGCACGGCCGGTCTCGCGCAGCCAGTTGACGCATTCCATCCAATTCTCCAACGCGAAAGGCTGCCAGCCGCGCCCCTCGCCAATATACTTCTCTTCGTTTCGCTCCGGATTGAGGTTGGAGAGCGGGTAGAGGTACATGCATTTCGCCCCGCGCTCGATTTGGCTCTTGAACTCGTCCAGCTTTCGCCCGAAGGGTTCACGGATGCCATACGCGCTGAATTCAATCATCCCGCCGAGTTTCTTGCCATATTTGGCGGCGGCATCCTTGAGATTATGGAGATACATGCCATTCCGGTAGCCGCAGACCAGCCAGTCCAGCTCCGGGATCGCCGCGATGCGGTATTTGTCCAGCCCGGACTCGGTGCTGTAGGGAATGCCGGCTTGACGGCCATACCAGTGGCTCGGCGCGGAGGAGAAGCAGCCTATCCAGCCCGGATTGTCAGAGAGCAGCTTCACCGCCAGTTTGTACTGCATTACGTGATACTGCGTGAGCAACTCGGTCCGCCAGTCCATCCACGCCTTCCACAGGGGACTCTCGCAGTAGTCGTTGTCCTCGACAAGATAGGAGGAGTTCTCCTCGTCGAGCGGAACGGCGGGCAACCCCAGGTTGCATTTCTCCGATGGTTCGCGCTCCTGCGTGGTGACCGGGAACTTCACTTTCTCCGGCTCAGGCAGAAGGTTATGCTCGCGGACATACTTACGGAAGGACTCCAGCGCGGCCGGCGAGTAGGTCGGACTGGTCCAATACTGGCTCATCCGCTGCGTCCCTGCGTTCGGTCCATGGTCGATCAGCTCCACTTCGTCAATGATGTATCCCTCGTAGGGCTTGGTCGCGTTGATGTACCATTCCACGCGATTCATGAACTCCGCCATCGCCGACGGCGAGGCGAAGTCCCATGCGCCTTTGGCCTCGAAGCGCCGACCGGTCTTCGGGTCGAGCTTCCAGCCCTTCAGCGTCGTGCCGTTGTCCTCCGGGCTGAGCATGCCGCCGGGGTTCATCGGGAGAAGCACCTTGATGCCATGCTTCCGGATGATGGCGTGCGTGCGGTTGATGAACTCGATGTACTCCGGGTTCTTCCAGTTGCCGGGGCGCCACGGCAGTGGCCCGCCGACGCCCCACACGGCATCGATGCCCTTGTCCTCCAGCGAGGCATAGAAGCGGTCGACCATTTCCGGCGGATCCCAGTCGTAGATGTGGTCGCCCAGGGCGATGATCAGGACTTTGTCCGCCGCCAGGCACGCCAACGACATGGCGAAGATGAGGGAAAACCATGATTTCATTACTATTTCTCCTTATATTTTAACGAGTTATACAAAGGTTAGATGTTCTCCCATGCCGTAGTAGCCAGCCCCGGCAACCACCTGGGGGATGGAGTCCCAGAGCGCGACGGTGCATTCGGTGCGCAGATGGATGTGTCCGGTCAGCACCGCCTTCAAAAGCCCGCTCCCGCGGAGGATGTCCAGAAACTTTCGGGTGGTCTCGTTCGCGGCGGCACCGCGCTGGTTTTCCGGCGGGCAATCGCAGAAGGGGCAGTTGTCATTGGCGGTGTCTGCGAAGCGGAGGTGGAAAAGTTCAGGCGTGTAGATGGGCACGTGGATGAGCAGGACGATGGGCAGTCCGCGGGCGATTTCGGCCTGGAGCAGCGGGATATGGCCTTCCTGGAACTGGTCGTCGCCATTGTCCACGGCCAGAAGATTCACGCCGTTGATGATGCGCGAGGCAAAGAAGAGACTGTTCTTGAAGTAATGCGGAACCAGCAGCCGTCCGGCTGCCTGCTCCTCCTCAGTCTCCGGGTGCTGGCCGGAATAGTGGGTGTATTCGTGGTTGCCCGCGCACATCAGATAATCGACCTCCGACAGCTCGAAGAGCTTCCGGGCCACCTCGCAGTTCTGCTCCGAGGCAAAGTCGATCAAGTCCCCGGTGTGTAGCAGGAGGAGGTTGTTCTCCCTGGCGTACTGCAAGGCGTCCAGGAAATATGGCAGGTTTCTCCCGCAGTCCCGGAACTCGAACTCGCCCTTGCGGCGCATCGCGATCTGGAACTTGACCGGGTTGTCCCGCCCATCCGAAAAGACCAGATGGGTATCGGAGACGTGGAGTGCCTCAAACGGCTTCGCGGCGCCGACCTTCAGGGTGAACTTGGGATAGCGCATGGAGGAAACGCTTGGATCCAATTGACCGAAAAGCAATTTTCGTGCATGGAATGGACATTTCCCCGCGCCTTGGGCGGGGAAATGCCGGATAACAGGAACCTTGGCTATTAATATAGTTTGTTATAGACGAAGCCCCAGGGGATGTAGATGTTCACCCCATTGTCGTCTCGGTAGGCAACCAGCATGGCGGCCGGATGGGCAGCGCCATGCCCGTCCGGGAAGACGCAGTTGGCATTGCCGTTGCCGTGGCGCATCGCGGGGCGGTTGGTGATCTTTGGCCAGCTGTTGTAGGTGATGCAACAATGGATCATTCGACTATCCGAATCATCCCAGCCCATGTCGCTCACCATGATGGTCTTTGAGGGATACTTGATATTCCCGATGAAACTCCCTTTCCCGTTCGTGCTGGTCAGATCGTCGTCGTAGTCCGGCCCCATATAGAAGCCGTTGAAGCCATAACCAAGCCGATTGCCCCAGATGTGGTTGCCGTTCGCATGCTGCCATTTGTCCATCGGACACAGAAAGAAGGACTTCGGGGACGGAGTGTAGTCGACCATCTTGTCCCAACCATTATGCTTCGCAATCTTGTAGTACCACATCGCCGCGTTGGTGTTGTTGCCATTCAGCCCGTCGTTCCGCCAGGTACACGGGAAAACCCCGTTCATATCATCCAAATATAGCAGAAAGCCCAGCCCCATCTGCTTGAGGTTGTTCATGCAGCTCACGGCCTTCGCCTTCTCTCTGGCCTTGCTCAGGGCGGGGAGGAGCATCGAGGCCAGGATCGCGATGATGGCGATGACGACCAGCAATTCAATCAGGGTGAAAGAACTTCGGTTCTGTTTCATTGGTGGACTCTCCTTAAGGTGGTTTCGTGAGGCGAAACTTTTAGATTAACACGTTATCTTAATGAAAAAAAGAAGAAAAAAGCATTAAGGCGTTTTGCGCGGATAGTTACGGGCAGGTGAAGGCGAAGGGCTTGCCCTGGATCCTCATCTGCACGAGGGGTTCAGTGGGCGCGGCGCGGTTCTCCATCAGCTTAAGGAGGTAGCGGACACCTTCGCGGCCGATTTTCTCATCATCGGGCAGCATGGTCGGGACGCAGGGGACGGCGTTGGCGGCGGAGCTGTCGAGGCAGACCATCGGGATATTTCGCTGGAGGGTGGGGAGGATATTGGCCAGCACCCGCGCGGCGTTATGGGATGGCGCGATGACTCCATCGCAGTTTTTGATCATCTCGAAAAATCCTCCGAAGTCGAGCTGGAGGTATCCGCAGTGGGTCTGGCGGAGGGCGTCGGGCGGCAGCCCGGCCTCTCGCATGGCGCGTTGGATGCCGTGCTGTACCTCGAGGTTGAGGGTCAGGCCAGGGATGGCGCCCATCCAGAGGGGATGGCGGCACCCCTGGGCGAAGAGCTGCCGCGAGACCTGATAGGCCGCGAACTCGAAGTCGTTGGCCACATAGTTCACGCTGGACGGGGCACCCTCGCCCGGCGTGTTGTTCAGGAACACGATCGGCGTCTGCATATTGGCCAACTCGTTCCAGTAGAAGTCGTCCCGGTGGATGCCCCAAATTAGCAGTCCGTCCAGCAGATGGGAGCGGAACATCGACTCGTAGCGTCCGCTCTCCTTGGTCTCCTGATCGTTGAAGAGCATCATCAGATTGTAGTCCGTCTGCCGCAGCTCCTCCGCCACGCTGCCCAGGATGGTCGCCAGATGCTGGTCGTGAAAGACGCTCTCGCTCTCGCTCTCGTCCTGATGCGGCGGCACCAGAAAGCCGATGACATTGCTCTTCTTCCGGAAGAAGCGCTGCGCATTGACCTCCGGGACATAGTTGAGCCTCTCCGCAGCAGACTTCACCAACTGACGCGTCGTCTCCGGTATCGACCATTTGTGCCCTGGGTCATTCAAGACGCGAGAGACCGTGCAGGTGCTCAGCCCCACATATTTGGCCAACTCGCGGATGGTGCAGTGTTTGGTGGATTTCTTGATCATCGGAAACCGTTTTGATTAACGCGTTATCCTAATTATAGGCATTCCCCCTGAAAAATCAAGTCGCCGCATCAAAAATCATATCAAAAACTGAGAAAAAAGGCAAATTTTAGAAATTATGCAGTTAACTTGCCATCATGGTTTCCGACAGCAGAAGGTTGTCGGGTGGTGTTTCCCGCGAAACACGCGAAATGACGCGAAATTCATGCCGGGTGAAGCCACCATGCTTCGCACGAGCGGGTGCCCGGCCATCGACGGCACGAAAGGTCTCCCTTTCGGCCGTCTCGCCCGGGGCACTCCGCCGTCCGCAGCGCGTCCGGCGTCTTCACCGGCTTGGACAAGTCCGTTCGGGCAGCCGTGCGGACGTTGCTTCCACAGGTGGCAGGCGTGATGTAAGCCTTTTTCGCATGTTTCGCGTGTCTCGCGGGAAATGGCTTTAGGCAAGTCAACTGTACAATTTCCTAATAAAAGGATTGGCTTTTCAGGCTGCGCAGGATTTCGTCGGCGTCACCCAGGAGGATGACCTTGGTGTCGAAAGAATCCATTTCGATGGTGAGCGTATCCGTGCTGCGACCTAGTACCTCGCCGGTGTAGATTTCCACCGCGTCGGTGACTTTGGGGAGACGGATGGTCTTGGTGCCCGGAGTGATCGCATGGAGCGAGAGGATGTCGCCGCCCGCGAAGAGGTTGTCGCCGCTTTCCAGGTAGATGTGCACTCCGGCGGAACGGGCGGCTTCGCGCAGGAACGCGGTGTCCAGGAGCGCACCGCCATAGAAGAGGAGGTCGTCTTTGCGGGCGGCTGCGATGGCCCCGCCCTCCACGTAGGTGCCCAGCGGACTGGCGTCCCGGTCGGTGACGATGAAACGCGGCTGGACGGGGTACTCGGCGCCCGTCTCGTGCCCGTCCGGGAATTGCACCCGCAAGGTTCCCCGGGTGGTCTCGGCAAGTTGGATGCCGAGCAGGCGCGACATGGCATCGGCGTTGACGCCGTGGTCATCCATGAAGCCCGCGCCATACGTGACCACCACGGCTGTGCCGGCGGTCTTCAGGGCCGCCAGGGCTTCGCGCAGCAACGGCGTGTCCTGGAAGGCGTCGAGAAATACAACCATCTTGTATTTGCCGGCAACCTCCGGAACGTCTTCCAGCATGATGACATCCACGGGTGCGCCGAGTTGCGAGAGTCCGTAGCGCTGATAGTAGAGCAGTTCGCCGGAGAGGGGGAGGACTCCGCGCGAGCCGTCCTGGAATGCGCCGTTGGAGTTGGAATATGCGAATCGCGCGGTCTCTGGGGTGGAGAAGGTGCGTCGGGTGGGCACGAGGCAGGAGAGCGACTTCTCGTCAATGACGGCGGCGATTTCGGCATCCACATTCGCGGGCTTCTCCAGCAGCATCTGGCCGACTTTCATGGTGCGGAGCATGGTTTCGCGGATGGCGGGGTCGGCGACCTCATTGCCGCCGACGAGCGGGAGCTGGAGGTACGGGTTGCGGCGGGCGAGCGCCATGCCCTCGTTGCGCTTGAGGACGTTGATGGTGTCCTGAAGGTTCAGGGTCTGATCGAAGCCGGTAGGCGCGAGGAGGCTGGTCCGGGTGTCGTCCTCCATGATGGAGATTTTGCCGTGTCGTCTCAGCGCGGCGTATGGCTTCATGTCGGCGGCGGGCGCGCCGAGGGAGCGCAGACCGTAGCTCAACGGGGAGAGGAAGAAGTCCATGTCGGGGTCGGCGATGAGCCGCCAGGAGTCGTTGTGTCCGCCCGAGGTCACGCAGTAGCCGAGATTGCCATACTCCTGGTGGTAGCCGAAGTAGGCGCCGATGAGCTTGCGACCGCCGGTGACCTCGCGGGCAACGCGGGCGATCTTTGCCACGCATTCGGCCATCGCGGCGTTGTAGAAGTCGTCATAGAGCATCGGCATCCAGTCGCGCACGGGGTTGCGGAAAAGTCCTCCGGGCAGTCCGGCGGTGCGTTCGGCGCGGGTTGGGATGTGGTCCACGGCCTTGCCGTGTGCTTCGGCGTAGCGCTGGAAGTCGTTGACGGCATTTGGATTGTAGTCGGCAAAGAACTCGGTGTGGCAGTTCCAGCCCTGCCATTCGCAGGTGGCGCCGCCCATCAGGTTGTAGAGGACAATGCGCGGACCGTAGAATTTCTCGACGTGCTCCATGAGCGCCTTGACCGCGCGGCAGGCGTCGGCCTGGTATTCCGGATTGGAGAAGGAGACCGCCGAGACATAGTACTGGATGGGCTTGGTGTCATTCTCGGTGAGGGAGCAGCGCTCCGGATAGCGCTCCTGGTACCATCGTCCGGGCTGGCACCACACGAAGAGTCCGAGCATCGCGTCGGGATAGCGAGCCAGGCACATATTGAGCTGGCGGTCCACTGGCGCGAAGTCATATTCGTCGGGACCAGTCCACCAAATGCCATGCCAGCCGCCGATGCGGGTGGTGATGAGGTTGAAGGGCGAGCCGGAACCCTCCATGCCCGTGGGGACATTGAAGTGCACAATCGTCAGGATGCTGAAGTAGAAGGGATTGCCGTTGAGCATCGGGACGGGCGCACCGGCGATTTGCTGGAGCCGGAGTTCCGCGCTTTCGCCGTTCATGGGGCGGTCGGGAAGCTGGAAGTCGAAGGTATTCTCACCTTCCAGGAATCGCTCGTCCACGCCGACCTGCCAGTGGCCGCTGGTCGCCTCGCCGTAACGGAGAAAGCCACGATCATTGCACGTGAAAATGAGCGTGCCGTCTGCCTCGCGAGTGGCCCCGAGTTCGGCGGGTGTGCCGATTTGACTGTCGATGAGCACATTGCGGTCGGAGTACAGGCGCGTGTAGAGGCGCTCGTTCTCGCCGATGGCGTGCCCGTTCAAGCCGGAAAGTGCGACGGTGATGGTCGCGCCCTCCTGACTGCGCAGTGCGATGGCGTAGCCCAGTCGGCTGGGGTCAATGGAAATGTATTCATGGGCGAAGGTCCAGGGCGGATTTGGCGCACCGGGGCGGGTTTCGCAGGGCGACCAGGCGGAGTCGTCGAACTCCGGTCGCATCCAGTCGGCGGGGACGCCATCCACTTCGCCACGACCATCGGCAGCAGTCACGATGCGGTAGGTTCCGTCATCCCAAACGAGCTGCAAGTCCAGCATCAATCCGCCGATGTCATCGTGGTTGGTGTATTCGACGGCCAGGAGATTCTGGCCATCGTGGAGGTCGGCCGGAGGGATTTCCACCAGATCGGTGGTGCGCCATTCTTTCGACCAGGAGTGGTTCAGTTTCGTGCCATTGAGATAGATGTCGGTGAGCCGGTCATCGCAGGCGGTCTGCAGCAGTGCGCGTCTAACGGGCCGTTCCAGCGTGAAGGGGATGCGGATGAAGCGCCGGCCGTGGTAGTTGAATTTTCCGGCGGGTGCAACCATCGGCGAGGCAAAGTGCGCGGAGGAGCCCGAGAGGGCGGCGGCGCCCTTGTCTGGATCTTTCGCGGGCAATGTGCGCTCACGGCGCTCCGGCATTCCAAGACGCGCGGCGCGGGACTGGGGCGGCGGAAGCAGCTTCAGTGACTTGACAGTGATGGTTCCGGGGGCCTGGTCCACCAGATCCAACCGGAGGCTGATGATTTTTCCGGCGTCCTGCCAAAGCGACGCGCCATACGGGATGTCCCCGGTGGTGACGGTGATGGTGTGCCATCGGTCATCGCAGGTCAATGAGGGCAACTGGAAGTGGGTTTTCTGCGTGAATTTGGGATTCTCCTCGCTGGCGAAGAAAATCTGCCCGGTGGTGGCGCCGTCAAAGCCGCTGGCGCGGTATTCGATTTCGATGCGGCCGAAGCCTTTGGGATTCAGGTCGAGGTTTTTCGCACCGATCCAGGAGTCCGCGCCGTTGACCTCCAGGAGCAGCCCTTCGCCGGTCGCAGTGGCGGTGAGGTTCCTGCGCATCGCCGTCCAGGTGGCGCAGTCTTCGGCACGCGTGAAATCCCAGCCGATTTCGGCGGCGTGACACAGGATGGCGGCTGACAGAAAAATGAGAAGCAGTGACAGTCGTTTCATTATAGTACCCACGAAATACACGAAACACACGAAACTAGGGGAAATTGAGGGGCAAAGAGACGTTAGAAATTGAGTTGCGTAGGCGCGACATTCCGTATATCGCGCAACAAGAAATGAGGGTGTTGTACAAGGGGGAACAATTGAAACACAGGTATATTGCCGATTTAGTCTGCTATGATTGTGTCCTCCTTGAATTAAAAGCTGTAGAAAAACTGGTTCCCGTTTTCGAGGCCCAAGTTTTGAATTACTTAAGCCTTAGTCAGATACGGGTCGGCATTTTAGTTAATTTGGGACATTCTCCCGGCGTGGAAATTCGTCGCCTGGTAAAATGAAATCAGCAAATTCAAACATTTTGATCGGATAAAGCATAGAAGTTTAATGATTGCCAGTAACAAAAATGTTTCAACTACGTCTGGTATCTTTTTATGCGCTTCGTGTGTTTCGTGTGTTTCGTGTGTTTCGTGTGTTTCGTGTGTTTCGTGTGTTTCGTGGGTACTCACTTGGATAGGGCGTTGCGCAGTTCGTCTGCGTCACCGGTGATGAGGGCGCGGGTCGCGAAGCCCTCCATCGGGAAGGAGACTTCGGTGACGCCACGACCCAGCACCTCTCCCGTGAAGAGGTCCACGACGTCGGTGGGGTCCGGGAAGCGGATGATCTTGGGGCCTGGCTGGTTGCAGTGTAGGGCGACGATGCCGTTGCCGACCGCGAGGTTGTCGGTGGTCTCACAGTAGATGTGCGCGCCGGCTTTCCGTGCGGTCTCGCGCACGAAATCCGCGTCCAGCAGCGCACCGCCGTAGAAGATGGCGTTGTCCTTTTCGGCGACGGCGGCAAGTTCAGGGGCGGCGGCGTAGTGCGCCAAGGTTGTCGCTTCCGGGTCATCGACGCAGAAGCGTGGTGTTACAGGATAGTCGGCGCCTGCAGTGCGTCCGTCGGGGAACTCCACGGCGATGCTTCCGCCGCTGACTTGATGAACTTGCATGCCGAGCAGTTCGTTCATCGGCGCGGCGGAGAAACCTTCTGCGGCGGGGGCGATGAATCCCGCGCCGTAGGCGACAAGGAACTTGGTTCCGGCGGCCTTCAGGGCGGCGATGGCCTGGCGCAACTGCGCCGTGTCCGCGTAGGCCCCCAGGAGGATGACAAGTTTGTATTGGTCCGCCAGGCGCGGCACGTCGTCCAGGAGAATCCAGTCCACGGGCGCTCCGCATTGAGCAAGCGGGTAGCGCTGATAATAGAGCATTTCGCCGGAGACGGGGAGGGTGTAGCGGGTGTCGTCCACGAAGTCGCCATTGCTGGCGAAAGTGTAGCGGGTGGTTTCTTTGGTGGTAATCGAACCACGGGTGGCGGCGAGATAATGGATAGAGCCCGCGTCAACCACGGCCGCGATTTCGGCGCGGGCAGTGACGGGGTGGTCGTAGAGGAATTGTCCTGCCGCTACGGCGCGGAGGAAAGTCTGGCGGATGGCGGGGTGGTCCAGTTCGTTTCCGCCGACCAGTGGTAGCTGGTTGAGGGGCATTCCGTGCGAGAGGTATTGCGCGAGGTTACGGCGGAAAACCATGATGGTGTCCTCCAGGTTGAGCGTCTGGTCATAGCCGGCGGCGGGGGTGAGATGCGTGCGCGTGTCGTCTTCGATGATGGAGAGTTTTCCTGCTTCGCGGATGGCGGCGAAGGGCTTCATCTCCGCATTGGGCGCTCCGAGGGAACGCAGACCGTAGCTGTTGGGAGAGAGCAGGAAGTCGATGTTCGGCGAGGATAGCAGCCGCCGCAAGTCGTTGTGTCCGCCGGAGTTCACGCAATAGCCCAGAGTGCCGTATTCCTGAAGGTAGCCGTAGTAGGCGCCGACCAGCTTGTCGCCATTGCAGGCCACCTTGACGGCATCGGCGATTACATCTACGGCATTGGCCATTGCCACATTGTAGAAGCGGTCATAGAGGATGGCTTTCCAGTCCCGGACCGGATTGCGGAAGATGCCGCCATCGGAGGCGAGGCGTTCGGTGCGGGTGGGCACGACGGTGACGGTCTTTCCCTGCTCGGCGGCGTACTTGGCGAACTGGTGCGCTTCGGTTTCGCTGTAGTCGGAGAAGAGTTCGCTGTGCGCCGTCCAGCCTTGCCATTCACAAGTCGCACCGCCCATCAGGCCGT
Source organism: Victivallales bacterium (assembly GCA_017617415.1). Classification (GTDB taxonomy): domain Bacteria; phylum Verrucomicrobiota; class Lentisphaeria; order Oligosphaerales; family Oligosphaeraceae; genus RGIG1601. The sequence goes on along the minus strand of JAFZWH010000120.1, from coordinate 6,133 downwards.
ACAACACCATCCTGGGACCGAAGTACTTATCGCAGTGTTTAACGAGTTCGGCGAGCGCGGCGCGTGCGTCGGCAAGCCATTCCGGATTGGAGAAACTGATCGTGGAGACGTAGTATCCGGTGGTTTCACCCTTTTCGTTGCGGGACATCCGCTCGGGATGCATCCGTCCATACCACAGGCCGGGTTCGCACCAGACATAGAGCCCCAGCATTGCGTCGGGGTAGTTCGCCAAAACGAAGTTCAGTTGCCTGTCCAGCGCTGTGAAATCGTATTCGCCTGGGCCGATCCACCACTCGGGGTTCTGCCCGCCTGCACGGCTGACCACCACATTAAATGGCGAGCCAGGGCCCTCCATCCCGCTAGGAGTTTGGAAAGAATCGACAGTCAGTATATTGAAATAAAACGGCTTTCCGTTCAGCATCGGTACCGGACCGACGGGAGTTTCCGCCAAACGCAAAACGGCATTTTTGCCAGGCATCGGGCGGTCGCCAAGTTGGAAAGAGACTTCGGTGTCGCCGGAGACATTGCAACCATGCATCCCGAACTCCCAGGCACCCTCCACTGGTGCGCCATAGCGCAGATACCCCTGGTCGTCAAAGCGAAAGCGATAGGCGCCATCCTCCTGGAGGACTCCGCCGAGTTCGCGGACGCTGCCGATGAATATCTTCAATGGCGCATGACGATCCCGCCCGCTGTAGAGCTTGGCGAAGACGCGGCTCTCCTCCGTCAGCGCGGGGAGGCCGCACATTTCGACCTCTATCGCGCTGCCTTCCTGTTGCAGGAGCGTGACGGCCATCTGCGACTCTCCAGGGCGGATGGAGCGGTATGACGGGAAGTCGCGCCATGGAGGATTTGGAGCACCCGGTCGGGTCTCCGCAAGCGGCCAGGCGACTGCGGTCGCGGGATTTTCCCACTCCTTTTCCGGCTTGAGCGTGCCACGAGCGCCATCCAGATTGACGAGGACAAAGGATTGATCCTGCAGCACGACCTGGAGGTCCAGCATCAGACCGCCGACACTTCCAGTGTTGATATAATCTACCGCGAGCAGATTGCTGCCTTGGACAAAGAAGTCCGCTGGAATCTCCACGCTGTCGGAGTGTTTCCAGTTGAGATTCCAGGGGAATTCGACCAGGCGCCCGTTGAGATAGACTGCGGCAATTTCGTCATCGCAGACGGTTTGGAGCAGCGCCTTCTGCACCGGTCCGGCCAACTCGAAAGTACGCCGCAGGTAACAATGTCCGATGTGGTCGAAGCCGCCGTTGGCGGGCGCGGTCATGGGGGAGGAGAAGACAGGCGCCTCGCGGTCCACCGTCTTGCTTTGCATCCAAGCCTGCGCATCCGTGGGCGGCAATTCGACCTTGCGGTGTTCCGGCAGCCCGCGCTTTGCCGCACGTGACTGCTTATGCGGAAGCATCTTTATGGAGCGCAATAAGATGCGTCCAGGGAACTGGTCGGCGAAGTCCAACCGCAGGCCGATGATGAGACCGCCCTCGGTCCATAGGCGTTTGCCGCCTCTGGTCTGGGAGGCATCCACGGTGATGGTATGCCAGTCGCCGTCGCATTTCAATGAAGGAAGGTAGATCTCCTTCTGTTCGTCATAGCCCGGCGAGGCCTCAGTCTGGAAGAAAACTTGTCCAGACGTCGCCTCAGCGAAACCCTCGGCGCGATACTCGAAGGCTAGACCGCCACACTCCAGCGGGTCGAGAGACAGATTGTCGGCGGTGAGATTGGAATCCCAGGCAAACAAATCCATTTGCAAGCCATCCGGAGTGGAAGTGGCGGTAAGACGAGTCCATTGCGTCCAAGGACCGACCTCTTCCGAAGCGAATTCCCAGCAGGGCAGGGCACTGGCGAGCAAAGAAAGTCCAACAGCGGAGATTATAGTAATTATGTATCTCATTTATTATTAGGTTATTACGATGTATTTTGCTCAGCGTCACTTCCCGATGCAGAATCGGTGGAAGATGGTGTCAAGGAGGTCTGGCGCGGCGGTCTGGCCGGTGATTTCGCCAAGTGCATTCAGTGCGCCTCGCAACGGGATGGCGGCCAGTTCCCACTCCTGGGCAGCAAGAAGTGGCGTGGCTTCGGTGAGGCGGGTGCAGGCGTCCACGAGGAGTGCGGCGTGTCGTGCGCTGACCGCCAATGTTCCAGTAGCGAGTCCGCGCTGTCCGAGGATCGCCTCCTCGATGGCATCGGCCAGGATGTCTAGTCCCTCGCCGGTCTTGGCGGAGATGCGGATGATGTCGCCTGTCGAAGTGGAAGTGCCCAGGTCGCATTTGTTCTCGACTTGCAAAACGGCACCGCGATGCGCCCATTCCGGCCAGGGCAGGACATTTTCGCCGACCGCCTCGGTGAGCCAAAGAACCAAATCCGCCGAGGCGACGGCATTGCGGGCGCGTGCCATCCCGTCGGTCTCGATGGCGTCCTTCGACTCGCGGATTCCGGCGGTGTCCACCAGGTGCAGCGGGATGCCGTGTACCACTAATTCCGCCTCGACGGTGTCGCGAGTGGTGCCGGGCGTTGCCGAAACGATGGCGCGGTCGCGCCCCAGCAACCGGTTCAGCAGGCTGGACTTGCCGACATTCGGGGCCCCCGCGATTACCAGGCTGACGCCCTCACGCAGCACCTCGCCTTCCCGGCGGGTGGCCGCCAGTGCGCGTAGGCGCAACTGCAACTCTGCGGTCTCGCGAGCAAGCCATTCAGGGGATTGCCAGTCCAGTTCTTCGTCTGGGAAATCCAGATGTGACTCCACTTCGGCAAGGAGTGCCTGGGTGCGCGTGCGCAGTTCCTCGACCGCCGTGCCCAGTTCGCCAGCGAGTTGCCGGTTCGCCAACGCCAATGCGGCGTCGGACTCGGCGGAGATGACCTCGGCGACCGCTTCGGCCTGCGTCAAGTCGAGCTTGCCATTGAGGAAGGCGCGTCGGGTGAACTCGCCGGGGAGCGCGGTTCGCAGGCCGAGCCGAAGCAATGCCTCCAGCGCCCGTCGCATCGGCAGAGCGCCGCCATGACCATGTAGTTCCACCACATCCTCGCCGGTATAACTGTCTGGACCGGGGAAATATACCGCCAGGCACGACTGGTCGATGGATCTTCCATTCTCGTCGTGAAGTGCCCCGAGCATCATGCGCCGAGCGTGTGTCTTGTCGAGCGTCCCGTGACCACGCCAGAGTTTTCGTGCGGTGTCGAGCGCCAGCGGTCCGGAGAGACGGATTACCGCCAAGGCCCCGCCCACGGCGGTCGCCAATGCGCAGATGGTCTGGTCGTTGTATTCCTGCATACTTGCCGATGGTTTCTTTTAAATTAAATAGAATATAATATGTCGCGTGAAATCTGAAATTAGGAATTGGAAATGAAGGTTGGTTCCTGAGGCGACATGCAGCAAGAAGATGGGATATAAGTCTTGCCCCCGGACAGACACTTCCGTTTTGTCCCACAATACATCCGAAACTGGTTTAATGGCTTATATTATCAAAAATGTCCAAAGATGTCAAGTTTGGACAGGAGGTGAGACGATGAAGATTTCAGATTTGCTAAAGCCGTCGTTGATTAAGCTGGATTTGCAAAGCCTGGACAAGGAGGACCTGTTTGAGGAGATGGTCCAGGTATTTGCGGACAATCAGCTGATTTCGGATTCCGCATCGGCGGTGTCGGTGCTGCGTGAGCGTGAGGCGAAGATGTCCACGGGCGTGGGCAACGGGATCGGAATCCCGCACGGGAAGCTGCCGGGTTCCAAGAACTCGCTGCTGGCGTTGGGAGTTTCGCAAGAAGGCATCGACTATGAGGCGCTGGACGGCGGGTTGGTGTACATTGTCATCGCGATTTTCGCCCCGCCAGACAATCCTGGCCAGCATGTGGAATTGCTGGCGGAGATTTCACGCCTCTTTGCGATTCCCGGCTTTGCGGAGAAAATCCGCGCGGCTCGGACGGCGGAGGAGGTCATGGCAATCATCGTCTCCGAGGAGTAGGAGTCTCGTCATGGACGATTTGCTGGAGCGGATGCTCGCGGTGGACCTGGAGGGCCGTCAGCTGGTCAGCCAGGCCGAGGAGCAGGCGGTGAAGATTCGCGAGGAGAACTCCGCGCAAGTTGCGGAGCTCAATGCGCAGTATTCCGCGAAATTGTCAGAGGAATGCGCGGCTTTGGAGCAGGAGCTTCTGGCGTCAGCACAGGAGCGTCGCGAGGCGGAGCTGAAGGCCTCGGCGGCTAAGTTGGACGAACGGGCTGCGGTTTTCAGCCAGGCCCTGGAAGTCCACCGAAGGGCGCTCCGGGCACTCCTGATGGGAGTTTGACTGTTTTTTTTCGTGGTGTGGTGCGCCTTAAGTGTACTGCCGACAAACGAAATGGCTCATAGCAGCATCAATGCAGGTGTCGATTTTCTCTACGCGCTGCTCCACGGCTGGTGGGCGAACAGCGCGCAGGGCGAACGGCTGATGACGCTGGCGCGGAGCGCGACGGAGGATAATTTTCTCCACCAGCTCCAGACGTTGGGCATCCTCACGGTCAGTGAGCCGTACCAGGTGCAGTCGGCGCTGATTCTGCGTCAGCACGCTCGTCTGTGCAAGTTGGCGGAGCTGGCTGGTTCTGCGGTGGCGCAGTATATCCGTGCGTTGCTTGCCAGCCTCGAGAGTGAGAACTTCAAGGCGCTGTTGAACTATCGTTTTTTCCCGGAACGCGAAGGTCATCTGGTGGATTTTTTGGTTCCGTTCCCTGGCGAATGCACGCATGACGCGGATTTGGTGGCGCTGCTTGATCTCCCTACTCTAGATGAATTTATGAAGCACCTTCGACCGGAGTTCCAGAGTCCGGAGTATTATGAAATTGCACGCCAGCTGGAGCAGGATCAGGATATCATGCGGGCGGAATGTACCGTTGACAATTTGAATATCAGGACGGAGCTGCGGGCCATCGGCCATCTGCCGTTCTCGATGCAAGGGGTTGCCCGGCGGCTGCTTTCCGCAGAAATTGACACCACGAATGTCTGCACTTTGCTGCGCAATGCAAATTTCTACCACATGAATGCCAAGCGGTTGTCGGTGGCCTGGATTGAAGGCGGGACCGAACGCGTCAACCATGCGTTGTGGGACCGCCTGGCGGATGCGCCGGATGCGGGCGCCGTCATCGCCCAACTTCCGTCTGAGTTTGCGGAGCCGTTGCGCGCCAATAGCTTCGACAGCACGAGCCACATGGAGAACCTTTTGCGTTGCCGCCAGATGCGCCTGGCACGGCAGGCTTTCTACGACAGTGGCAGTCCTACCCACGCCATCCCCGCATACCCCTTTCTGCTGCGAATGGAGACCATCAACCTCTCGCGCATCCACGAGGGCGTGCGCTTTAGCGTTAGCGCCCGTGAAATCGAGGAAATGATGATCCAATAAGAGGTTAGAGGTTAGATGTCAGAGGTTAGAGGTTAGAGGTTTCTATGCCGACGAAGGGACCGCTACTGGAGAAGAGCAAGGCGTTTGCCGTGCATGTCGTGAAACTGGCGCAGTGGCTGGTTTCCGAACGGAAGGAGTTGTTCCTATGACCGGAGAAACCCTCGTTCTCGACATTCCCCCGAAGGAAGCGGCGGCGATTCTTCGCCGTTCGATTCCGTTGAAGCCTGTCGCAGACTGGGCCGATGGCTCCTCGTCGGGCGGAACGCGCGTTCTCGTCTTCGAGGACTTCTTTTTCCGGACGATGTGCAAGCACTCGCTTGTGGCCATGTTCACGCCGGTGGACGGAACGACCCGTCTTCGTCTAGCGGTTTGCGGAGGAAGGTTCTTCATAGTAGGTTTTTTGTCGCTCGGCGCCAATGGCGCCTTCCTCTCCCTTGCCCGCAACGCTTTTGAGGGACACATCGTCGGTTCCGACCGCGGCCCTTGATCTCCCATCTCCCACCTCCCTACTTCTCACCTCTCACCTCTTACCTCTCACCTTCTACCATGGACCAGAAGCACATCATCAACGCCACCGTCGAGAACCAGCCGGCCGTCCTCTCGCGCATCGTCGGGCTCTTCTCGGGCCGCGGCTACAACATCGAGACGCTCAACGTCGGTCCGTGCGCGGACCCGCGCTTCTCGCGCATGACGATCACCGTGCCCGGCGACGAGCACGTGCTCGAGCAGGTCACCAAGCAGCTCAACAAGCTCGTCGACG
>JAFZWH010000119.1 GCA_017617415.1 Victivallales bacterium | reverse complement strand
GGAATCTGGTCGTCTCCTGCCGACACCTCAACAGCATGATCAAAATCGACCGGAACGGCGGCACCGGGAACCTCCTGTGGACGTTGTCCGGCGTCGGCGACGAATTCGGCCTGACCGAAGACCAGAAGACCTCCGGCCAGCCTTATCTGCATTATTACGGCAATGGCTACTTCTCCGCGTTCAACAACAACAACGACAACGGCCCCACCAACCTCGTTCTCTATCATCTGAACGAGGACGAGACCGCATTGGTCGATGATAATGGCTTCCAGCGTTGGGTCGTGCCCGGCACCACGGAGCTCGAGCCCGGACTGCCGTGCCTCCCGCACGAGACTTATGCGTGCGGCGCATTCCAGATTCTCGGCAATTACGGAGTCGTTGGAAGGGGCTGGAACATCTCCGGCGACGAAGTGGCCACGGAGTTCTCACTCGATGACGCTTCGAATATCAATTTCCAGTTGACTTCGGGCTACAGCAAGGAAGGGGCCTATGCCACCTACCGCGTGGTGAAATGCCTCTCCTCCGCGCCGGATTTCGAGTTCACGAAAAACTCGGCGAGCTGGAGCGAAGTCGAGCACTCCTCCGGTTATGTGCTGTCCATCGACCGCACTGACACGGGAGACACCGTGAGCGTCCGCTTCGACGGCAAAACAGCGTGCGACATCTACAATCTGCCGAACGGCGAATATGCGGGCACCGTCACCGAAGTCGACTTCCACGTCTCGTCGGCGGAGGCCGCTGTGACTGTGGAGGACAATCTGGCCGCGTCCGTGGTCGTCGCGACGGGAAATGGGCTGGACGACATCTTCTTCGTGAAGACGACCGGCAAAACGTGGAGTTCGCTCTATTCGGCGAAACACGTCGGCTCGCTCAATGACTGGACGGGCACCAACGAAAAAGTCTCCCTCACCGGAAAAAACCAGTTTGGCGACATCTTCATCGGCTCCGAGGACCCCAGTATCCTCCTGCTCACCGATGACGACCATGGCGACGCGTTCTTTTTGGATGACATCTACTCCGCATTCCCCGAAGGAGAAGACGTGCAGGCACGCATATCGAAAATCTACGAGATCTGCGCGGGCGCGGGCGACGACATCGTGGATTTGACCAGCCAGCGCTTCGAGTATGTCGGCACCGGCATGGCCGTCTGCGGCGGCCTCGGCGATGACGTCATCTGGGCGAACAAAGGCAAGAACCTCCTCTACGGCGACGAGGGCAACGACCGCATCATCGGCGCCTCCGGCAACGAACTCATCGTGGGCGGTTCGGGCGATGACGTCCTACATGGCGGCGGGGGCACGGACTACTTCACCTTCGGCGGGAATTGGGGCAACGACACCGTGGAGCAGCTCGCTGACGGTAAGATCATGCTGTGGTTCAAGGATGGTGACCAGTCCAAATGGGACGAAGCCACACTCACCTACACGGATGGCGCGAACTCGGTCAAAGTCATCGGTGACTGCACGAACATCGACCTCAAGTTCGGCGCGGGCGACGATGCGGAGTACTTCGCATCATTCAGCGCAGCCGGGGCCTTCAGCGATTTCGTCAACGATACCATCTTCCATAAGAAAGACCCGGGCATGCTGGCGTGAGACGAATGGCGTGGAAGGATTTACGCCGGCACACGAGCAACATTCCGTAGTCAATGCGATGGAAAAAGACATTCGTCAAAGCCCCATTGTTTCGGCAAAATATATCGGGGCTTTGGCGGGGTTGCTTGTTGTGGTGACAATGCTGTTTCCGCCCGTGGGGGTGGCAATTCTGTGCCCGTCCGTGAGGGCGGCTCTCCTTTGCCTCTCCCCGGGAACCCTCGGGAGCTATTACCGCAAAGCAGGAAAAACCGTATTCACAATCGACGGAGTGTCCCAGCCCCTTGCCATTTACAAGGCCAGGAACAGACCATTTCTGCTTGTCGGTCCCTGCCGTTTTCCAGATACCGGCGACAAGGACTTTTTCTTCGTCAGCCAAACGCAAGTGATACGCACTGCGCTCGACAAAGGGGGCGACATGTGGTTCCGTTTTTTAAATCATTTGTATATTGTGGATGACCTGTCCAACTCCTGGAATCTTATGCGCGCACCATTCTGGGATGATCTGAAAAAGTCTTCTTCAGAGGTCCAATATGACAAGACCACGGAATCGTTTGTTTTCGCATTCCATATTGATAACGACGGCGACTCCACGATTCCAGTTTCTTTTACGATTCCCGAAAGGCTTTTTACGCCGGATATGCTCAATGCGCGAAACGCCACGAAGAATTGGTGATGAAATCGGCCCTGTTTATCTAACATGACTAACGTGGCTATCATGGATAGGAAGATCTAAAATAGCAAGCGCCATGCCAAAGCCCGTCTTTCGTTGGCTTTGACTGCATCCGGGTCAGAATTTTATCGCTCCTGTTTCAATATTTGCCGTCACATTTCGTCTGTTTTCGAATAGAATTGCCTATTCCCAAATGGCATCACTTTTGCTCTTTTTAGTGGAAGTGCGAAAGAAATGGCGTCGTGGTTGTGTAATAGGAATATGACGGGAGGTTTCATCGATGCACGTCGGGCTTAGGCTTTACGCCCTTTCAAACGACAGTTCTTGTAACACGAGGTAGCCATGCAATTGGACGATGAACAAAATCGAGCGCTGAAATTGATGCTTTCGGGGAAGAATGTCTTCCTGACCGGCGAAGCGGGAACGGGAAAATCGACGGTCCTCCGCGAATTTCAGCGTCAGGCCACGCAGGGGTGCGTGTTTCTGGCTCCGACAGGCATCGCGGCTATTAATGTGGGCGGCACGACCATCCACAGCTTCTTCCTGCTCCAGCCGGGACTTTTGACGCCCGACAACCTGGAAGACCTCGAGAACGGCAAGCGCAAGAGACTCATCCGCGCGACCAAGACCATCATCATCGACGAGATTTCGATGGTCAGAAGCGACGTGTTCGCGGCCATCGACTACCGTCTGCGCTCCCTGGCTTCAGGGAGCAACCAGCGGAAGCCTTTCGGCGGAAAGCAGATCATCCTCGTCGGCGACTTCTTTCAGCTGCCGCCTGTCGTGAAGACGGGGACGGAGAACAGCTACATCACGGAGCACTTCGGAGGGTGGTACTGCTTCCAGACACGGCTGTGGCAGGAGGCGCGTTTCCAATGCGTCTGCCTCAAGACCATCCACCGTCAGCAAGGCGACCGGATGTTCATGCAGGTGCTAAACAACATCCGACACGGGCGTCTATTGGAGCAGGACATCGAGGTGGACGGCGAACCGATGAATGCGGTGGAAGTTCTGAACCGCTTTTGCCTGAACAACACCTCGCAGGCCATCCCGCCCATCAACTTGTGTACCACCAACCGCGAGACCATCGCCATCAACACGATGATGAAATCCCGCCTGGACGGGGAAGTCTCGCTTTTCAAGGCGCAGCTGGCGGGCAAATTCCGCGAGTCGGACTTTCCCACGGAGGTGATGCTGGAGCTGAAGCCGGGCGCGCGCGTGATGGTCCTCTGCAACAAGCATCTTCCGAACGGCGAGTTCAAGTATGTCAACGGGGACATCGGCGTGGTCGCCGACATCCGCGACGGCAATTCGCCGACGGTGATTGTGAAACTGGACAAGGGAAACACGGTCTGCCTGTCCCCGAACAAGTGGTCCAACTACGACTACTTCATCGAGGAGGACAAGAACAGCGGCCGAAGCGTCATCCGCCAGCGTGAAATCGGGACCTTCTTCCAAATTCCCTTGAAGTTGGCATACGCCATCACCATCCACAAGTCACAGGGACTTACCTTGGACAGCGTGGCGCTGCGCCTGGGTGGCGGCTGCTTTGCCCACGGACAGCTCTACACCGCGCTGTCGCGCTGCCGAAGCATTGGCGGACTGAGCATCGAGCGCGCAGTGATGCCCGAAGACCTCATCATCGACCAGGCCGTGGTGGATTTCTACGCATCCATGGAACAGCCACTCAGAGCGCCCGCGCCCGTGACCATCGACATCCCTCCTGAGCACGAGGCCGCCGTGCGGGCGTTCCTTGCGCAGTTACAGTCAGGACAGCCTGTGCCTTCGCCAATTCCGCCTCCGCCACCCGCCTTGCCGCCTCCACCAGCGAGTCCTGCCATGCCATTTGAAGATGACGAATGCCACAGCCCGATGCAGCCAGCGCCGGACGAGGTTCCCTTCTTCTATGGCGAGGAGGACAGAATCTACCACCATCCCGACCTGGAGCACCTGATGATTGTCTATGGCGGACAGACCGGAAAGGAAAAGGCCAGAGGGATGACACAGGGCGACAATGGCATCGGGTTCAATAAGGTCGATGCGCCCATCCTGACGCCCATCGCCGAGAAATATGCCGCATGCGGATATGTCACGCGGGAGGAACTGTCCATCGTCAGTCGCCTGATACCGAAGTATCATCGGCAATGGGAGGGATAGTTCCTCCGTTGTTGCGTTATGCGCTGGCGTCTCAGAGGCGGACGTCGATATCGTTCGCCTTCAGATAGGCTTTGAGTTCGCCGATGTCAATCAGGTGGAAATGGAAGACGGACGCGGCGAGCAGAATCTCTGCGCCAGCCTGCGCCGCCGCCAGGAAATCCTCCATCTTGCCTGCGCCGCCGGAGGCCACGATGCTGGCCTGGCAGGCCTGCGCCATGGCACGGATGACCGGGAGGTCATAGCCGGTGCGGGCGCCATCGCCGGCCTTGCTCGTCGGCAGAATCACCTTGACGCCATAGCCGTCCACACGCTTTGCCCACTCCAATGCGTCCGCGCCTGTCGCCGTGCGCCCGCCGTCCACATAGACCTCGTAGCCGGAGGGCAGGGCGGGATTGACATCGACGTCGATCGCCACGGTCAGGACGTCGGTCCCGAATTCTTTGATGATTTCGGGAATCACCTCGGGATGCCGGAAGGCGGCGCTGCTGAGGGAGACCTTGTTGGCGCCGGCCGCCAGCACCTCGCCCGCCGTCTTGACATCGCGGATGCCGCCACCGACCGTGAACGGGACCGTGCAGGCCTGCGCCGTGCGCCGCACCACGTCCAGTAGCGTCCCGCGGTTTTCGACCGTGGCGTTGATGTCGAGCAGCGCCAGTTCGTCGGCGCCGGCCGCGCAATAGGCGCGTGCGCACTCCACCGGATCCCCGGCGTCCGCGATATCGACAAAATGCACGCCCTTGACCACCCGACCGTCACGCATGTCCAGGCAGGGCATGATCGTCACTTTCTTTGCCATCCTTCTTTCTCCTTGTTGTTTCAACGATAGGACACCTCAACACATTGGAAAATGCGCATAATATATCCTTCATCGTGGATTCGGAAATGCTCCTGGCACAGGGAAGGGCGGTTCCCGTGATTGGCGCTGTCGCTTCTTCAATGTGTCAATAATTTATCATTTAGCGTTCAAGAATTGCTCATTTGTTCTCTTTTCGTAGGGATGCCCTGCTGAATGCGCTGGTCTGAAAATTGGCACGGCGGTTGCTTTTTGTCCCACGAGTCCCAAGGGGCCCAAGAGTCCCAAGAGTCCCAAGTGTCCCAAGTGTCCCAAGTGTCCCAAGTGTCCCACGAGTCCCAAGGGTCCCATTGGTCCCAAGTGTCCCAAGTGTCTCAAGAGTCCCAAGAGTCCCACGAGTCAACCAATCGATGTAGTTTTTAAAGATTTTTTTGCCATCGAAGTTTAAAAATGAGAAAGAATTGCGATTATACGCTGGTGAAGGAGGGGAAAGTGTGTCTGTGAACATTCTGGCAACGGAAGCCGTAATTTTGAGTAACAACTTCAACCCAAGGAGGAAATAACATGGACTGTTATATTTGTCACCGAAGCAACTGGATGCAGGAGAAGTGCCTGGGCTTTCTGAAAAACCTGCTGGCGAACTACAGGGACGTAATCAATGACGAGGACACGTTTGGCCTGCTGGAAACCCGCGGTGCGGAACAGTTGCTGGCGCGGCTGGTTCGCGAAAAATTGCCCCAGGACGTGATTGAATCCATGTCCGAGCACCGCGTGAAGGGCTTCCGCCTGGAGCTGGACGAGGACCCGGTGCGCACGACCTTGACGGGACTGTGGAACAACGAAGACATCCGTCCGCAGGTCAAAGGTCTCCTTCCGGCCATGTTTGACAATGCGCAGGCAATGCCATGGGGGGAGAAAGGGGAGGAAGATGTCTTCCACGCCAGGATGCAGGAACTGCAGAGAACCCTGAAGCTGTCTGACCAGGAAATCGACATCCTGCTGGTCTCCCTTGCCAACCAGGAGAACATCCTTTGGGATCCCCGGAACCGCCGAGGGACTAGTAGGGCGTCAGCAAATCTGTTCTTGATGGCGAAATGCCTGAATGTCAAGGAAAGTGTCGTTTTGGACTTGACCTCATCTCAGAAGCCGCTGCGTCGCTTCGAGTGCTTTGACGAAGACCTGGACGTTTCCCGCCGCCTGATGCCTTTCCTCTGCGGACTGTCGGACGAGCCGTTGGCCAGCAGCTACTTCACCAAGGACAAGGAGGAGACGCTGCCCTGGAGCGACTTCGCGGACCTGACAATGACTCACGGCGCCATCCTGAAGCGGATGCTGACCTCTGGTGACAAGCCGGTGAACATCCTGCTCTACGGGGCGCCTGGCACCGGCAAGACCAGCTTCGCACGTGCGCTGGTCAAGGAAATCGGTCGTGTCAGCTACAGCATCGCCCAGAACACGAATGACCGCGGAAGCCGGACGTGCAGTTCCCCCGACTTCCGTTTCGGGGCTCTCCAGGTGTGCGACGGGCAGGTGGAGCCCAAGGAGAGCGTGATTATCGTGGACGAGGCGGACGAGATGCTGCGGGGCATCGGCGGCTTCGGCGGGCTCTTCATGCTCTTCGGAGGCGGTTCCTCGCACACGGGCGACAAGGGACTGCTCAACTCGGTGCTGGACACCATGAAGACCTCAACCATCTGGATCACCAACACGCCCGCTGGCGCATTGGACGAATCCTCCCGACGCCGCTTCGACTACTCCATCTGCTTCGCACCGCTGAACTGCGAACAGCGCCGGCGCATCTGGAAAAACAATGTCGCGCGTCTGAAGCTGGGGCGGCTCGTCAGCGCCAAGCAACAGGAGGAGTTCTCTGCTCTCTATCCCGTCAGCGCGGGTGGCATCGCCCAGACGTTGGAGAACCTGGACCGGATGAAGCCCCGCAAGGCGGAGGTGCCGCAACTGGTGGCGCAGCTGATGAAGCCGCACTGCGAGCTGCTGGGCGTCAAGCTGGCCGACGACAAGCTCCTGCCGTCGAAGGACTACTCGCTGGAGGGGCTGAACATCCAGGGGGAGGTGAAGTTGGAGCGCATCGTGGAGGCCATCCGCGCCTTCCAGCGGCAGCGGGGACCGCGTGACCCCGACCGTCCGCGCATGAACCTGCTGCTCTCGGGAGCGCCCGGTACTGGCAAGACCGAGTTCGTCAAATACCTGGGTGATGTCCTGAAGACCAAGGTCAATGTGAGGATGGGCAGCGACCTGCTCTCGATGTGGGTGGGCGGCACGGAACACAACATCGCCCATGCCTTCCGTCAGGCCGAGGCGGAGCACGCCATCCTCTTCTTGGACGAACTGGACGGACTGGTCCAGAGCCGCACCAACGCACACAACTCCTGGGAGGTCACGCAGGTCAACGAACTGCTGCACCAGATGGAGAACTTCGACGGCGTGATGATCGGCGCGACCAACTTTATCCAGAACCTGGACCAGGCCATCATGCGGCGCTTCACCTTCAAGCTCCAGTTCGACTATCTGGACGACGCCGGCAAGGAGCTCTTCTTCGAGCGGATGTTCCATTGTCTGCTCTCGCCCGAGGCCAAAGAGCGACTTCACCGCATCCCCAACCTCGCACCAGGCGACTTCCGCACCGTCCGCCAGAGCCTCTTCTACTACGGCGGCGAAGTCACCAACGCGATGCGTCTGGACGCCCTGGAACGCGAATCTGCCGCCAAGGCGGGCGGCGCCTTCACCCCGCGCGGCAAGGTCGGCTTCTAATCTAACTCACTGCGGTTCCCTGCCGTTTGACTTATGCCATTCGGCAGGAAACCACTTCATTTCCATGTTCCAAGTCCTTTGACGCAGATGCTTCTCGCCGATGCTCATGCCTGGAACGCTGACGAGATGACGGGGAGGGAGACCTGCTTCTTCGACCAGAACTTCAAACTTCAACTGTTGGCAATGCGACAACCGACGAGACCATTTCTACTTTCCGAACACCAATCGTCAAATCATGCCCAACCCAATTGTCCGCCATATCATCCTATAAGAGATTCTGAAAGAACAACGGGAAAGCCCCAGTTAGAAAACCACAGTCGCAACACTATATTATTAACTTTGACATAGATAATTGATGCAGTGCAAAAAAGGGGTAACTGTTCCGTAGCCCATCACCGATGGATACCTAGACTGGGTGCAACCAGCACGGGAAGGTACGGAAGACGGAAGACTGACGGTGCAAGACGGGATGTCTTCAGTCCTGCTGTTCATTGCCGCGAATGCGGGGGACCCTTCTGTGCAGTTGCAGAAACTGTTTTCAAGAACACTATGAGCTACTTCGGAAACATCCAGGAAGAGGAACTCAAGGCGAAGGTCGGCGAGGTCTTTTTCGCGGACTTCGACCACACGCAAATCCTTGGCAAGGTGGATTTCACCGTGGCGGAGAAGCTGCCCGCCACCCAGCCCACGCTCGATTTTTATGACCAGGAGTTCTTCCTCTGGGCGGAGGCCAAGCGCGCACGGCAGGACCTCCTGGAGGCATTCACGCAGCTCATCCTTACCATCGGAAAGGAACGAACATTCGACCATCACCTCCCCCCGAAATTCCTCGGGGCATTCGACGCCGACGCCATCGGCTTCGTGCCATACTCCGCAGTAATGGAGGTCTTCTACCAGAATGACTTCAACTGGAACGTCACGCCTTCCGACCACGCCACCAAGGAGTTCCGGCAACTCCACGACCTCCTCGAAGAGAGTTTTCAGAAGAATAGCCTAAAATTTAATTATATTACTGAAAAAGAAGAACTTATTAGATTTATCAAGGCAAATTTTCGCAGCGACCGCCAGGATGTCTCGCGACTCCGGGTCACCAAAAACAATTTCGTGAACATCTACCTCAAATGGTGCGCCGCCGTCAAGGACACCATCGACATCGACTGGACGGTCGCCAAGAAAAACGCCATCCTCGACGCCGACTTCTATCTGGCGGACCTGCTCTCCAAGGACGACTTCACCCTCAAGGACAAGCTCAACGTCGTTCTCCACGCCCGCCAATACGAACTCAACCGCCATCTCGACGCGATGGGGCTGCTCAACTCCTCGCAGGTGGCCTTCAAGGACGACGGCGCCAGGCATCTCGCCTTCTGGAACCGCTACGTCCGTCCCCCGAAACGCGAATACTGGGACTACATCCTCGCCCGCCGCGACCTGCTGATCCCACAGGATGTACGTGAGCGCAAGGGTTCCTTCTTCACTCCCGCCAAATGGGTTGCAAAGGCACAGGAGTATCTCGCGGAGGCCCTCGGCGAAAACTGGCAGGACGAATATACCGTCTGGGACTGCTGCGCCGGCACCGGAAACCTCCTGGCCGGACTGGTCAACAAGTACAACGTCTGGGCCTCCACCCTCGACAAGTC
>JAFZWH010000118.1 GCA_017617415.1 Victivallales bacterium | reverse complement strand
CAACTGGTCATCCGAGGCCGCGCGCTTCGCTCCGAAACTGCGTACTGCGCAATATTATGGTGCAGGTCGCCAGCCCACGCAGGAGTGGTTCTCCAAATACGATCTTGTGTTCACCACTTACGGGACCCTCCGACAGGACTTTGCGGAATTGTCGAAAATTCCTTTTCTTTATATCATTCTGGACGAGTCGCAGGCCATCAAGAATGCCGAAAGCGCCACCGCCAAGGCCGCACGCGCACTCCGGGCGGAATACCGCATCGCAATGACCGGAACCCCCATCGAGAACCACCTCGCGGAACTCTTCAGCCAGCTTGCCTTCCTTAACCCCGGACTTTTCGCCGAAAGATTTGTGTCGGCATTGGGTCGCGAGAGCCAGTTGCTTGCGCCCGCTTCTGACACCGCCCGTCGGCTCCGACACTATGTCGCCCCGTTCCTTTTGCGTCGACGAAAAGAGCAAGTCGCCAAGGACCTTCCTCCAAAGACCGAGCAGGTTCTCTGGTGCGAACTGGACACGCCTCAACGATATTACTACGATGAATTGCGCGATTTCTATCGGCAGGAGTTCTCTGGCGAAAACATCTCCTCTCAGGCAAATATGCTTGGCGCGCTCCTACGCCTTCGTCAGGCTGCATGCCATGCCGGTTTGGTCAATCCAAGTTGTTCCGCCGTGGCCTCCGCCAAAGTCTCGCTTTTGCACGAACACCTTGAGGCTCTTCTGGAAAGCGGCCATAAGATATTGGTGTTCTCGCAGTTCACCCAGTTGCTAAAAGTCGTCGAAAGCGACCTGAAAGCAACCGGCTGGCAATACTGCTATCTTGACGGCCAGACCCAGAACCGCGGCGAGCTGGTCAAACGTTTTCAGGAGGACGCCGCCATCGGCGTCTTCCTCATCAGCCTCAAGGCGGGCGGCGTCGGCCTGAACCTCACCGCCGCCGACTATGTTTTTATCCTTGATCCCTGGTGGAACCCTGCCGCCGAGGCGCAGGCCATCGACCGTGCCTACCGCATCGGCCAGACTCGTCCGGTCTTCGCATATCGTATGATTGCGCGGGACACCGTCGAGGAGAAAGTCCTTGACATGCAGAACCGCAAAAAAGCCATTGCCAATGCCGTGCTGACCAATGGCCCGGATGATATCGACGCGCTACCCCCCGCACTCACCGCTGAACAGCTTCGCGAACTCCTGCTCGACGACTGAACACGGGAACCTCCTATCGCTTGGGTTGGAAGTTGAACTCGCCGCGATCACTGCCAGCCTGGACGGTCCCCACGCCAGGGAACGGCAGATGCGCACCGGCAATCGTCAGCTCTTTTTCCTGTGCCTGCTGGAGAACCTTGCGGCGCATCGCAACGGCCGCCTCCGGATTCGCATCCCATTTGGTGCAAAGATCCGGTCGCGGGAACTGCCAGACCGCCGCATGGAGCAAATCTCCAACAAAGAGGAACTTGCCATTCAAGAGGAAGGCCGTGTGCCCTGGAGTATGACCGGGCGCCACCCATGCGACGATGCCGGGGAAGAGTTCCTGCTCGTTCTTGAAGAGTTTTAACTTCCGCTGGTAAGCCAGATAGACATTGCGCATGAGCGGCGCAGCCTCCCGGCTGCCCATCTTCATCCCGCGGAACTCTTCCTGCGAGAGCCAGACCGTGGCGTTGGGGAAAACCGCCTGCCCCACGGAGGAGACCATCCCGCCAATGTGATCCGGATGCAAGTGCGTCAGGAGAATATCCGTGACTTGCGCAGGATTCACATGCAACTCATCAAGCGCATGGCTTAGGAAACTGCCATGCTGATTACCTAACCCAGTGTCCACCAAGATGATACGCTTTTCGGAACGAATTAGGAACACATTGACTGAACTGGGAGCGGAATTCCGCGGATAAAGCTTCGCCAGCGTCTGCTGGACTCCCGCGTCATCGCCAAAGAGAGCCGCACTAATCGCCTGCGTTGCATCCTGAATGGCGACGACCTCGCTGTCATCCACCATGAAACGCTGGATAGGGCTGACGGCAAACGCCAAAGAAATACATCCTAACATGCTAAAAATCATTAATTTATTCATTTATTAATTCCTCTGCGGCTAATGGTGATTCAGTTGAAATTGCGTTCCTGCTTGATTTTCTCGTAGGCGGCATTGATTGCCTGGAACTTCCGAGTTGCGGCGGCCTCGGCGACCTCGCCCTGCCCCGCGACCTTGTCGGGATGGTGCATCATCGCCAGACGTCGGTATGCCTTCTTGACCTCGGCATCCGAAGCATCTGCCGATAATTCCAGGACCTGGTAAGCCCATCCGCTATCCGCGCGATTCAGACTGGCCTCCATCGCGGCGACCTCGGCGGCACGAAGCCCGAGGCATGCCGCGATGGTACGGATGACCTGCTGTTCCGCAAAGACGTACTGTCCATTCGCGTAAGCGATTTCCAGCAGAAAGTAAAGCAGGTTCCGACGCGCGGGCATGCGGAGATGGCGTCTGGCACGCAAAGCGAACTCTTCAACGGACCAATTGCCCTGAGCCAATTCCTGGATGAAACCGAGCATCCGCTTCACGCCGGCGTCGTCAAAGTGGTAGTTCGCCTTAAGGCGTTGCGAAACTAGCGAGATTTCTTCGGGATGAAGAACCCCGTCGGACTTCATCACGCCTGCGATGAGCACGCACACGCAGATGGTAAACTCGTCCGCACCGACTTGTTGGGAGGCATCACCAGCGGCACGGGCGGCACCTGCGTACGGCGAAGATCCGTTAGCGTGGCGCGTGCGTGGCGGCAACCGAGAGATGTCGTCCTCGTCATCCTGACGATCGACTGCCTTGTCCACGAACCACCCTACGCCGAAGCCGACGAGCGCTCCGATGGGACCACCCCAGATGGCGCCCAGGACTCCTCCAATCCACTTGCTTTTTCCCATGACACCTCGCCTTTATGT
>JAFZWH010000117.1 GCA_017617415.1 Victivallales bacterium | reverse complement strand
GGTGGCGTAGCCCAGAACCGCCTGGGTGTCGCCCTCGGCGATGCTCCAGCCTTCGGGCAGCTGCCACTTGACCTGGAGCATCGAGTTGAGGTAGTATCCCGCCTTGAAGCGCAGGGTCAGTTGTTGGGACTCGCCTGGAGCCACGATGGGGGACTTCTCGAACTCGATTTCGAGGATGCCCCAGGGCGTCTCGATATCCATGGCGCGGGAGGACTTGCTCAGCACATTCAACTCGACCTTCTTGCCGTCGGTCAGGCGTTCCAGGTGCTCGGCGGAGATGGTGGTCTCGCCGTCGGTCAGGCGCACCAGCGAGGGGTTCGTGGCGTCCGCATAGCGTTTGCAGGCCAGCACGCGGTCGGTCAGTTCATCCAGGGTCACGGGGAACTTCGGATAGCTGCCCGCAGTATTCACGGCGACAGTCTGGATGCTCTCGCCAATCGGCTCGATCCACTCCTTGGGGATGCCGGAACGGCCTTTGATGATGCCCAGAACGCTTCCGCAGGTCGCGCCGGTGCAGTCCGTATCGTCACCGCAGTCCACGGCGAGGCAGACGGACTTGCCGAAGTCGCCCTCGCCGTAGAGCAGTCCGACCACCGCGAAGGCGACATTCGCGGGGGCCTGGAACCAGCCCAGATCCTCGCTGTCCTTGACGATTCGGTTGCGGGCGTCCAGCCACGGCAGTCCCTGGTCATAGCAGTCGCAGGCGATTTTGACGCTTCGGGCGACCCGGCAGTCGGCGGGGATGCGCGCCAGCGCGTAGGCGATGAGCTTGCGCAGGTCGCTCTCGATGAAGGCGGCGGCCTCCAAGGTGGCGGTGAAGATTTCGGCGTAGATGCCGTCGCCGGCGTGGTCCACGCAGGCGTCGCACCATGCCAGTTGCGCGGCCTCGTCTGGCTCGCCAGGGAAGAGGCACGCCCAGATTTCGGAGCGGATCCACGCGCCGTTGGAGTTCTTCCAGACCTCGTTGTTGCAGAGGCCCGACAGCGGCGGCTGGATGCCGTTGGTCATGTTCATCTTGCCGACGCCGTATTCGTTCCAGGGGCCGGTGACCCAGCGGAGCCACGCACGGCCGAGTACCTTTTCATCCACGTTGTACACGCCATTCTCCTCCACCGCCTTGAGCCAGGCCAGCTGGAGGTCGAGGTCGTCATTTGGCGCGGGCACGCCACCGAGGTCCTGCGTGTAGAAATGGATGTCCCAGGTCTTCTGCTGACCCTCCATCGGGGCGCCGAGGGTGCCGCCGATGTTCTTGCCGGTCCAGCAACCCAGAACCTTGTCGCGATAGACGGCCTCGTTGAGGAAACTCTTCCCAGGAATGCGCGAAGAAATCATTGAAATTGCTCCTTAATTATTGTTTATTAGAATTTTGTATTATTAATCAAAAAGAGGAAGGTTGGCTTTCTGGAGGGGTGTCCGGCAATGGGTGGCGCGGACGATGGCAAGGAAGTCCTCGGCGGCCTGCTCAAGTTTGTCGTTGACCACGCAGAACTGGTATTCGTCGATGGCGCCCAGTTCGGTGCGGGCGTTCCGAAGGCGCTTCTGGATGGACTCCTCGGTCTCGGTTCCGCGTCCGCGCAGACGGCGCTCCAGTTCGGTCAGGGACGGCGGGGCGATGAAGACGGTCACAAAAGATGGCTCGATGGGAGAACCGGCAATGGCGGAGCGGATCTGGCGCGCACCCTGCACATCGATGTCCAGAATCATCAGGCCGCCAGCCTGGATGGTCTCCTGGACGGGTTGGCGGAGCGTGCCGTAGTAGTTGCCATGCACCTCGGCCCACTCCAGAAAACTGCCTGCGGCGATTTCCTGCTCGAAACGCTCCTTGGCGTAGAAGTGGTAGTCGCGGCCATCCACTTCGCCTGGCCGCGGCGCACGGGTGGTGCAGGAGACGGAGAAGCACCAGTTCGCCAGTTGGGCGCCTGCCTGACGAACGATGGTGGATTTGCCTACCCCGCTGGGGCCGGAAAGGATGATCGCTAGGCCTTGCATCGTATAACGAGTTTAAAGGTTAAAGGTTAAAGGTTAAAGTCTGGTGGTCCCGGTGGTCCCGGAGGCCCCGGAGGCTATCGTTCCTCTTGGAAATTCAGTTGGAAGCCGTCTGGGGTGGTCAGGGCGAGCTGATTCAGGCGGTTCTGTAGGTCGCCGAGATACCAGGCGGCTGGCAGGTGGGGAAGTTTGTAAACGATGGTGACGATGTTGCCGTCGCGGTGGTCGAAATGGACCTCGGCGTTCTGCAGTTGCAAAAAGAGGTCTTTCGGTAGGTTCAGTTTCGCAACGGCGACCTGAAACCAGAGGTTCGACGAGGCGGGATACCACAGGATGGCGTTTTCCAGCGCGGCCTGACGGTCGCTTTCGGGGACGTCCGTGAGCGTCAACAGCTGCCAGCGTTTCAGCCACGAGGTCGAGCGATGCGGTGCACGACGGATAAGTTCGTCGCTGGCTTCCTGGGCCACTGTGTAGTCCTTCTGATACATTGCAATGTCTAGCAGTCGCCGCACGGGATAGATTTCATTGGGGGCATTTTGGATGACTTCCTGGAGTTCGGTGATGTTGGCGGTCTTCTCCGAATGGTTCATCGTCCTTTGGAGACCGAGTTCCTGGGGTATCAGCAGGAGTGCGCAGAAGCCGACATAGAACATCACCACCATTGCGAAGCCCGGTAGAATGCAACGGCAAAACGACATTTCACTATGGGCAAGAGCGGAAGAGTCAACGGTTGCCTTGTTTTCCGAAGGAACGGCGAAGACGAAGAGTCCCAAGGAGCCAGCCAGACACGCGGTGGAGATGACCAAGTCGTTGAATTGCAATAAAGAGTGGAGGTTCCAGGCGCACCAGGCCGCAAGGACTGCGGCGACCTGCGTGGTGTCGGCATGACGATATTTGCGCAGCAGTCCAAGTGCCAGCAGGAATGGCACGCCGAGGCGCAGAAGTGCGTCCACAAGTCCGAAGATGCCACATTGGGAGAGTTGTGCGAAGAACAGCGAATGGGGGTCGCGCGCCTCATCCAACTGCCAGCCCTTCAGACGGATATGCCATGGGAAATACTCGCCCAGACCGGCGCCGAAGACAGGGAAGCGTGCGAAGATGCGTGCGGCGGTCTGGTAGTATTCGAGCCGGACGGATGCCGTCTCCAACTTGCGTTGGGAAAGCACGCTGATGCCGACTCCGCCAAGCAGGGCTCCTAGAATGGCCAAAACGAGAAGTGCAAGCACAGCCTTGCGGGAGAGCGCCTTGCCCCAGCGCACCCAGCCAAAGACCACCAGTCCTCCCGCCAGGCCGACGAAGGCGCCACGGCTCCCGCTGAAGACGAGCGCGCCCAAAAACAACACCGCGCCCGCGCCGACCAGCAGGATCCGTGCGGCCTTGGGAGAACTGCATCGTTGAGCCAGGCGGTCCAAAACCACCAGAAGCAGCGGGCAGGTCAGTAGCAGGTGCGCCGCATAGACATTGGGATCCATGAAATGGCCATACGAGCGGGTCTGCTGGAATTTCAGGAGCATCTGCTCCGAGAGGGCCTGGCCGGTCTCGCGGGCATTCTCCAGCTGCATCTGGAGTTCGCGTTCCAGACCGCCGAAGTGCTGAGTCCAGCCCTCGAAGGCCGCGATGGCTCCACCGACTGCGATGGTCACGAATGCCCAGGGAAGCAGTTTGGGGTCGCGTCGGCTTGCCCACCAGAGACCGCAGGACAGCATCGCGATGGTGTAGAAATGCCAGAACCACTTGATGGCGTAAGCCCATTCGGTGGTGTGGACCAGCCCCGCCAGCCCCGCCAGCAGTGGCGAGAAAGTCAATAGCGGAATGAGCAGCGCCCCGTCCCGCCAGCGCTGGGGCGGCTGGTGGACGATGAGGGCGCCCAGTAAAAGCCAGGCGACAATGGCGGGCAGGAGTGCCTGTGGCCAGATGGTCGAGAAGAGCCACTCCACTCCGCTGAGCGGGAAATTCGCCTGCTCGACGGAGGGCGCGACGTAGCACCAGCGCAACGGCATCAGGAAAAGTAATAAGCAATAACTACAGCGCACAAAACCGACCGTGAGTTCCTTGAGCCATTGCGGAACATCGCCCTTTTGGCGCCAGTCATTTATCCGCTTTTGCAGAACCCATGAGAAAGCCATACAGAGTACAGCTATTAGAATCGCCATGATTTTGTTTGATGCCTGGCTCATTGGCTGTCAGCGGCTGGAGACGGAGGTGTCTTCGGCGGGCGGAACTGCCGTCCGCCATGGGATTTGCGCGGTCGGTCGGAGTCCTTGTCGCTTAGCGATGCGGGGCGGTCTTTCGTCGGGCGAGGCGGCGTATGATAGTAGTCCGCCTCGAATTGCAGACAGCACTTGAGGCGTCCGCAACAACCCGATATATTCTGTGGATTCAAGGAAAGGCCCTGTTGCTTGGCGGTCTTGACGTTGACCGAAGAGATGGAATGCAGGAAAGTCGCGCAGCAGAAGGGGCGTCCGCAACTGCCCAGTCCGCCGACGATGGAAGTCTCGTCTCTCACGCCAACCTGTCGCAGTTCGACACGGCAGTGGAAGAGGGTGGAGAGGTCGCGGATGAGTTCGCGGAAGTCCACGCGGTTTTCAGCGGTGAATTGGAAAATCAATAGTTTGCGGTCGAAGGTGTAGTGCTCGTGAATGAGTTTCATGGCCAAGTCGTGGGCCTGAATGCGCTCGATGGTACGGCGATGCACCTCGTCCAGCCGCGATGCGTTCTCCTCCACTTTCCGCAGGTCGTCCTGAGTGGCAATACGGATGATGACGGGAAGGCGCTGCCCCGCAATCTGCCGTCCCTTGGTCTGCTGGCGGAGTTTCTCCTCAACGGGCGCGATGTCGTCGAAGGGAGGAAGCGAGCAGACATGCACAATTCGGGCAAGTTCCTGATAGCGGTCGCACTGAACTACCACTTGTGTTCCCGAAGCCAGGTTCAGGGACAGGTCCCCCACGGCGTCATAGTTGATGCCGGCGGTGATGGAGAGGTGGTAGAGGCGATTCATGCCATGGACAATGTGGTCAGGAGACCATTAGCCGATTTGAAGTTTGGCGCGCTTTTCGGCGATGACGTCGCGGAGAATGTCCTCCAGACTTTGCGTGGGCTGGTAGCCGATGAGCGAGCGCACTTTGGCGAGGTTGGGGACTCGGCGCTGCATGTCGTCGAAGCCTGCGCCGTAGGCCTGAATATATGGTACAAGTTGGATTTCGGAAGCGGAGCCAGTCAGCTCCTTGACCTTTTTCGCCAATTCCATGATGGTGATTTCCTGGTCGTTGCCGATGTTCATCACTTGACCATGCGCGGCCTTGCAGTTCCGAAGAACAGTCAGTGCGCCCACGACATCCTTGACGTGCGCGAAGCAACGCGACTGCGTGCCGTCGCCAAAGACGGTGATGGGCTTGCCCAGGAGCGCCTGCTCGACGAAGCTAGGGATGACCATCCCGTATTGGCCAGTCTGGCGCGGCCCGACGGTGTTGAAAAGCCGAACCACGGTGACGGGGAGGCGGCTCTCGACCCAGTAGGCCAGCGCGAGGAACTCGTCAAGCGCCTTGGCGCAAGCGTAACTCCAGCGGCGAGTGGAGGTCGGTCCCATTACGGTGTCGTCGTTTTCGGTGAACGGCACTTTGGAGCCCTTGCCATAGACCTCGGAGGTGCTGGTCAACAAGAAGGGGCGGCGGTAGCGCGCGCAGGACTTGAGCACGTTTTCCGTTCCGCCGACAATGCTCTCGATGGTGTGGACCGGCTGGTCGATGATGAGCCGGACACCCACCGCGCTGGCAAGGTGATACACATAATCCGCCTCGCGCACGCATTGGTCCACCAACGTAGCGTTGTTGACGGAGTCCACGATGAGGCGAAGACGCTTGCCGTCCTCGATGCCTTCCAGATTCTGGTAAGTGCCTGTGGACAAGTCATCCAGCACGACGACTTCGTGGCCTTCGTCCAAGAGGGTTCTGCACAGATGCGAGCCGATGAAGCCGGCTCCGCCGGTAACGAGAATGTTCATTGGAAGGTTAGAGGTTAGGGGTTAGAGGTTAGAGGTTAGGCTTTGCCCAGTTCGGCAGAACGGTCGGCAGCAGCTTTCATGAGTTCGGCAACCAAACCGTTAAAATCACGGCGGGCCATTACCTCCAAAGCGGCGGCAGTCGTGCCGCCTTTGGAGGTAACCGCAATACGGAGTTCGGATGGCGTGCCCTTTTTCTGGAGAAGCATCTCCACCGCGCCCGCCATGGTTTGGACAGCTAACGCCTCGGACAGTTCCTCCGGCAAGCCGAGTTTTGCCCCTCCGTCCCGCAATGCTTCAATGAAAGCAAAAAAGTATGCCGGGCCTGAACCTGAGAGCGCAGTCACGGCATCAAGCGAAGTCTCAGGAACCTGCCAGGCTTGCCCCAGAGAGTCAAGGACCTTGGCGGCAAATGCGGCCGCCGCATCATCGTCAGAGCGCGAAAGCGCATAGCAACTGGCGCCTTTGCCGACGAGTAGCGGCGTGTTGGGCATCACGCGCACGATGCGGACATCGCCCAGCCAGGACTTCAGCTTGGCGATGGGGATGCCGGCGCAAATGGAGACCACCAGTACGCCAGCTTTGCGTGGGGGCAGGGAGGTGACAGTTGCGGCGGCAACTTGAGGTTTGATTGCCAAAACGATGACATCTGCCGCACCAACCAGCTCGGCGGTGGCTTCCGGGTGAGCGGTCACTCCGGTGGCAGATTGGAAAGCGATACGTGCATCAGGGGAGGGATCCACTGCGTCCAGTCGGTCATTGGGAAAGAGCTTTCCGTGGGTGATACCGCCAGCCAAAGCGGTTGCCATCTTACCGGCGCCGATAAAAAGAATGTTCATGCGTAATTACCTATTTTAAAAGGCTCGTTCGCAGTTCCTTTGTCGACCGGAGGCCGACATGCAAAACCTCTAACCTCTCACCTCTACAGTCCCATCCGATAGTGGAGATTGTTGATGGAGCGCTGGAGCGACTCGAAGGGCGGGAGGTCGCCATCATCGCGTTCGACGGCGAGCCAGCGGGTTCCGGCGTAGCGACAAGCCTCGACGATTTCAGGCCAGTTGAGATTTCCGTCTCCGACCTCGGTGATTTTTCGGGTTGGCTCGTTCATGGAAGGGGTATCCTGGTTGAATTCCAGCTTGAGGTCCTTGAAGTGCACCAATGGGATGCGGTGAGCGACCTTGCGGATCAGTCCGCTGGGATCCACGCCGCTGAAGGCCGCCCAATAGACATCGATCTCAAACCAAGTGGTGGCAGGGTTCAATTCGCGGATGAGCCGGAAATAAGGCTGTTCGCCATCAAGTTTCACGAACTCGTGGGTGTGGTTGTGGTAGCCCAGGCGCATACCTACTTTGGCATCGGCCACTTTCTGGGCGGCACGATTGAAACGCTCGATGAAGGCATCCCAAGTCGGCTTGTCGAACTTGTCCAGCCCCGGGAAGAAGCCACCGATGGCGGGATTCGGGCAATTCCAGAGAAGGTGATCCTCGATGAAGTTGTCAAAGTCATTTTCAATTCGATCAAAACTGCAGTGGGTGGCGGCACATTCAAGCCCCTCGCCGTCCAAAATCGCCTTCATCTCCTTGCGGTCGATGGGACCGAAGGCGGAAATCTGGATGCCGTCATAGCCCATCGCCTTGACCCGTCGGCAGGACTCCGCAATATCCTTCGGGGTCTGGGTGAATTTCCGGACGGTGTACATCTGTGCGGCAAGTTTGAACATTTTTGCTCCTTGGAAAGCGAGGTTGTTTTAAAAAGGAATTATAGTAACGCTAAATATAACCTCTAAATGCAGGATTGAGTCCCATGCTTGAAATAGAACGCAAATTCGAGGTGCCCACCGAGCAGGATGGCTGGCGTATGCAGGTGGTGAAATCCTTCTCCATTGTCCAAGGGTACTTTGAAAATCACGGTAGGGCTTCGGTCCGCGTGCGAATTGTCGGCGATTCTACGGCAAATCTGAATATCAAGGACAATTCTGTCGGAATTAGCCGAGCGGAATATGAGTATCCCGTGCCAATTGAGGATGCCCGCGAAATGCTCCGCCGATTCTGCAATGGTCGCATCGTCGAAAAAACGCGTCACCTGGTTCCGGCCGCAGAAGCGGGGTTGTACTGGGAAATCGACGAATATCATGGCCCGTTCGAGGGGCATTTCACCGCCGAACTGGAAATTCCCACAGAGGATTTTTCGTTTCAGCGGCCTGCCTGGCTGGGCGTCGAGCGCACTGGCAACCCGCGCTTCACCAATGCCGCGCTTGCAGTGACACAATGCTGGCCACAATAGCTATGCAATTTCTTCGCGGGTGAGGTTCTTAACCCAGCGGTAACGCAGAAAATGGAGAACGACCCAGGGGATCTTGCCGACCTCGTCCAGGCAAGTGCATGCATAGACGAGCAGCACGGGCCAATGGAAATAGAAGGTGCCAAGAAAGGCGCAGGGCAGGGCGATGCCCCACATGCAGACGATGAGACTATACACGTCGAAGAAGGTGTCGCCTCCCGCCCAGAAGACGCCGTTAATGACGATAGTGCAAAAACTTCTGCCAATCATATAGATGGATAATATAATGAACATCCCGACCACGTAGCCCTGGGCCTGGGAGGTCAGTTTCAGGAAGTGGGTGAAGAGCGGGATGACGGCCAGAATGACCAACATGCACACGAAGCCAGTGAGGAAGCCGATGATGAGCAGCCGGTCGCCATATTCGCGTCCGCGCTCAAGATTTCCGGCGCCCAGTTCGTTGCCGATGAGGATGGCGGCGGCTCCGCCGAAGCCATTGCAGAGGCAGCACAACAAGTCGCGGACCACGGCGGCCACGGAGTTGGCGGCGGCGGCGTCCGGTCCAAGATGTCCCATCAATGCGGTATAGGAGGTAAAGCCGATGCCCCAGAGCATTCCGGCACCGAGGATAGGCAGGGAACAGCGCCAGAAGTCCGCCACGAGCAGGCGTTCAAAGGTGATGATGGTCTTTAAGTGCAATTGGATATAACTCTTTTGGAGCGATGAGCCTACGCACCAGCCCAATTCAATGACACGGGCGCAGACCGTCGCCAGCGCGGCGCCTTTCACTCCCATCACAGGGCATCCGAACAGGCCAAAGATGAAGACCGCATTGAGGATGATGTTCAGGACGACGGCGCCGGAACTGATCCAGGCGGAGCGCGAGGCGTGGTCGCTGACCTTCATAATGGCCAGATAGCATTGGGAGATTCCCGTAAGCAGATAGGACCAACTTGCCACCCGCAGATACTCCACGCCGATGGCGACCAATGCGGCATCATGGGCAAAGAGCCGCATCAGCGCTTGCGGGAAGCAATAACAACCGATGAAGAAGGCAATCGAGACCAGCAGGGACTCCCGGATGCTGATGCCGAAGATCTTGCCCAATACAACATAGTCCTTCTTGCCCCAGTATTGTGCCCCCAGAATCCCCACGCCACCCACGATGGCCCAGATGACCATGTTCTGGACAAACTGAATCTGTGTGGCCAGCGAGACCGCCGCCATAGAATTCTGATCCACCTTGCCCAGCATCAGCGCGTCTGCCGCCGCCACCAAAGCCAGCATCAGGTTCTGCATGGCAATTGGCAAGGTCAGTAGCAGGAGTTTCCGGTTGAATTCCCGGTCATGGAACAAGCCTTGGATACGCATTGGATAAAATATTAATTAACTATTTTAATATAAACATGTTATTATAACACTAATCAACCTGTTCAAGAAGGTGTCTGCCTATCGATGCGAGCCGTCTGTTGTTTCGAGTGGACGAGGAAATCGTCAATCATCGCGCGCGAGATGGAACCCGGCTGGGGAATGGGGGGCAGGGGCGACCGCACGTCAAACCATGCCGCCTCCGCAATCTCTTCGCCATCAGGCCGAACCTCACCGCTGGCATACTCGGCGGTGAAAGCGGCCAGCAGGGTATGAGGGAAGGGCCAGTTCTGGCTGCCGAAGTATCGGATATTGGTCACCTCCACGCCGACCTCTTCCTGAAGTTCACGCCGGATGGCGTCCTCGTAGGTCTCGCCGGACTCGACGAAGCCCGCAAAGTTGCTGAAAAACGGCGGAGTGAAGGTCCGGTTGCGACCGAGCAGGATTTCATGGTCGCCACGGGTAATGCGAACAATGATGGCCGGAGAGAGGATGGGAAAGGATTCAAAACCACAGCGAGTGCAACGCAAGGAACCGTCGGCGGGAGCGAGTTGCATCAATGCTCCGCAACATCCGCAGAACCGATGTTCATTCCGCCAAGTAGCCAGCTCCAGCGCACGGATGATGACTTTCCTCCAGGCAGAAGACTGGCGGTTTAGGAAGGCACGAAGTACGGTGGTCTGCAACGGCGGAGGAAGCTCCATCTCAGGCGGTGGCGGCTGGACGCTATAGCAGGGCACCCCGCCGATTTCGGCTGCCAAGATGATTTCCCGAAGCGGAATGCCCAGGGCGTGGCAGACCGCAATCGTCGGAAGCGCTCCATCTGAATCCACCACCACTTCGCGGTCGCGCTTCAACACGACAATGCCCGCCGCAGTGGGCTGAGCCACAGTGGCGGGCTTGGGGAACAATGGCGTGTGCGTGTCGGCCTGTCCTGGAAGATTCATTTGGTCAAGATCTTCAGCGTGTAATTCGTTGGCTGTTCCTGGAAGGCGATTTCGTCGCTCTGGCCTGGCTGGGGATAATTGGCGGACAGCAACGACCACTTTCCATGCTGATAGAGCACATCGACCAGTTCCTGAACCGACACATCAGCGGCCTTGAGCCGCAAGGTCATGATGCCATATTCGTCCGGCTCGGTGACCTCTTCCAGAATCTCCGGATGCTCATTTCGGGTTTGCTGGACAAATTCCTTGGCGGGAAGATCGCCACTGTCAATCCATACATGCTCGATCTCCGATGGAAGAAGAGCCAGTTGGCGAAAGCCGATGTTGGCGGGAAGCCGCTTTGCGTCGCTGGAAACCATCGCCACGTCGGCAATCGATTCACGGTTGAGCTGTAGGCGTCGGCTGTCCGCCAGAGAGAAGCCTTCGTTGCTCTGGGTGGCGATTTGCTCGGTTGCCACGGATTGCCGCAAAGGAGCAGCGGCATTGTAAACTGGCGTGGGTGAAAGCACAAAACTCTGGGATGCCTGCGGAACCCCTGCATCGGCAATCATCGGCGTGTTGGCAGGTTGCTGCCGCAGGAACACGGCGGTCGCCAAGGCGCTGAGTCCCGCCACCACCACTAACGAGGCAGCCATGGCCAGAAGCCGACGCCACCGGAAACCACCTGGCGTGTGCTTCGGTGCTTCGACCATCGTCTGCCAAATGCGGTCCGCCTCCTCACGCTCAGCTTCACGGAGGCAGGCGGATTGGATGCGCTGCGCCAGTCCGGGCACCGGCCGGAAGCACTGCGTAGTCACCGCGTCCACCTGACGAAACTCCTCCAGCACTTTTTGGCAGGGCACGCAATTGCGGAGATGTTCGGTGATGCGAACATCGCCGTCATCCTCCAGCAGATAAGCACCAAGTTCTTCTGGGGTAGGGCAATTCACTTGATTTTGAGAGTTTTCCATGTTCATTCCCCTTTCAATGCCTGACGAAGCAATTCACGTCCACGGTTGATGCGGGACTTGACCGTCCCAACTGCGCAGTCGAGAATCTTGGCGATCTCCTCGTAGTCCAGTTGCTGGACATTGCGCAGCATCACCGCCGTGCGGTAGCTTTCCGGCAAGGTCGCCATCGCCTTTTCGAGACGTTCGCGCAAATCGGCAAACTCAGCCTGTTCATTGGGCGAAGCATCGGAGGAAGGCAATTCCAGCCGCAGGTCATCATCGCCCTCGGCGTTGGACAGAGGCGCATCAATGGAGATGGTGCAGTTGGCACCACGTACTTTGTTCCAGCGGAACTTGTTGTTGCACAAGTTTACCACGATGCGGTACATCCAGGTCGAGAACTGCGAATCCCCGCGGAAATTGCCGAGGCTGCGGTAGATGCGGATGAAGGCATCCTGCACGACCTCCTCGGCGTCCTGCCGATTCTGCAGAATGCTATATGCCAACTGGAAGGCACGATCGGAATGCCGTTCGACCAGTTGGTCGAAGGCACTTTGGTCGTGCTCGCGCTGGAATTTTTGAACTAGCTCCAGGTCAGTTGGCATGGTTGTTAACACCCACTAAGACGCATGGGAAAGAAGAAAGTTCCCAGACGGGGAATGAAAATTTGAAAAATTCCTATCCGTGATAGTTGTGCTAGAAATAAAGAAAAGCCGCCAGGCGCGAATGCGCGAGGCGGCCTGGAGTCAGAGTGAAGTCCCACGACGGGAATTATGCCTTCGCGGTCTGGATAAGCGCCATGAAGTCAGCCGCCTTGAGGGCCGCGCCGCCGATGAGACCGCCATCGATGTCCGGCTGAGCCAGCAGTCCAGCGGCATTGGCGGGCTTCATCGATCCGCCGTAGAGGATGCGGACGGCGTCCGCGCACTTCGGGCAGTACATCTTGCCCAGCAGCTCACGAATGAACGCATGGACTTCCTGCGCCTGCTCGTTGGTCGCGGTCTTGCCCGTGCCAATCGCCCAGACCGGCTCGTAGGCCAGCACGATGTTGGCCAGCTGCTCGGCGGGCACATCGGCCAGATCCCAGCGGACCTGCTTCTCGATGATGGCGTTGGTCACGCCCTTCTCGCGCTCGGTGAGGGTCTCGCCGATGCAGAGGACGACCTTGAGTCCGGCGGCAAGGGCGGCCTTGACGCGCTGGTTAACCGTCTCGTCGGTCTCGCCAAAGTACTGGCGACGCTCGCTGTGGCCGATGATGACGTGGCTCACGCCCAGTTCGACGAGCATCTTGGCGGAGATTTCGCCCGTGTAGGCGCCATTCTCCGCCCAGTGGACATTCTGTGCGCCGACTTCAATCGGCGTGCCCTTGACTGCCTCCAGCACCGCCGCGATGGTGGTGAAGGGCGGGCAGACCAGTACTTCGGGGGCGCATTCGCACTTGCAGGAGCCGTCGCAGGCGGCCTTGAGGTCGGCAATCAGCTTCGCGCCTTCGGAGGCGGTCAGGTTCATTTTCCAGTTGCCGGCGATGAGTTTTCTACGTGCCATAATGGTATTTCCTTAGAGATTATGCCGTGCCGAAAGCACGGCTGCCAAACCAATTGCTAGTTATTTGTCGTCAAGTGCGGCGACACCGGGCAGGACCTTGCCTTCCAGGAACTCCAGGGAGGCACCGCCGCCAGTGGAGATGTGGCTCATCTTGGGGGCCAGACCGCTCTGGTTGACCGCACTGACGGAGTCGCCACCGCCGATGATGGAGATGGCGCCGTTCTTCTCGGTCGCGTCGGCCACCGCCTGGCAGATGCCCTTCGTGCCGTTCGCGAAGTTGCTCATCTCGAAGCAGCCCATCGGGCCATTCCAGACGATGGTCTTGGCCTTGGCGAGGATTTCGGCGTACTTCTTCACGGTCTCCGGGCCAATGTCCAGGGACATCAGGTCGGCGGGGATCTGGTGGCTGGAGACGACCTTGCGGGGGGCGTCGTTGTCGAAGGCCTCGGTGACCACGTTGTCCACGGGCAGTTCGAAATCGACGTTGGCGGCCTTGGCGTCAGCGAGCGTCTGCTTGGCGGTGTCCAAGAGGTCGTCCTCGACGATGGACTTGCCGATCTCGTAGCCCTGTGCCTTGAGGAAGGTGTAGGACATGCCACCGCCAATCAGAATCGCATCGACCTTCTTCATGAGGTTCTGGAGGACCTCCAGTTTGCCGGAGACCTTCGCGCCACCGATGACCGCCACGAACGGATGCACGGCGTTCTCGACCGCGTTGCCCAGGAAGTTGATTTCCTTTTCCAGCAGGAAGCCCGCCGCGCAGGCGCCGCCCTTCGCCTTCATGTATTTGGCGATGGAGGCGGTGGAGGCGTGGTCGCGGTGCGCGGTGCCGAAGGCGTCGTTCACATAGACATCGCCGTAGGTGGCCAGCTTCTCGGCCATCTCCTGCTTCTTCGCCTTGAGCTCGGCCTTCTTGGCGGCGTACTCCTCGTCGCTCATCTCGTCGGTCTTCTTGACCTTGCCTTCCTCGGCCTTGTAGAAGCGGGTGTTCTCCAGCATCAGGATCTCGCCCGGCTGCAGCGCGGCGGCCGCGTCGTCGGCCTTCAGGCAGTCCTCCGCGAACTTGACCTCTTTGCCCAGGTCTTTCGCAAGGTATTCCGCGACCGGCTTCAGGCTGAAGTCCGCCTCGTAGCCCTTGCCCTTCGGACGGCCCAGGTGGCTCATCAGAACCAGCGCGGCACCCTGTTCGAGCACGTATTTGATGGTCGGCTCGGCCGCCTTGATGCGGGTGTCATCCGTGATGACGCCTTCTTTCAGCGGGACGTTGAAATCAACGCGCATGACGACCTTCTTGCCTTTCAGGTCAATGTCGCGGACGGTCTTCTTGTTCATGGAAATCTCCAATGCTTATGGGTTGTGGTGGTTGGAAACGGGAAAAACGCCTTAATATAATAGGGAAAAAGACGCCGGAGTGCTTTTGGACTGCATTTCGGCAAGAAAGACGGATTTCGCTTTGTCTCAGTTTTCTTCTTTCCCTTTCTGGTTCATTCGGCCAGTCATGCCCATCAGGATGGCGAGCAGCACGAACATTACCAGCGTTCCGGCGAGCAGCGCATAGTCCTCCAGACGAAGGAGAACAAAAATCACGGCGTAAGAGGCCAGCACGGCAAGGCCCATTCCGATGACTGCGGGCTTTTTCCGGAAGATCAATGCACAGTAGAAGACACAGAGGCCAGTGATGGCGGCGGCGGCCAGCCAATAGGAGAGGACGAAGGCGAGATGTTCGCTCAAGGCCAGCGTCAAGGCATAGAAAAGCACCAGCGAGAGGGCGGCCAGAAAATACTGCAATGGGTGCATCCAGGTCTTGGTCACGCTCTCCGCAATGAGGAATGCCATCAGCACAATCAGGAAGATGAGAATGCTGTAGGTCACGGCGCGGGTCACCTGGGAATAGATGTTTGCGGGTTTCATGAGACTCACACCGGCAACGGGAAATTCCCCGTCATTGGCACGATCCATGCCATTCCAGGATGGCGGTATGTTGCGGTTGAACTCGTTGATTTCCCAAGAGGCTTGAAAGCCTTTTGTGCCGACTTCGCGCTTGACGGGCAGGAAATTTCCGTCAAAACTGGGACTGTTCCAACTGGAGGAGATTTCCATTGTCGTGGTTTTGCCCAATGGCACGGCCGAGAAGTTTCGGCAGCCGTTCAGCGCGAACGAGGCCTTGAAATGCAGACCGCCGTCAGGAAGGGCGCCTTTCTCAGGCAATGCCACGGAAATGGTCATTCCGCTGTTGAATGGAGCGTTTGGCGCATCAATGCCGGGCCGCACCTTGTTGTCCGAACAGTCCACTTCCACTTGGATATTGGACAATCCAATCATTGCGCTAATCCCGATGTAGAGCCTTGCCTTGTCCAGTTCAGGCGTCCAGTCCGTTGGGATTGAAGGCGTCTCCGCGAAATATCCTTCGAGCAGGACCTGCGAACGATAGAGCATCACTTCGTAGATTCCGCGATAGCGGATCTCAGGTTCCAAATAGGCAATGACCTTGAGTGAGTCCG
The DNA here is from genome assembly GCA_017617415.1 of Victivallales bacterium. Lineage (GTDB taxonomy): Bacteria > Verrucomicrobiota > Lentisphaeria > Oligosphaerales > Oligosphaeraceae > RGIG1601. The sequence continues at coordinate 33,850 of JAFZWH010000117.1, read as the reverse complement.
GCACGACAAACAGCATCGACCGTGCCGTGTAGTTCCGAACACTGCCGTCCTTGTTCTTTTCGCTGAGTTCCTTTGAGATCGGAATTGCCATCAGCGGTCCCTTGATGCTCTGCGTGAAGCCCCACTTTGAGGCGACTTCACATTCCACGCTCACTGCCAGTCGTTCGCGATGGCCGGTCAGTTCCGATACCATCAGCATCGGAATCTGGCACACCAGCAGAATGATGCCACAGAAACACAACTTCACCAGGAGTGAGTTGCGCAATTTACGGTTGATTGCCTGAAGCAAACTCTCCGGTTGGTCAATGATTTCCTTCTTTTCCATCCTTTTGTGTCCCCTTTGGTTGGATGATATTACATTAGAGAAATAGGAGTTACTGCCTAAGTCGCTGGATTTCCTGGATGAGGGCGGCGCGCAGTTCGCGCAACTGGGCGTTGGAGACCTGGCGGTTCAGGCAGGTCCAGGCGATTTTGTCCAGTAGGGCCTGGATACGTTCGCGACTTTGCTGAGCGAGAGCAGGGGAGGCCTGTTCGCAGAGGCTGTCCCAGTAGGCCAGATAGCGGTAGTCGTAGTTGCCTTCGCGCAGGGCCTCCCACTGGAGCGTCGGGATGAGTCCGTTGCCTTGCGGGGCAGGGTAACAGATGCAGGCCTCCTTGGCCTCGTAGGCGGAATTGCCGTCGAAGTCGTTGTAGGGATCGTCGTTGGTGCGCAGGAAGGTCCAGGTCCAGGCGCCGGTGGCGCCGGTGCGCCAGTTGAAGAGTCCGAGCATGAAGCGGTTGGAGTAGAGATTGCCATCCTGCTGAAGCCCGCCATTGGTGTAACAGCCGGTGCCGTACCACCAGAATTTCGCTCCGGCATCAAGGGTCTCTTTGCGGATTTCGGCGTTGCGCTCGGGGGAACTGGAGGTCAGGCCGGCGAGGTTGTTGTAGCAGCGGTAGTCGAGATATTGCCCGATGTGGGAGCGCACGAACTCCACATAGCAGGTGTTGAAGGTCTCGAAGCCGGCCTCCTTGACCCAGCGGAGGGTGCGGACCGCCTCCTCGGCGCCACGCGTGGCTTCCGGCTCGTCCACGGTGTGGATGCAGTAATGCGGCCAGCCATCCTCCTCGCCCATCCGACGGATGGTCTCCAGGAGCGCAAGGAAGCCCGCCTGGTATTCGGGGGCGTCCTTGGAGACGTCCTTGCCCAGCGCTTTGCGCAGGAAGGCGTCGGCGGCCTGGAAGGAGATGACCGCCACGCCAGCGAATCCGGCCTGGGTGTAGAGCCTCATCTGGTGGCGGAAGATGGACAGGTCGATGTCGAACTTGCCATCGTTGTAGGCGATTTTACCGCCGGTGAAGGGATAGAGCATCAGCGCGTTCATGCCATGCGCACGGAAATCGCGCATCTCGTTCAGAATCTCATCGTCGGTGTAGTTCTGCCAGGTCCAGCGTTCGCCGTCCGCATAGAGTCCGAAGGTGATTCCAGGCACCTCCGGCAAAGTAAAGTCGTCCACGGTGAGTTGGTAGGTGGCGAATTGCTGGCCGTTCAGGAGAATTGGGGCCTGGTAGGTTCCGGGCGGGGTGCCTGGTGGGATGGTGACCTGGATGCAGAAGAGGGCAGGGGATTTTTCATTGAGTTCGACCGTCGTGAAATCCTCAAGCAATTCTGGAATCACGACGTAGGTGTCGGAATTCCAGTCGGTGCGCTGCGGCCACATCCGCGCCTGGCGGATTTCCACTTGTGACGATGCGATTTTATGTTTCGAAGACCCCGCCAGTTGTCCGATGGTGATTTTGCCCACGGGAAGTTCGTTGGGATGCCGAAAGGCGAGTGGAGTGGCGGTCCGGACAGTCAAGTGGCGCAGCGGATAGAGCGCGAAGAACTCGGTGGAGGTCATGCCGGGCGAGGCCTCGGCGATGATGGTATCCGTGATTTCGTCTGCATGCGGGAAGGCGGTGGGACGCACATCGCCTGGTTCGGCACGTTGGAAGATCTGGAAGCCACGCTGCTGTTCCTCCTGCGTGACGGGGGCAGGCTCGCCTTTCTCCACCCAGGGGACCTCTGTGAAGAACTTCCCCTGGCAGACCGCGAAGGGGACTTCCTGTTTGCTCAACGGAATATTGCCCATCAGGGGGAGATGCTCTACAAGCAGTTTCCCCCAGTAGAAGCCGTCATCAGGCAAGGGGATTTCGAATTCATGCCAATCCATGCCAGGCTCCAGGTTGACGGCCTCTTCAATTCCCGAAAGAGATGACTGCCAGGAAACCAAGTTGTAAACATCATCGGTAATCCGCAGTTTTTCGGCCTTCTGCATGGAAAACTTTCCTGTTACCAGCCATTTGCCGTAAAAACCGTCGGGAGCGCAGAAGAACGCGTAAGCGGGTTGCACAAGTTCAGTGGGGTCATTGGCGACATTGGGTTCCGCGCCTTGGTCGAATTGCAGTTGGACATCCTCGAAGCCAATCCCAGGCACTTTGGAAATTTCTGCGCTCCAGAGTTTTCCAAACTCGTTTTCAGGAATCGGGACGGAGAACTCCAGGCAGTTCTTATTTTTGCCGGTGGTATCTCCTTGGAAAACCACTTGTCCAGTTGAATCTCGGAGGGTGAGCGCGACGTGTTCTGCCGGGTAATCGCCACGTATTTTCCCAATAACGGCAGGGACATTCGTTAGCGAGGCAGACTCACGCTCGGAAATGATTTGGAAATAAACTGTCGGCTCCGTGTCGATGAGCTTCAACGGCTGTTCAGAAGTCGCCGGAACGGAGAATTTTCCGGCTTTGGTCGTGACTTTGGTCGCATTCTGCCCCGCATCGTAGTCCAGAGTGTAAACGCCTTGAGGAATATCCTTGTAATCTATCGAGTCCGTTTTGCCGATCGCGATTTCTTCCGATGGGATTAACGCCGTGCCGTCCGGTCCAGTCAAGCGGTAGTGAAGCAATGAGGGATACCTTCCTATCTGCACGCAGGTGAGGTTGAAGGCAAGCCGGCCCGACGCATCTGGCGTGAGATACGCCACTGTCCGTCCGCGCGTCTGCAATTCGCCAGCCGTGAGAAAACAGGAAATAAGGGCAAGAAAGAGCAGGGTAAATTTATTCATTTCTATTTGGTTTGCAAGAGGATTTACCGATTCTTCAAAAGCTTCAGGAGGGCATCCTGGTCAAGGGAGTTGTTTTCGACAAAACTGCCTCGCTCGTAATTGTTCCAACTATCCAGCAACAATAATGTTGCTCCGACGGCTCGCGCCTGGTCCAGTTGTCGTTTGAGTGGTGCGCCATTGCGACGCCGGATGGTCCAGTCGTCGGTGGGACGAGCGCGGTTGTATGGTGCGCAGCCGGAGTTGTCACCCGCCCGGATCCAGAGGACGCCGCCGGCTGTGGGGTGCATGGCTGTGAGGTCCAATGGTCCGGAGGGCAGGGCGGGCAATTCGTGGCCAAGTTGAAGGAAACAGAGCATCTGATCCAATTCCGGCTTCGGTGCATCCAAAGCGAATTCTTCGGCAATCAGCAACAAGGGGACGCCATCGCGGTTCCGCAAGTTGAACTTGAAATCAAGAAAACCTTGGTTTTCAAGATACTGCGCGATATTTTTCCGTTCAATGGCTGGTGCCGTTTCCAGGGTATTGACGAGCATCAATGCAAACTGAATGGAATGCCTTTCCGACTCTTCGGCAAATTTGCGGTATCGCTCATGAAACTCCTCGGTAAGCAGTTGCTCAGGCGTGACAGCGACCAAAACGGCAGAAATTTCCGCCTCAGCCATACGGTCAAGGTCGCGTTCCATGCGCAGATTCGTCCAGCCTTGGTGCGCTGGAACTGGCCGAATGCTTCCATGCGCAGGAATCTCTGGATTCGGCAAATAGACCGTCCAGACAGCAAGTGGAGTGGGTGGTGCCACTTCTGTCGTTGGAGAACTCGGCTGGTAAACAGTAACACAACTGACAACCAGGAGAAAAACGGCTAAAATACTGTAATTAAATGACTTGAAGTTATGCATTATGAGGCAAAGAAAAATGTTCGCAGAGTCCCAAAGGCTCGACCTCATGGTTATGTAGAAGACAACGGCTTATAAATGGGGTCTGCAGATAATGACGGCAGTTCTTGCAAAAACGTTTCGTGTCAGTATCCGAAAATATCGGTTTGCTGTCAGATGGCGAACTGTCGCCGAACAATGCATCCAGCGTAGCAGCATCGTTTGAAGAGTGCCGAGTGGCAGAATCCATCGCAGAAACCGCAATGAGGTCCTCGGGGATTTGCCAACCGCATTGCGGACAGACAAACTTCTGCCCAGAATGGTAAAACTGTTTGTCGCTGGATTCTGACATATCCATAAAATAACCGCTTGGGCTATTTTCGCTGGATTTTGGGTCAAACAAGCAACTTCTCTTTTGATTTCCTATTTGCATTAATTGCGTCGCATAACCGGCATTAAGAGTTTATTTTCCTGGGTAAAAGTTCCGAAAAACGGAAAAAGCTACCCAAAAAGACTATGCGATGGATTTTCGCTTCCGAACCGCTTTTAATTGGCATCGACAAAATAGATTCCAATGCTCATGGCGACCGGTCGGCATTTCCCATTTTGAGAAGTCGCATGGCTCAGAACGACTGTTTTCTTGCGATTTTGGTCCCAGTAGCACAGCGTGGTGGAACCGCCGCCATCGAGATTGATTGCCTCATTGGCGCCTGCCTCAAGGAAAATGACGTTCAGGTTATCATAGGTGGCGCCATCGCTCCACTTGGGTTGTCTGCCGTCCACTGTAAGGATATAGAGATATTGGTGGTCGGCGGAAAGTCCGTAGGCGGTTCTGGGGTGCCGTGCGGGGTCGGCACAGGCGGGCGTGGGCTTGCCGTCCCTCAGGATGATGGCGAATCCGCTGGCCGCCAGCCAGATTTCGGGGTATTTCTCCGGCGGAATTTCGTCCATGAGGCTGATTTCGCCGTTTTTCCAGACCACGAAATGCGCCTTGACGCGGGTGTTTTCGCTGACCACCACGCCATCGGAGATATTGACTCCCGTCGGTTCTGCATAGCGGTGACGATATGGCCATTCCCACGGCACCCATGGACAGGAATTGACGGCGACTACCATATCCAGTCCGCGTCCTCCCTGTTCCATTGGCTTCCGGCACTCCTTGAGGAATGCCGGCGTCGCCAGGCGTCGAGTGCGAATCAGCAATGGTTGCTGGCCAGTTTTAGGCACGTGGTCGGGCATCGGCTTACCCCAGTCTGGATCTCGTCCGGTGGCGGTGAAGCGCAGCCCGGGAGTCCTGAGATCAATCCGCAAGATGTTGCCTTTCAATAACAAATCGCTTCCATTGGCATCCTGGATCTTTCGGTCGATGGCCAAATGGACAATGCCCTCGTGGATTACCTCGCCCTGCCCCCAGTCCAAGACTTGGGCATAGACAAAGATAGTCCCCAACAACCAAATAACAGCCAAGATTATACGGAAATTCTTGCGGTCCATTGGATTCTAATGTTAAATTCAAACAAGATGTAAATGATATACTATAACTTGCAGAATACCATTTGGCAATAATCCCAATCATGTAAAGAAATAAAGTCTCCAAAAAACAACAAATCCCCTTTTAGCCACTACATTATGAAGCCGCACGCAAAACCTTTTGTAATTGCAGTCGGATACATCTGCTTTTTTCTCACACACCGAGCAAACCCAATTGCGAGTGACGCAGCGGTTCAGCTTATGGGTATCCCTGGCAAAGCCGGAGAATACCAGTTTTACTTATGCGACATGCGCCCAAGCGCAATCAATGCCCAACTCCTTTATAATCTATCGAAAATGTCTTTCACCAAAGAAGCCTATTACACTCAAGGGTCCATCAGCCGAACGATGTTCAAGACCGCGCTGGCGATGCTCGCCGGCACGGCCGCAATGAGCGGCTATAATTTGGTGGATACATATTTCGTCGGGCGGCTGCCCGGTCAGATTCCGTTAGCGGCTATCGGCTATACTTTCCCGATTGTGATGCTAATGGGGTGTATTTTTCGTGGCTTGGCCACCGGTGTGATGAGCACTTCCGCAATTGAGATCGGCGCAGGAGACCGGCAACGCGCCACTCGTCTAGTCACGAACGGGCTACTCCTCGTTGGACTGGTCTCCATCTTCATTGCGATATTCGGAATGTTAACCAGCCGCTGGGGGTTGCACAAACAGGGTGCCTCAGGAGAAGCACTTACCGAAGCCGTAGCATACATAAACATCTGGTTTTTCGGATGTTTTACTTCATCGTTGTCCATGACTGGCGGCGATCTGCTGGTAGGAGTGGGCGACTCTAAGCTGGCCAGTCTGGGGATGTGCGCCGGTCTCGTCGCCAACGCCCTTTTGGATCCTATCCTCATCTTCGGCTGGTGCGGCCTTCCCGCAATGGGCATCCGTGGCGCGGCGCTGGCGACCGTCATCTGCCAGGCGTGTTCGATGGTCTATGTCTTCGCCGTCCTGAACCGCCGCCACAAGCTCTTGAAATTCAAGCGATATCCTTGGGACATCATCCGTTCCTGCTGGCACCGCGTAATCTCCTTCGCCATCCCCGCCGCATTGGGGATGTTCATGATTCCGCTAGGGTCCTTCGTGGTCACCAGAGTGACCGCCGAGTTTGGCGACGCCGCGGTGGCCGCCGCACAGGCCGCCGGGAAACTGGAATTGCTCGCCTTCATGTTCCCGATGTCCTTTGGGATGTCCCTCACACCGCTGATCTCCCAGAATTTCGGCGCAAAACTCTACGACCGCATCAAGACCGCGCGGCGCGTCTCCATGGGCTTCGCCCTGCTCTTCCTGAGCATCATGGCGGTCGTCTTCTTCTTCCTCGCACCGACCTTCGCCAGAGTCTTCAGCCGTGACGAAGAAATCCGCGCCTACATGACGATGTACCTGCGCATCATCCCATGGGGCTTCTGGGCCATTGAAATCCACCGCTTCTCCACCTTCATCTTCACCGGGTGCGGACGCCCCAAATCCGCCGCCGCGCTCAATATCACGCGCGTGCTGGCGATGCTCATCCCCTTCACCCTCATTGCCTTCTTCTGCTTCCACTCGCTCTACGCCGTCTTCGGGGCGCGGCTGCTCTCCGACATCGCCGGCGGCGTCATGGGATTCCTCTGCGCAAGGCATCTCACCAACCACCTCGCCAAATCGGCTCACCACTGATGCCTCAGAACCTCTACCTCATCGGATTCATGGGCTGCGGAAAAAGCCGCGTCGGAAAACTTCTCGCCCACAGGCTCAGACGACCTTTCGTGGACCTCGACGAGCAGTTCGCCAAAGAACACGACGGCATTACCGCCGGAGAATTCATTCGCACCTACGGTGAGGACGCATTTCGCAAAGAAGAGCAATTACTATTATCAAAACTATCTAATAACCAAGTATTTATAATAATTTCTACAGGCGGCGGGGCACCAGCTTACTCTGGCAACCTGGAGTTGATGAAGAACAGTGGTAAGGTCATCTTCCTGAACGCGCCACTGGAGGTCATCGAACAGCGCCTTTCTGTGACCGAGACCGCCGACCGACCGCTCTGGAGCACGCAAGACGGCACTGCCAGACGCAAGCGCTTTGATGCACGGCAGCCCTACTACCGCCAGGCGGACTGCATCGTGGATGCCACGAACACACCATCCGCCGTATCGACCGCCATCCAGAAGAAACTTGGCAAGTGGCTTGTCGATGCCCCTCGCCGCACGACGGTCTTTCGCAAGTTGCTTCAGCAAGTCGCCCGCGACTCGGCAGACTTCGGACTCTTCGCGGAAAACGACCGCATTCTCGTGGGCGTCTCCGGCGGCGAAGACTCCCTGATGCTGATGCACTTGCTCACCGTGCTCCAGGGACGCCTGCCCTTCCCTATTGAGATTATTCCCGCCACCATCGACTTGGGCTTCCCTGGTTTCCGTGGTGAACTCCTTCAGGCCTATTGTGCCAAGCAAGGCTGGTCACTGAAATACATCAAAGTCGATGGCATCCAAGAACTTCTGGAAAAGAACTCGCCGACGGAAGCGCCTTGCGCGCTCTGCTCCCGCCTCCGTCGCGGGAAACTCCACGGACTGCTGGAGGAACTCAACTGCAACAAACTCGCACTTGGACAGCACCTCGATGACCTCTGCGCCAGTTTCCTCATTGCGCTCTTCCGCGGTGGTGGTCTCAAGACCATGGGGCCCAATGTTGCCGCCGACGGTGGCAAAGCCCGCCTGATCCGGCCACTCTGGGGTTGCCGCAAGCCCGAAATCCATCAAGTCGCACAACTCTTTTCCTTCCCCAAGATTCGCTCGTGCCCTCACGAGAAAGCGCTGCGCAACGGCGACCGGCACTTCATCGGAGAATTGCTCGCACACCTCCAGGAGCGCTTCCCGGACATCTATTCCGCCATGCGGCACTCGATGGGCGACCTCCGCCTTGCCCACCTCCTCGACCGCCGTTTCCTCGGCGACCACGACCTTGACGCCGGAAAACTATAATATCCCAAGAAGAGCGACGGTAGGAATTTCAGGAACCGGCAGAAGTAGTGCTTGAAGTCGGGGGCCTTGGGGTCTCCAGATGTGTCGTAGCTGATGCCCACGAAGATGAGATTGTCCTGATATTTCTCCAGGCGGGAGGGATAGTCCCTGTGGAGCCTCTGGTTTATGGCGCTCTCTGTGTCCTGCCGACACTTGAGTCCGACCAGTAGCACTGGATGCGACTAGCCCACAGGCAGGTACACCAGGTCAGCATAGCCCTTTCTGATATCCAGCGCTGCTATGACGGTATAGTAGGTAGTCTTTCGTCTTATAGTAGGCCATCTGGACTGTGTTGGAGAACGTGGCCTCGAATTCGTGAAGTAAGTCAATTCTGTTTTATCAACATAGATGGGGAATTCAACGCCTCCTGAAAATTCGCCATACTCGGATTCAGATAGATGCCCATTGCATTTTCCCCATTGACGTGTTAACTGTCATAGTATAACCCAATGCTCGCAGTCAGGAAAAGACACACGCCCTGCCGATAACACGCCGGAGATGTATCGTTGCCAATATAGTTTCACGAGAATAGGAGATACGGCAAAAAAACATTTTTATTGCTTATTTTTTTAAAAAACACTAAAAATGCTTGAAAAACGGGAAAGATTGTTTATAATTATATGTAGTATCTTTTTTTAATAACACAACAAACCCAAAAACACAACAATACCCTAAACATTCAGGAAAGGACTCCCAAAATGAAGCGCAACTCATTCACTCTCATTGAATTGCTTGTCGTAATTGCCATCATCGCAATCCTGGCCTCGATGCTTTTACCAGCTCTCTCCAAAGCACGTGAGAAGGCACGGTGCGTACAATGTATTAACAACCTGAAGCAGATTACTCTGGGTGCCCTGCTTTACGCGGACGACGAAAACGGTTTCAGTCCGCCTGTCTGGTGTGGCGATTGGGGCGAAGTGGTCTGGTACATGGTGAATCCGATTCTTCCTGGTACTCCTATGAACAAGACTTCCTGGTCGGCAAAGGACCCCTTCTTTGACGTGAAGTTGCCGGATACCCAGAACAACATCGACAAAAAAAACGATGCCTGGAAGCGTGTGATGCTGTGTCCCTCGCTACCGGTCAAGAAACGCATCAGCGGGAATGTCGGCTACAATTCCAGCGTTGCTTCCGGCTATCATCACACTATGTGGGTGACCAACGGCGGACAAACCACCTTTGCTTCTGTGGGGCCGACAAAAGGTGCGGTCTGGTATATCGACTGCGACTGGAAGATGTGGTCTGCCCAGCAGCGGCCCTCTCGTTTCGTGACCTATCTTGACACCTCGAACAACAGTTCCTGGAGTGCCTACCAGTATATCCATCCGAACATCATGCTCACCGGCAACGTCTGGCTAGAATGGTTCCACCATGACGGGCGCTTGAATGTCGCCCTTGGTGACGGGCATGTCGAGACCATTCCGGCTGGCGCCCGCATGGCCAAGCTTTCCCCGAAGCCCGAATATGAGGAGACCGCGTTGTGCTGGTTCCCACGAAGCCAGTTCGGCTGGCCGTGACTTTTTTCAGCATGTTTGCATAAAACACTCTTCAAAGCACCAAAAATGGATTACCTTAACGGGAAAGCACCAAAGTTTCTTGTTTTTTCCTCAACTTTCCCGTAATAAGGAGATTCAATGCCGCCTTTGCAGAATTACCGCGATGCCATCAACCGCCTCTATTCCTCGCTCAAAAGCAAGAAGCGCCGGATTGCGGATGAACTGTTGAGCGCCCCGCTGGAGGTCGTCGGGCTAAGCGTGGCAGAGTTCGCGGCCCGATGCGAATGCGAACAAACCACGGTGGTGCGCTTTGCCCAGCAGCTGGGGTATTCCGGCTTTGCGGAACTCAAGATTGCCGTGGCCCGGCAATCCGAGGCAATCTGGCAAGAGTTCGACTTGCCGGCAGCCTCGGAGGACACGAGCGAGGGCAACCGTGTCACCGAGGCATTGCTCAAGCTGTACTTCGAGTCGTTACGGGCTACGCTGCATGGTCTTGACCCGGCCGCGCTCGACACGGTGCTTGGCCGGATTTACGCGGCCGGGCGAGTGATGATTTGCGGTGCCGGCACTTCCGCGCTGGCCGCCGAAGACCTGCAGGTCAAACTGGCAAGGCAAGGGGTGCCAACCATCTTCTACCGGGACTTTGAACTTTGGAACACCTTCGTCGGCTATCTTGGAGAAAAGGATGTGCTCATCTGCTTCTCCAACTCCGGCGAAACGGCAGGAATTCTCTCCGTCGTGGGGGCCGCCCGGAAACGCAAGGTCTTCATCGTCGCCATCGTTTCTTTCCCCAACAGCACGCTTGCGCGGCTTGCCGATGTGGCAATCCACACTGAAAATCGCGGCGAACTGCCAATCCGGCTAGGTGCGATGACCTCGCGCGTCGCCCAGTCGGTGCTCGTGGACTATCTGGCCATCCGCTATAGCATGCAGGACAAGGACAAGACATGGAATTACCTGGAGCAGAGTTATGCCGGACAGGCCGATCTTGACCATTGATTCAGGCGGCAGCAAGAGCGATTTTGTTCTTCTGGGGGACACCGGCAAAAGGCTTGCCCGGTCAAGCGCCCCGGGGACGGCTGCGCTGCATTCCGGACTGCTGCCCGTGGCGGAGTTCCTGAGCCTGGGCACGGAGCGGCTGGGCGTGGACTTCAAGCCATTAATGGTCTTCTGTTCTCTGGGCGGCCCGAACACCGCCGAGGTAGAAACGGCCCTGCGGGACATCTTCCCGGCCGCTCGCATCGTCGTCGAGCGCGAGTCCACCGGACGCATGGTGCTCTTCTGCGCCCAGCGGCACCATGCGGCCGCCGCCTGTCTCTGCGGCACTGGCAGCGTGGCTTTCGGTCAATTCGCGGAGGGTGCACCCGCACGGCTAGCTGGCGGCTGGGGTCCCGTCTATGGCGACGAGGGTTCGGGAGGCGGTTTGGGTGTCGCCGCGCTAAAACGCATCCTCTCCGCCGTGGATGCCGACGAAGGCCCCTCTATCCTGCCGGGCTGCTTCCCTGGACTGACGCGTCCGAAGCCGGGATGTTCGTTTGCAGAACGCATGGCCTTCAAGGACGCAGTAAACAACCTCACCCGTACGGCCATCGCGGCGGAAGCACCGCGCATCGCCGCCCTCGCGGCCAGCGGGGATGTTCTCGCGATGGGACTTCTGCGCGAGGCCGCGGCAGAAATCGCCCACCTGGCCGCGACGGTGACGCCGCCGCATCCATGGGGCAGACGGGACGCCGTCCTGGCGCTGGGCGGCTTCTTCCGGCTCGGCAAACTCTTCCAGACGCTATGCGACGAGGCTCTGCGTACGCTCCGCCCCGAGCATCATTTCTGCTACGAGCCATTTCAAATCATCGATGCGGCGTGCGAATACGCCCTGCACCTGAGTCGTGAAACTGATGAATACATTGATTGAATCACTGAAGGGAAAGTTGATTGTCTCCTGCCAGGCACTGGAGGACAACGCCTTGCGCTCCTCCGAAACCATGGCACGCATGGCGCTAGCCGCCCAGAAGGGCGGCGCGGCCGCCATCCGCGCAAACGGCGTGGAGGACATCACCGCCATCCGCGCCAAGGTGAGCCTACCCATCATCGGCCTCAACAAGGAAGCGCGTTCCTGGAGCGTGCCCTTCATCACTCCGACGCTGGAACACGCTCGCGCCGTGGTCAAAGCCGGTGCGCAGATTGTCGCGCTGGACGCGACAGACCGCCCGCATCCGGGAGGCCTGAACGCGGCCGAATTGATCCAGCAGGTCAAACGCGAACTCGGAGTGCCGGTGATGGCGGACATCGCAACCTTCGAGGAAGGCGTGGCCGCAGCCGCAGCCGGAGCGGACCTGCTCTCCACCACGCTCTCCGGCTACACGACGCCCGAACCACATCCGGCGTTCCCGGACCTGGCGTTGGTTCGGAGACTGGCCAAGGCAGTCCCTACGCCGGTTGTCGCCGAAGGACGCTATTGCACTCCGGACGACTTGGCGGCGGGCTTCCGTGCCGGTGCCTTTGCTGTGGTGATTGGCAAAAGCATCACGAATCCGGAATTCATCACGCGCTATTTCCTGTCCCACGCCGCGGCAGCATGTCAGGCAGGGGGGACCGAGGCCGTCAATGAAGCGACACGCGACCTGGACTGCCGTTCCACGCTGGAGATGGCCGAGGCCATCCACCAGGCAGACCTGACAGTCGCCCCCGCCGTCGGGCGGGCGCTACCGGAAATCGCGGCGGTCGCCGAAACCGTCGCCAAACATTTCCAACTGGGTGGCCGACTCATCTACGTGGGGGCGGGAACTAGCGGACGCCTGGCCGTGCAGGATGCGGCGGAATGCCCGCCGACCTACGGCGTCCCCCCGGAGACGGTCCAGACCGTGATGGCGGGCGGAGAAGCAGCGGTATTCCATCCGGCTGAAGACGCCGAGGACAACTTCGAGCGCGGCGTGGTGGCAATGCGGTCACGCGGCGTCACTCCACGCGACACGGTGATTGGCCTCAGTGCCAATGGAAATGCCTCCTTTGTGCTCGGGGCGCTTGCCGAAGCGCACAAACTGGGTGCCGCCACCGCCGCAATCGTCAACAATCCCGGAAGCCAGATGGCGGAGATCGCCGACATCACCGTACAGCTGGAGACCGGCCCAGAGGTCATCTGCGGATCGACCCGGATGAAGGCCGGCACTGCGCAGAAGATGGCGCTCAACATGATTTCCACCATTGCGATGGTCAGGACCGGACATGTGACCGGGAATTTCATGACCTCGATGAAGCCCACCAACCACAAATTGCGCGAGCGGGCGAAATTCATCGTGGGGCAGGTCTGCGGAGTCACCGTTGAACAAGCCACCCTGCAGCTGGAACTGGACAGTTGGCAGATTCGCACCGCCATCCAGCATCTGTGCGCACAGGCGAAGGGGGGAAGGCTGTCCACCACGCCGGATTCTTGTTCAGCATTATAGCATGCTCGATTTTTCCCGATTTAAGAATGGCACTCTCTTCCTGATCCGCACCCCGGAGACTTTCCCCGATGGCTATGCGGAGGAGGCCTTCGCCGACATGAAGCGGCTGCACTTCGACTACGCTGCATGGCTGGAGACCTGGAACTGCTTGGACGGCATCGTCTGGCTTCATCCCGACTACCCCCGCAGTTCCTACTGGCAAGGCTGTCCGCGCGATCCCTTGGAGGAGACATTCCTGGCGGCTGACCGCGCGGGGATGGCCTTTCTGCCCGAATGCGGCGTCATCCACGATGCCTTCGTGGAGGCCAATCCAGATGCAAAATGGTACTCTTTCGACGGTGAGAACGCCCGCTATGGACGTCTGGGGCTGTCTCCCGCCGCGCCCATCACGGCAGATTTTGCAATCGCCAAATACGAGGCACTCGTTGGAAAATTTGGCGGCCATCCAAGTCTCCAGGGCCTCTGCATGCCCGCCGAGAACGGCGTATGTTTGAGTTATGACCGTTACACGGAGCAGGCCTACCGGGAACAATTCGGCTCCGCGCTGCCGTCTCCGGAGGAACTGCGTGCCAGTCCGGCACTTCGTGCAAAGACCAATGATTTCCTGGAGGGGTTGTTCCTACAAATGTACCGCCGGATTGCCCGCCACCTGAAGCAGAAATTCCATCTGCCGTTGATGCATTATCCGTTGAGCATGATCAGCTGCGTGGGACACCACGAGCCGCACGGCTACACGTTGTCCAGGAACCTTGAACTCATCACGCAGGTGGAGGAACTTGACCTCCTCAATCTCCAGGTCCATCCACCGCTGGGAAACCACCCCCGCCAGTTCAAACTCGAAATCGAATTGTTGCAGGCGCTCACCAGACATCCGGTAGTCGCGGACACCCACTGGTACCACGAGACGAATGCAGGAAAACTTCCGGAACTGACACCGAAGCGCGCCATCGACTGGATTCTCTCCACGCTGTCCCCCTGGGGTGTCAGTTTCTTCTGCTACGGCTTCATGGCCAAGGAACTGCCGCCCTGGAATAAGGAACTCAACCCCGGCGCACCGGTCTTTCGCTGCTACTCCAATCCGGACACCCTTGCCGGACGACGGAAGGCGGTCGTTCGTGGAATGGACTTCGCCAGCCAAATCGGCGTTGTCTTGGAGGGCACGCGCCAGTACGCGCAGTGCGCCATCTTCTATCGCGAAAACCTGGAGCGCGACTATTGCTATACCAGCTACTACCGCGAGCACCTCTTCTCGCTCTACGAGAGCCTCCAGGCTGCCGCGCTGCCGACCATGTTCACCGCACAGATTCCCGAAGACGCCACGCACATCACATGCTTGGTCTTCGATGCCGTCAAGCACTTCGACGATGCCGACGCGGTGCGCCTCCGTGCCTTCCTCTCACGTGGAGGGAAAGCCGTGGTCCTTGGAATCTGCGCGTCCACGCTTCTGGAAGCATGTGGATTGACAACAGTCCGCGAATGCGAAGCCGAATACGTGACGACATCCGGTTCGCCGGATGACGCATGGTTTTTCCCCGTGCCCGTTGATGGGCGCAAGCACACCTGCAAGGGCGAAACGCTTCTGGCCTACAGCACTGGCGCAGGCGCAGTGGTCCGCCAAGGCAATGTGATTTTCATCGGATGCTGGACAGCCGTCTCCGGCTTCGAGAACTACCGCCACCAAGGTGTCGTCGCGATGTGGAAACAACTCTTCCATAACCTGCTGAAAGCGGACAGCGGCGTGGAGTTCCATGGCGACCATCGCGGACATGTCGGTGAGCACGAATATGTCAGTTGCGACCTCTTTGCCAGTGCGGACTGCAAACGACGTGTGCTGCTTCTCCGCGATTTCGGCGTGGAGGTGGTCCATTCACGGCTTCGCTGGACGCTCCCGGATGGCTTCGGGATTGTCAGCAAAGTCATCGACGGCAAGGAAGTCGCCCTGCCCGCTAGCGGCGAACTTCCCCTTTTCGAGTATTACGTCCTCCTGGAAGCAAGACAGTATCCTAACGAACGCCTTTCCTCACGCGAAACAACCCCATGAAAAGACCTGCTTTCTTTATTCCGTTAAGTTTCATTGTCTTGTCCATTGCCCTTTTTGCTGAAGGGGTCGTTGTTGTCAAGAGCGGCAACCGCCTTGAAGCAATCTTCTCCGAAAAAGGTGTGCTTCTGGACATGCGCAAGGACGGCATTGGGATGCTAGACAACCGTGCGGACGGTCCGGCATGGACGCTGACCTACAAGGGCGGCGAATTCACCTCTCGGCAATATGCCACCCCGCCCTTCGTGAGCTATGGCGGTGGCGAGACGACTTTCCGTTGGGAGCAGGAGGGACTTCCCGCTGTGGTCGCCAGTATCCGGCCTCTTCCTGAACAAGATGGCTTCGCCTTCACCTGTGGCGTGGAAAACGAAACCACGGTGCGGTTGGACGACCTGCGTTTCCCCAACGAATTCCGCCTGAAGACCCGGAGCGACCAGGATTACCTCCTCGTTTGCAAGAACACCGGTTTGGAATCACTCCTCACGCCCTTGCGCACGATGAAAGATTTTGAGGTGATGTACCCGGGCTACATGGAAATGCAATTCTCCGGCTTCCGTATCGGCGATGACGCGCTACTCTTCTACACCGATGACACGGAGGCGTATGTCAAGTCCCACAGTTTCTCCGCGAAGGACGACATCCTTGCCTATGCTATATCGGAATATATCGCCTTGGCTCCCGGCGACTTCTGGGATCCCATCTACAGCGTCGTGCTGCGCATCATCCCCAGCGGTGACTACAACGACATGGCACACAAGTACGGCGAATGGGCGAGGCAACAGCCCTGGGCGAGGAAAAAGATTGCCGACAAACTCGCCGAACGCCCGTCGTTAGACCGCATCCTGACCGACGGCCTTTGCCGTTTCGACAGTTATCCCGCCGGCCAGTCGCACCGCCAGACAGCGGACGACGCGCCATGGGATTATATCGACGACCCGGAGCAAAACCCCTTTGTGAAACTCGAACCCTACTATGAAGAGGACCTGATGATGTTCGCCCGCCACGAGCGGCTCTACGGCATTAACCCCGGCTGGTGGCTTCCCATCTGGAGCGGCCGGCGTTTCGACGCGCACTTCCCGGAGTACTTTCCAGTCGAGAAGCACATGGGCGACTTCGAGAAGTTCAAAGCAGAGTGCATCCGCCAGGGCTTCACCTTCCTGCCGCATATGAACACCGTCCAGTGGGCCATCTTCAACATGCCGGAGGAGGTCCGTCCACGCTACATGGCCACGCAGGACGGCAGCCCCTACATGAACTGGAAATACGCGAACATCCGTCAGGTCATCACGAATCTGGCACGCTCCTTCGAGCGCGAGCGGCCCACCGTGCAGCGCATCAGTTCCAAGAGCGACCACGCTGGCATCTACCTAGACTGCCTCGCACATGGTTTTGCGAAAGACAACAGCCCCGGCAACCCCTATGGGCACTATGCAAACGGTTACCAGCAGGCCAAGATTCACCAGATGCGAAGCATTCGCAAGATCATCGCCGGCCCGGTCATGGCCGAGGGACGTACCGAAACCCTTTTGCCCTACATGGACCTGGCCACTGGAGCCAACGGGAATTCTCCTAATACACTGCCCATCTGGGAAATGGTCTACGGTGACTGCCTCGTCAACAATACCTTCAATTCCCATTATTCCCCATACTTCCGAAAGTTGTGGATAGTCCAAGGCGGACTCATCAGTTCCTACTGGCCGAAGTGGGGCGAAGACAAGGGGCAGGACCTGGACATCTACACCGAAACTGCCTGCCAGCGTGTGATCCGCCATGTCGAGGGCACGCTTTTGCGCCGCCACGACCGTCCAAAGAGCATCGCGATTTCCCAGTGGGATGACGGAGTGGTCTTCTGGAATCCGCCAGCCACGCGAAAAAGCCAGGATTATGGAAGAGTCTATGGCCCTGCCGTGAAGAAGGACGACGTACCCGCCGAGAACCTCGATTTTACTACTCAGACCCACGGCAGATTCACCATTGAGGGCATTGCCCGCGACGGCGTTTGGGCGTGGATGGCCGGCGGCGACTTCATTGCTGACCATGTACGCAAAGTCTCTCTGAATGGGGAGGTGCTCTTCACCTGCGATTCGGATGATCTCGTGGTAATCCGCGGCCTGGGCCGCTGGGTGATTCGCAACTGCTCCGCCGAGTCCGTGAAAGTCACGATCTATTCCAAATGCCTGGAGGAGAACCCGTTGCCATGCGGGAAGTGGGTGCGCCAACAACGCGAGGAGACTCCGGAATGCATCGGCGGCACCGTCACCCTTGAGATTCCCGGCGACGAACTCTTCGTCTCCGGAATCCCGCTGGAATAGGCACATAACCGATTCCATGAGTTTGTCGTTGCGACGACGCCTCATTGATAGAGGAAAACACAGAGACAGTTTTTTGCCTGCTAGGAACATCCTGCCGCATTATCAGGTGAAGGCTGCGTCGGATATTCCTGCGGGCATTCTCTTTATCCCGTGTTATCCCATGGAGAATGCACGGACACAGAAGGGACCTTGCCCTATGCTTCAATGTGCCAGATCGCTAAAAGAATGATATCGATAAACTTATTCTCGAATCCATGAATTTCCCTTTGCGTTGACGGGCCGCCAACACAACGCAATTTCATCGTCGAGGCACCGTCGCCACGCAACCAACCCAAATTCACGGATTCAGTTTTTCCCAAAGTCAATCGAAGAGATTTCCCCTCAAAGCACACGAAGAGAGTCACGGTTCCCGGGCAAGTCGTAAGTGAGACCCTTTTCGAGTGTTTGCGTATTTCGCGGGGAAATCTGTCTTCTGGGGAGTTGTTTTTCGGGTGCTGTCAAGCAAGATTGGATTTAGGTATTAAATTTATGTCATTCTTTTTAAATAGGTATTGGGAGCCATCCCAACCGCAACCATAACTCCATCATGAGCGAAGAAACTCTTGCCAAAGCCTACACCCCGGCGGAAGTCGAGGGCAAGTGGTACCAGACCTGGGAACAGCGCGGCTACTTCCACGCTGATGTCAATAGTCCGAAGACCCCCTACTCCATCGTCATTCCGCCACCAAACGTCACTGGCATCCTCACGCTGGGCCATGTCCTCAACAACACCCTGCAGGACATCCTGATTCGCTTTGAGAAGATGCGCGGCCGCGAGGTCTGCTGGGTGCCCGGCATGGACCACGCGGGCATTGCCACCCAGGCGAAAGTCGAGGCCTTTCTCAAGAAAGAGAAGAACCTCACCCGCTATGACCTCGGACGCGAGAAGTTCCTAGAAGAAGTTTGGAAGTGGAAGGAGCAGTACGGCGGCAAGATCATCCAGCAGTTGCGCACCATCGGAACCGCCTGCGACTGGCCACGCGAGCGCTTCACCTTCGACGAAGGACTCTCCAATGCCGTCCAGGAGGTCTTCATTCGCCTCTACAACGACGGGCTGATCTACAAAGGACACCGCATCATCAACTGGTGCCCCAAGTCCCGCACCGCGCTCTCGGACGAGGAGGTCATCTACCGCCAGGAAAGCGGACACCTCTGGCACATCAAATATCCCTATGCGGACGGCACCGGCTGCGTGATTGTCGCCACCACCCGTCCCGAGACCATCATGGGCGACACCGCCGTCGCGGTCAACCCCACGGACGAACGTTACACCGGCCAAGTCGGCAAGATGCTCCTCCTGCCCCTCACTGACCGCCAAATCCCCCTGATCGCGGATGAGTATGTCGAGAAGGACTTCGGAACTGGCGCGGTGAAGATCACTCCCGCCCACGACCCCAACGACTACGAGGTCGGTCTGCGCCACAACCTCGAAATGCCCAACATCATGAATGACGACGGCACGATGAACGCCGCCGCCGGGCCGGACTTCGACGGGCTGGACCGCAATGTCGCCCGCCGCCTCGTCGTCGAGAAGTTGGAAGAGCAGGGCCTGCTGGTGAAGACCGAGGACTACGTCCACCAGGTCGGCTACTCCGAGCGTGGCGGCGTGCCCGTCGAGCCGCGCCTCTCCGACCAGTGGTTCGTAAAGATGGACGTGCTGGCGAAGCCCGCCATCGAGGCGGTCACCAGCGGCAAGATCAAGTTCCACCCGGACCGCTGGGTGAAGACCTACCTCCACTGGATGGAGAACATCAAGGACTGGTGTATCTCCCGCCAACTCTGGTGGGGGCACCGTATCCCTGCCTTCTACTGCGAAAAATGCGGCGAAGTCGTCGTCGCCAAGAACGCCCCCGAAAAGTGCCCGAAGTGCGGTCATGAGCATTTCCGGCAGGACGAGGATGTGCTGGACACCTGGTTCTCCTCCTGGCTGTGGCCCTTCTCCGTCTTCGACTGGCCGAAGGACACCCCTGAACTCAAGCACTTCTACCCCACCAACACCCTGATCACCGGACCGGACATCATCTTCTTCTGGGTCGCCCGAATGATCATGGCGGGGTTGCGCTTCATGGGCAAAATCCCCTTCGAGGATGTCTATTTCACTTCCATCATACGCGACGAGAAAGGCCGCAAGCTCTCCAAAAGCCTCAACAACTCCCCCGACCCGCTCGACGTGGTGGCCACCTACGGCGCCGATGCGCTGCGCTTCACCATCATCTACATCGCGCCGATGGGGCAGGACATCCGCTACGACAACAAGAAGTGCGAAATCGGACGTAATTTCGCCAACAAGATCTGGAATGTCGTGCGCTTCCGCCTCCAGCATGGCACTGCGCCCGCCGACTGGCAGGACCTCTCCAGCCTGAAGGCCTCCGAACTGCGACCGGACGACCAGTGGATCCTCGCCCGCCTGAACCGCATCACCAAGACCATGACCAAGGACTTGGACGAATTCGACTTCAACGATGCATCCAAGGCCATCTACGACTTCATTTGGAACGAGTTCTGCAACTGGTATCTGGAGTCCGCCAAGCCCGCACTCTCCGCGCCCGCCGGAACCACCTGCGCCACGCTCAAGGTCTTCGACTACTGCCTGGGGACCTTCCTCAAACTGCTCCATCCCATCATGCCCTTCGTCACTGACGAACTCTACCACCAGATGGGTTTCTGTGGTGAAAAGGATTCCATCATGCTCCAGCCGTGGCCACAGGCCATCTCCGACGCACGGATGCAGGAACTCGGCGCCACCGAGAGTGTCGAACAGTTGAACGCAGCCAAATACGACCTGGTTCGCGCCGTCCGCAACCTGCGTGCCAACTACCAGCTCTCCACTTCGCTTCCGCTGGACGTGGTCATCTCCCCCGCCTCCCCCGAAGCCAAAGCCTTCCTAGACCTCGACCACGACGCGCTCGCCGCGCTCCTCAACGCGAAATCCCTGACCCTCGGCGAAAAACCTGCCGGTCCCGCCGGCGTCGCCGTCTCCGCCATTGGCAATGCTTTCGTTCCGCTGGCAGGTCTGGTGGACTTCGCCGCCGAAACTGCGCGACTCCAGAAACAGCAGACCGAGGCAGAGAAATACATCGCGACTCTCCAGAAGAAACTCGCGAACAAGGGCTACGTCGAACATGCTCCGGCCGCCGCCGTCGAGGCCGACCGTGCACACCTCGCCGAAACCGAGGACAAACTCGCCCGAATTCGCGAGCAACTTGCCGCTTTTAACTCATAACATACTTATTATAAACAACTTAGGAAACAAGACAATGACTCAAGACCAACAACAGCAAGTCCTTGACCTTCTTGAGGCCCTGCGCGTGAATCTCCAGCAGGACGGCGGGGACCTCGAGTTCCTCCGCTTTGATGGGGAGAACGGCAACACCGTCGTGCTCAAACTCGTCGGCCACTGCGGCTCCTGCCCGTATGCGATGATGACGCTCAAGGGCGGCATCGAGCGCATCCTGAAGGAACAGGTCTCGCAGGACATCACCGTCGAGCGCGAAGAGTAACCCCCTGCGGCATTTCGCCGCAACCTCCGTACCGGTCGCAGGTCCCAAATAGTCGATTCGGTCCCTGATTCTCGCTTGCATGCGAGCGAGTTGAGCGAGTGAGTCAAATTCAGGAGTAGCAATGAAAACCAGAACCTTTGCCATTTTATCTTTGGCGTTATCGCTGGTGTTGCATTTGCTGCTCTTTCGGGTGCCCATGCGGATGATGGGAGCTGGCCCGCTCCTGAATCCGCAAGATGATATCACCCAAAACGAAACGGTTATCCCTCTCACCCTGTCGACCCAGAATATTCTGGATGACTTGAACAAGATCGACGAGATCATGCAGTCCGATCCCTCGTCGAAATCGGCCACCGACTTCCAGACTCCAGAGATGCCACCGGAGAAGTCGATCGAACCCATGCCGGACCTCCTGACGCCGGACGACATGCGACGCAAGATGGCCGACACCCTCAACGAGGTGTTGCACGAGGAACCCGTCAGCCTCTATGAACTCGCAGGCATCAACGAAGAACCTCCACCAACGACTCCGCTGACCGCCGACATGGAGGTTCCCATCCCCACGGCACCCGCTCCGGAAATCATCGCCGTGAAAGTGGACGCGATACCCGTCACAGTGGACGCCACTCGACCGGTCTTCGCGGATGTGCCACGGGAACTTGTCCCCACGGACATCAAATTGCCCAGCCTTGCCAAGCCAGGCGAACTCGACCTCACGGGAGGACAACTACCCGGCATTCGGCAACTCACCGCCAGCCTCACCGCGCCAATCATCGGTGGACCTGGAATCGGCGAGGGCGACTTCGACATCCCTGAATTGCCGGAATTGCCTGAGGCTGAGGAACTTGACCTCCCCGCACCAATCGCCACTCCGCCGGAAATCCAGGTCAAGCCAGACGAACAGCACCCTGTGACGCGCCCGCTGGACGAGTTCGTGAACGTGCGCGTGACCGTCTATCCCGACGCAATCGGTCCCGGTGGGCACTTCCAAGTGGATATCAGCCCACGACGTAACAGTGACGCTATGGACGAGATCCCCAAGGACATACTCTTCATCGTGGACCGATCCGGCAGCATCTCCCTGCCCAAGTTCGAGCAGTTCCGCCAAGCCATCAAGGAACTACTTCCTGCACTCAACCCGCAGGACCGCTTCAATGTCATCTCCTTCAACGACAAGCCGTACAAGTTCTTCGAGAACTTCATTCCCGCCACCCAGAAGAACTTGCAATCCGCCAGCGAACAGGTCGGACGGTTGCCCTACGGTGGAAAGACCGATGTCTTCGGCGGGCTGGCCCCCTTCGTCAAGCAGAGCAACGGCGACCCTAGTCGTCCGCTGAACATCTTCCTGCTCACGGACGGGAAATCGACGGTGAACATCTTCAAGGACAACGATTTCCTGCACGAACTCGTGGGACTAAACCCAGGCAATGTCTCCATCTTCCCGTTCAGCGCGGGAGACAATGCAAAGACCAACCACTCGCTTCTGGCCTTCTTGGGATACCTCAACCACGGGCGACTCCACCATGTGGACACCCTGGAGCAGATTCGTGGCGGAATGGCGAGTTTCTTCCAAAGTTACTCCAGCGTCATCGTCGCAGACATTCAATGCCGGGTGCTCCAAGGTGCCATTCCGCAGGAGATCTATCCTCAGCGCCTCCCGCACCTCTACCGCAACCAGATCCTGACCATCTTGGGACGCTACACCGACCGGGCGGACACGCTTTCCCTCCGCATCACCGGGCGAGATGCCACCCAGACCACACGCAGTCTCATCTTCGAACGAAAACTCAGCCAGTGCGTGGAAGGCGATGCGCAGTTGCCCGAACGCTGGGCCGCCCAGAAGTTGCTCTACCTGCTGGCACAGCGGAACTCCTCCAACAACCCGGCGGAAATCGCCCGCTTGGAGCAGGCCATCAGTGAATTGCGCAAACAGCATCGCACCTATTCGTTGTACTGACAACTTGCGGCATATCACCGCAAGCACTGGACACCGAGGAAATTACGCCTCCAACCTCCAACTTCTAACCGTTTAATGAAATCGCCTTTGATTGTCGCTATGGACCTGGAAGGGGTCCTGGTTCCCGAAATCTGGATTGCCTTTGCAGAGAAAACCGGCATCCCCGAATTGCGTCTGACCACCCGTGATGTCGCGGACTATCATGAATTGATGATGCACCGACTCCGGATTTTGAAGGAACACAATCTCAAACTGCAGGACATCCAGGAGGTCATCGCCACGATGGCTCCGCTGCCTGGAGCGCAGCAATATATGGCATGGCTCTCCGCTCGCTATCCGAATGTCATCATCTCCGATACCTTTTATGAGTTCGCGATGCCGTTGATGAAGCAACTCAACTACCCCACGCTCTTCTGCAACAACCTCGAGGTCGCCCCCGACGGCACCGTTACCGGCTACAAGCAACGCCTACTGGATGGCAAACGCCACGCCGCCCTTGCTTTCAAGCAATTGAATTTCAGGGTCGTGGCGATGGGCGACTCCTACAACGACACTGCGATGCTGTCCGAGGCACACCTCGGATTGCTCTTCCGCCCGTCGGACAAAGTTCGGGCGCAGTTCCCGCAGTTCCCCGTGGTCACCGAATATTCTGAAATTCAAAGCTATATCACGGAATTTGATCGCGGATGAATCCATCGACTGACTCCGAATCGGTCGCCAAGCGAGAAACTGGCCAGTCGCTTGGGCGCTCCTGGCTGGCGGGAAGCGTGGGCATCTTTGCCAGCCGTATTTCGGGACTGGCAAGGGATGTCGCAAGTGCCTGGTACTGGGGGGCAACTGGCGTCTGTCAGGCCGCCTTCACTGTCGCCTTCGCCATTCCCAACAGCCTTCGGCAACTCTTCAGCGAAGGTGCTTTCACCGCCGCCTTCGTGCCGATGCTCTCCGAACGGCTGGCCACCGACCGCAAAGAGGAGGCGTGGCAACTGGCACACCGTGCCATTTCGGTGCAGGCACTTGCCGTCACCGCTGTCTCACTGTGCTTTGCCGCCGTCTCCGGCGCACTTTATTGCCTCGGCGCCTTCCAAGGCAATGCGGAAACTCGCCTTACCCTGCGAATCCTTCCGCTGCTCATGCCCTTTGCGATATTGATTTGCAGCGCGGGGGCGTTTAGCGCCATCCTCAACAGCCTCAAGTCCTTCCTGCTACCCTCTGCGATTCAGATTACGCTGAATGCCGTGCACGTGGCCGCTATTTTGGGACTCGCCTGGAGTGGTCTGACCAACGAGGACCTGCGGGCGCTCTACATCTTCTGCGGTGCCACTCTGTTCGGCGGAGCCATCGAGTTGCTGATTCTGGCTTTGGCCGCCCGACGGCGCGGCTACCGATTCCACTTCATCCCCGACTGGCATGCAGCCGAAGTTAAGGAATTGTGTCTGCGCATCCTTCCGGGGGTAATCGGTGCCGGTGTAATGCAAATCAACAGCTTGATTGACAATGCATTCTCGCTTTATTTGGGAAAAGCGGCCATCGGGGCCTTGAACTACTCTCATCGGCTGGTCTATCTCCCGGTGGGACTCTTTGCTGTGGCGTTGGGAACCGCCGCCCTCCCCGCCCTCTCCCGTGCCCAAGCCAAAGGCGATGAAACCGCCATCGTCGATACCTTCAATTATGCGGTTCGAACCGTACTCTTCCTCGCCCTGCCCTGCACACTGTACCTCTCCGTCTGCGGACAGAATGTGATTGCGATGCTCTTTGAACGCGGCGCCTTCACTTCTACAGCGACCATCAACACCTATTGGGTTCTGCTCTTCTACCTCGTCGGATTGCCTGCATTCTGCCTCGCGAAAGTCGCCACCAACCCATTCCATGCACGCAAGGACACCAAGACGCCGATGCTCATCTCCGTGGTCTGTCTGTTTCTCAACATCCTCCTCAACGCCGCGCTAATCCGCCCTCTGGGCGCCAGCGGACTCGCCCTTTCCACCAGCCTCTGTTCCTGGCTGAATGTCTCCATTCTTTTCACCTTGAACCGAAAACACATGCCTGCCTGGAACCTGCTACCCGTCCGGCAAGGTGCCATCTCATTGCTGTGCTGGGCGATGATTGCCGCAACAGGAGCACATCTGGTGGACACCGCACTGGCACAATGCTTCGCCGGCCACAGCGGTTTTCTCTTCCGCGTCATCGCGGTCGCCTTGACCTTTGTGACTGCCTCCGGAGTCTATCTGGGAGGTTGCTTCGTGATGAAAATGCCCGAGGCGCTGGCTATGATTGCGCTCCTGCCCGGTCAACGAAGAAAAGTTTTGTAAAAAATGGACAATTATACTGAATTACAAAGACTTATTGGAATAGTAAAAAAGCTCCGTAATCCGCAGGGCGGCTGTCCTTGGGACTTGGCGCAGACTCACGACTCCATCAAGAAGAACCTCGTGGAGGAATCCGCCGAGTTTCTGGACGCAGTGGAGGATCGTGATCTTCCGGAGATGCGCGAGGAACTGGGCGACTTGCTCCTGCAAGTGCTTCTGCACAGCCAGATTGCTCAGGACAACGGCGAATTCACTCTTGAGGATGTCTGTCGTGAGGAAGCCGACAAACTGGTGCGGCGCCACCCGCATGTCTTTGGCGACCAACACACTACCGACCCCGATGAGGCGCTGCGCTTCTGGAACGCTGCCAAGAAAAGCGAACCCGGCGCACAGGCCCAGCGGAAATCCGTGATGGACGGAGTTCCACGCTCGATGCCCGCTCTGGCCCGCTGCCAGAAAGCGCTCTCCAAAGCCGGTGCCAAGGGATTCGAGTGGCCGAATGTGCAATGTGTTTTGGATAAGACTCTGGAGGAGTTTGCGGAGGTCAAGGAAGCATTGGCGGAAGGCAACCAGGAACACCTCAAAGAAGAACTGGGCGACTTGCTGTTTATTGTCGCCAATCTCTGCCGCTGGCTGGACTTCGAGGCCGAAGAGGTCGCCCACAATGCAGCCAAAAAATTCATCCGGCGTTTCCAGACCATGGAGACCGTCGCAGAACAACAAGGAAAATCACTAGACGGGGCGACGCTGGACGACTGGCTTGCCTGGTGGAAAGTGGCCAAGGCAACTCCTCCTTCGCCGTAGTACCTCTACCCCCGATTCAAGGTCATGGCCAATATATCTCCAATATCATCCAGGGCTGTCACTTGTGCCAACGAAACGCCCTGGCGGAGGCAGGCTTCTCTCACGACAGCAAGGAAAGCATCCATCCGTCGGCGATATTCATCCCGAACCCATTGAGGATCCGCCGTAATCTCGCGGGAACCCTCCGGGTCGTGGAAACGCTGTGCGCCCTGCAAGTCGAAGGTGACCTCGGTGGGATCGAGTACCTGAAAGGCATAGCACGCCTTGCCGGCGGTCTGGAAGGCACGCAGCGTTCTTTCCAGAGTGGACTCTTCCCCCAGAAAATCCGTAATCCACACCACCAGCCCGCGGCCGTGCACAAAGTCGCACGCCGAACTTAACGCACTGTCGGCGTGCGCATTCCCCGAAGCCGACAGATTCTCCAGCGTACGGCACATCTCTTGGAAGGTCATGGTTCGGGCAGTTTCGGAAGGCTGGTTGCCACCATAGGTCAGTAGTGCCATCCTGTCGCCTTGACGTTCCGCAAGATATGCCATGCATGCCGCGATGACACACGCGCAACGCAGTTTACTGCAGGAGACCTGCGCACCTTGGTAGCCCATCGAAGCCGAAGCGTCCAATACAATGGCCAGCCGTGCGGCGGTGTCGGGCGTCTGCAAACGGCAATGAAGTTGGTCGCTACGGGCAAAGAGCCGCCAGTCCACCTGCCGGAGATCGTCGCCCTGAGAATAGCGCCGATACTGCTCAAACTCCTGCCCTGCCCCAAGTGAACGACTGCGATGGACGCCCGCCTGAAGCATCCCCGCGACTGCCTGGCGAGCAATCAATTCCAGCCGTCCAAGACGCGTCAATAGCGCAGGAGAAAGAAGGCGATATTCAGATGTTCCGCGGGATTCAGGCATGGGCAAAAAAAACGCCGCGGTTTTCGAAAGCCACGGCGTCTGAAAATGGAGCGGGCAAACGGACTCGAACCGTCGACAGCCACCTTGGCAAGGTGGCGCTCTACCAACTGAGCTATGCCCGCATCAAATGAACCGTCGGGACAAGGAAAGAATGGAGCGGGCAAACGGACTCGAACCGTCGACAGCCACCTTGGCAAGGTGGCGCTCTACCAACTGAGCTATGCCCGCATCGATTTCAACCGTGTTTAAGACGGAAAGTGTGGTTAAAATAACCGCTCCGCGCTGATTTTCAAATCGCCAGCCGAAATTCTTGCAAAAAAGTTCGGAAAAATCACTACTGGGTTCTAAACGAGTTCGTCCCGATTTGCAGAATCGCGCTGATCAGTCCGCCAAACACCTGCAATACGATGAAGATGTAACACAGATACAACCACCACACGCCGGAGAAGTTGTTGTTTTCGCGCATCTTGCTATGAGTGCGAAGCGCCAGAATCAAGGCGATAGGCCAGCAACAACAGAACAATGTAAGGAAGAAATCCAGGCATGCGTCGCCAGCGAAACTTTGGCCGTGATGCTCATCGGATTCTGAGGCACGCGGCACTGCCGTAAACGGATGTTGTGACGAATCATTCGCCGGCGGAGGAGGCTGCGGAACTCGAACCTGATGGTTGCATACGGGGCAGGAAGTGATTTGCCCCGCCCAGTTCTCCTCCACTGTAAACGGGTTATCACAATGCGGACATTTGACGATGAATTTCATGTATTCTTTTATTTGCAGTTCCGGCAGTCATCAAGTGGCAATCCCAAACGCCCGCGTTTTTCGGACAACACAACGAACAGGCATTCACCCAATTCATTCACTTTTCATTATTTTCTGAACGATTCGAGAAAACTCGTACAATTCACAGTTCTAACTATCCCAAATGAATCATGACTGCAAATGTGGCAGTTGATTTTAATATAATGAATCAATTCTCTGACGCACTTTCCTTCAATGATGTTATATTGAGAAAAATGGTTCCTTGCACATTCACAGGTGTCCGTTCCCCAAAAACTCGAACTGCGAAAGATCCCTGAACAACATCAGCCTTATCTGTTAACCGTTGAAAAACGGAATTTCCTTTCCACCATCAAATCCCCAATCTTTTATGACTCTCTCCATCATTCCACAACCTCGTAACGTCACCGAAACTGACGACATCTTCACCCTGAAATCCCAAGCACGCATTGTGTTTCAAGGCGATGCGGCAAGACCCGCCGCCGAACTGCTGGCGGAATATCTGCGTCCCGCCACGGGCTTTGCACTCCCTATCGTGGAATCTTCCGCCCAAACGGGCGACCTCGTATTGAAGGTGACTGGGGCCAATACCGCTGATAACTGCGGTTTCTATGATGAGAGTCATCAGCTTTCCGTCAATGCCGACAAAGTGGAGCTGTCGGGAGCGTCAACCGCCGCATTGGTGCGCGGCCTCCAGACTCTGCGGCAACTTCTTCCCGTGGAGGTGTATGCCTCCACCCCGCAGGAGGTCTCGTGGACCATTCCCGGCTGCCTCATCGAGGACTCGCCCACCGTGCGCTGGCGTGGTGTGATGATTGACGTATCGCGCCATTTCTTCCCCGTCGCGCAGGTCTGCCGGATGATCGAACTCGCCGCGCAGCTCAAGCTCAGCGTGGTGCATCTGCACCTCACCGACGACCAGGGCTGGCGCCTCGAAATCAAGAAGTACCCCAAGCTCACCGAGATCGGAAGCGTCCGCAAACGCACCATCATCGGACACTACTGGGACAAGCCGTGGAAGTATGACGAGACGCCCTACGGCGGCTTTTTCACCCAGGAGGACATCAAGACCATCGTGGCTTTCGCCGCCAAACGCTGCATCATGGTCGTGCCCGAAATCGACATGCCCGGCCACATGGTGGCGGCCATCGCGTCCTATCCCGAACTGGGCAACTACCCGCAGCACCAACTGGAGGTGCGGGACTGCTGGGGCATCAGCTACAACATCCTCAGCCCCAAGCCAGAAACCATCGCTTTTATGAAGGACGTCCTCGCCGAGGTCGTCGAACTCTTCCCCGCGAAATTCATCGACATCGGCGGCGACGAGGCGCTCAAATACGAGTGGGAAATCTGCAAAGAGGTCCAGGAGGTCATGCGCGCCCAGGGCGTCAAGAAGGAGTCGGAACTCCAGCACTACTTCACCAACGAGATGGGTAACTTCCTCGCCTCCAAAGGCCGTCGAACCATCGGGTGGGACGACATCCTGAACCCCGAAATGCCCGCCGACGCCGCCGTGATGAACTGGCATGGCGCGGACATCATCAAGGAGGCCGCCCGCCTTAACCGCAAGGTCGTCCTCACGCCCCACGAGTTCACCTACTTTGACTACTTCCAAGCCGACCCCAAGCACGAGCCGCTCGGCATCGGCGGCGACCTCCCGCTGGAGAAGGTCTATCGCTTCGAGCCGCTGGACAACAGTTACACCGACGCGGAGAAGGCGACCATCCTGGGCGCCCAAGCGCAACTCTGGGCGGAGTACATCCCCACCGCCGAGCACCAAGAGTACATGGCATTCCCGCGACTCTGCGCCCTCGCCGAAAAGACCTGGCTCTGCGGCACCACGCCTGGCTACGCGGACTTCCACAAGCGTCTGGCAAATTACTACGGCATCTTCGCCCAGCAGAAAGTCAACGCCCGTCCACTGGAGTAGGCATAAAAACACGCTTCGTCAGTTGAAAATGAAAAGCGTGGAAAGCCAATTCCCCATGCCATTGGTGTTCAAATGAAAAAACGGCACGCAGCCTTCATCGTCGTCATTGCGTATGCAACGTCAATGCTAGTTGGTTGCGTGACCGTCTCTCAGGGAGACTCCCCACCCGCACCGCCATTTGAGTTCCAGCCATTGTCACCTGGCGTCTTCTGCCCGGCAGGACTCCACCATCTGCCAGATTTCACTGCCGAGGAAGTCCTTGCGCTCCGTTTGGTCACGGAAATAAGGCAAATTCCTTCGGCAGATGGGCAATCTTTGGAATTGCAACCTGCTCTCGCGCTGAAATTCCCCGGAGGGGATACCCAGCACAGCAAATTTCCATCCGAAGAACTGAGCCGTCGTTGGGCAACCAGCAACTACAAGGTCATCGTAATCGACGCGACCGCCGAGAATTCCCTGGTCAAGCCATCGGATCTGCCGTTGTTCGAGAAGACATCCACGTTTTCCGCCGTGCGATTCGACGCCATGTACTTCAAGGCCCCGCTGGTCATCTTGTGTGGCGTAGATGCCGACGCACCCGCACTCCCTGGCATTCCGCCTGGCCTGCGTCAATTCTGGCAATGTCCGGAATGCGCCAAACAGCAATGGGAGCATCATCGAGAGGCACGGGAGCCAAAATGGAAACCAATCTATTTGCTGACATTTCCGTTGAACCTTGTTCCCGACATGGTCGTAGGATGCTTTGCCTGGACTGCATTTGGCTTCGGGGCCGCAATTGGCTTGGCCCCCGATAGTCTAGAAGTTTTACCCGCTCTGCTTTACATGCCCGTTGGAGGAAGCGCCATTGGAGCCATAAATGCCTGGTACGGGAATCCCTTTTGGAGAATGTATCTTTGGTAACGTTCTGTTTCCCAAGCGGGTTGGTTTTCGTACTGTCGGCGCCTCGCCGACAGAATGCGGGGGTAGCACCACGCCATCCACACAGTCAAATTCAAGGATTTAGGTACAATACCAACATTCTTACAGAGAGAGCATTACGGATTCTTTTCCACGATTTAGTGTTTGAAAACACGAAAAAGGACTAAGATTTAGTGTTTCAAAACACGAAGTCACCGAAAACAACCTCGAAGTCGCGCCAATGACAATGCAACCGCAGACCGTCAAGACCACGACCTACATGTTGGCATACTTTGCAATCCTTAGAGCAATGACCAGGAATGATGTCCAAAAGCACTTGAAAAAATGTTTTGAGATATTATTTTATATTAAAAACAATGTTTGAAAAAACTTTTTCTCTACATAAAAATACATAAAATGGCCAATTTTGAGATTTCCGATTTAATCACCAGTTTTCAGCATCGCATTCGGACAGTTCCATTGGCCTTCACGCGTTCGTTGGCGACCGAGATTGACTGGGACGACCGCCTCATCGGAATCAGAGGTGCACGTGGCTGCGGAAAAACCACATTGCTTCTCCAGCAAATCCGCCGGACTTTTCCAGACACTCGAAAATGCCTTTATGCCTCGCTGGACAATTTGTGGTTCACCAATCACCACCTGGAGGAATTGGCCGAATACCACGTCGCACGGGGCGGCACGCATCTCTATCTGGATGAGATTCACCATCTTCCGGACTGGCAGATGGTGTTGAAAAACTTATATGACGATTTTCCGGAATTGCACATCGTCTATACTGGCTCGTCGATGCTGAAGCTTGATGCGGCACGCGGTGACTTGTCTCGCCGCCAAATCCTCTACACGTTGCCTGGCCTGTCTCTGCGGGAATACATTGAGCTGGAGAACGGCCTGCGCCTGCCGGCTTGTTCCCTGGAGGAAATGCTTTCCGACCATGTGAAACTTGCCGAACAGATTGTCTCTCAACTGCCGGTCGCCGGAGTTTTTGACAAATACCTCCGACAAGGCTACTATCCCTTCTTCCACGAAGTTCGGCGGGGGTACTTTCAGCGGCTTCAGCAGACGGTCAACCAAGTCCTTGAGAGCGATTACCCCGCTTTGGATGCCATCTCCGTGCCCACCATTCGCAAAACTAAGAGGATGTTACAGGTTTTGGCGGAGAATGTCCCCCAAACCCCAAATTTGAACACCCTCTGCGCAGAACTGGAAACCGACCGCAACCAGGCTTTGAAAATGCTTGATGCGCTTGCGCGAGCAGGATTGTTGGGCATCTTGACCAGCCCTGTCAAAAATCTGAAACACCTGGGCTGGCCGGAAAAAATCCTCATGAACAACACCAACCTGATGTACGCCCTGGGGACCACGGTGCAGGAAGGGACCTTGCGCGAGACGTTCTTCTGGAATCAACTGCAGGTCGCACACCAGTTGAATGCGCCACCCAAAGGCGATTTCCTGGTGGACAAAAAGTACCTGTTCGAGATTGGGGGACGCCGCAAGTCCTTCCAGCAAATCCAAGACCTGCCTGACAGCTACGTCGTGGCCGACAACCTCGAAGTCGGGTACGGGAACCGCATCCCCCTCTGGCTCTTCGGCTTCTTGTATTGACAGTTGAATGAACGTGTTTAAATTTAGCCAGCAGAATTTTCGCATTGATGGCACTGATCGCATGATGTTTTCAGGGGAATTCCACTATTTTCGGGTTCCCAAGAGCGACTGGCGCAGGCGTCTTCGGCTCTGGAAGGCCGCGGGCGGCACGACCATCGCCACCTACGTTCCCTGGCTGATCCACGAACCCCAGGAAGGGCGTTTTGACTTCGACCTGCTCAGGGAGTTCCTGGAGGTCGTCGCTTCGGAAAAAATCGGGCTGATTGTCCGTCCAGGTCCCTATCAGTATTCCGAGTTGGTGAATGACGGCCTGCCCGGCTGGCTGCTGGAGAACTATCCGCAAATTTTAGCCCGTGACAAGCAGGGCAGGCCCTTCCGCAGCAGTTCGGTCTCCTACCAGCACCCGCAGTTTCTGGAGAAGGTCGAGAACTACTTCGCGCAGGTCTGTCCCATCCTCGCCGATTTCACGCAGTCGCGGGGCGGTCCGATTGTCTGCACCCAGGCGGACAATGAGGTCTTCGGCGTACACGTGTGGTTCAGTGGCATGGACTACACCCCAGAGACCTTCGGCTTCGGACGTGAGGACGGTCGTTATGCCAACTACCTGCGGAAACGCTTCACGACGGTCGCCGTCCTCAACCAGCGCTACGGGACCGCGCATCGTCGTTTCGGCGAGTTCACCCTGACCGATGAGCCAACGGAAGGGCTTCCCGCCTTCCTGTGGAACCGCGACTACTTCGACTTCTACACCACGCTGGGCATCGAATACCTCGAGACGCTCTTCGCGATGATGCGCAAACATGGTCTGGACGGGCCGACCTGCCACAATTGCGCCACCCCTTCGATGAACGCCTGGTTCCTGGGCGCCAACGAACGCCTCGGCAAGAACTTCCTGCTGGGCAACGACCACTACTACTGCCTGGACCAGCGTTGGCCGCAGAACAACCCCACGCCGCAGTACTTCGTGCGGATGTTCTGCTCCTGCGAAGCATTGCGGATGATGGGCAATCCGCCAACCGTGCTGGAATTCCCCTTCGGGAGCAGTTCGGACTTTCTCAGCCCCACTGCGCAGGACATGACTGCCGCACTATATTTGCATTTGGCCGTTGGCATGAAAGGCCTCAACGGCTATGTCCTGACTGGCGGTCCCAATGTGCCCGGCACTGGCAAAAACACCGACCTCTACGACTACAACGCGCCCATCTCCGCCTCTGGCGAAAAACGCCAGACCTACTTTGCGCTTAAACGTTTCGGACAATTTCTGAACGGTCATCCTGAATTGGTCAACGCCCGCCCTGCGGTGGATTTCCAAATCCTCATGCCATGGCGGGCCGCCCGTGG
>JAFZWH010000116.1 GCA_017617415.1 Victivallales bacterium | reverse complement strand
GGGCATTGGCGCGGGATTGGAGGAGCGGCTTGCCCGGCTTGGCGAAATGGCGGGGAAACTGGCACTCCTGCACCGTGCCCGAATTGCTTCCGCGCGGATTGCCTGCGCGGAGGGGCGGGCGGCAATTGGCCGGGGGTTGGAGGAGCGGCTTGCGGTTCTGGAAGAAAAGGGGCGCCGGCTGGCACTCCTGCGTCAGGCGGCGGAAGACCGGGGGGCGTTGGAACGCGCTGCAATTCTGGCCGCCACGGCGGGGTTCGAGGAACGGCTCCAACGGCTTGAGGCCCGGCGGGGGGATATCGCCGCCGCCCGGAAACGCCTCGAGGATGCCCGCGCAATCTACCGCAATCTGATGGCGGCCAAGAAGACCGCCGGGGCGCTTGGCGCGGAACTGACCAAGGCCAATAGGAATTTCCATGCTTACAGGGAGGCGCTGGGGGTGTGCCCGCTTTGCGGGGCGACGCTCGGTGCGGAAAACGGAGAATGACAATGCCAAAAGACAATGTTGCCGAATTCGAACGGCTGAAGGGGATGGTCGAGGATTTGCGGGTGAAGCGGCTGGCCGCCGAGGCCGAGCAATCCCGCCTCGAAAACGAAATGGCGGAAATCCGCAAGGAAATCGAGGCCGCCTACGGCGTGCCGCTGGAGGATTTCGACAAGGCAATCACCGAGCTGGAGGCGGAATACGCCAAGGAGAGCGAGGCGCTGGCCGCCGAAATCGCCGCCTGCAGGCAGAAACTCGAGGAGGCCAAATAGAATGGAATCGTATCTCGGTCTGGATTTGTCGCTGACCGCCACGGGATTCTTTCTGCTCCGGGCGGACGGCTCCCGCAAGGCCTTCGAAATCAACACCAAGCCAGGCGAATACGCCAGCCTGGTCAAGCGGGTGGGGGCGATTGCCGGGAAGATAATCGCGGAGATGGCGGGGGAGGGCGTCCGGCTCGTCCTTATGGAGGATTTCTTTGTCGGCCGGCATTTCGCCGGTCCGGCGATTTCGCTTGCCGCCCTTGGGACCATCGTCCGGGACCGGCTTCTGGCCAACGGCTACCCATACATTGCCCTGCCGCCCGCCTCAATCAAGAAGTTCGAATCGGGCTCCGGGGCCTCCAAGAAGGGGAACATGGTCAAGTGCGTTTTCAAGAACCACGCCTTCGATACCGCCAGCGACAACATTGCCGATGCCTGCGCGGCGGCCTATTTCTGCAAGGGCTACGCCGATTGGCTTAACGGCTCCACCGCGTTCCATAAATACCAGTTGGATGTTCTTAAGGGAATAAAGGCGCAAATAGACAACCCGCCGGAAAAGTAGCAAGAGGAAAGTAAAAATGCTAGTAAACAAGCAGCAATTCAAGAACGCGCTCGCAAAGGCGAGCATCCTGACCAGTTCCGCCCTGACCGGGGACAAGGTCCGTTTCACCGCCCTTGGCGGCCAGGCCTCGATTACCGCCAGCAACGGGGCGGGGATGGGAATCTTCCGCTTTGAATGCGGGGCGGACGGCGACATGGCCTTCGTGATCGAGGCCAAGCGCCTCGCCATCGTCAACTCGCTCCGCGGCGATCCCGATTTCACGCTGGCGGGCGACAAACTCACCATCTCGCAGGGCGAGACCACCACCAGCCTGCCGGTGGAGCCCCCGGAGGCGCTGGCCGTCCCGGAGATGTATCTGGACAAGGACAAGGCCTTCGAGGTGGACCCCGCCAAATTGAAGCGCATCTTCACCCAGGTGGCCTACGCCCGCGATACCAAGGATAACTTCTATAGCAACTACAGTTTCGGCTCGGATGGCCGTAGCCTCTTCGCCCGCGCCACCAACTCCAAACTCGCCGCCCGCGCAACCCTCGGCCTCGAGGCGGGAATCACCGCCTTCGAGGCGACCATCACCGCAACGGCGGTGGCGCTGATCGAGGCGCTCGAGGAGGATTCCCCGGTGAAAATCGCCCTCGGCGAGAACTACCTGGAACTGGAATCCGTCAGCATGAGCGCCTTCATCCACACCCCGGAGCGCGCCTTCCCCGCCCCCCAGTGCGATTCGCTTATCGATGGCGGCGATGGGGCGGCGAAATTTGCCATTGCCAAGGAGGCGATGATGGGGTCGCTTGGGATTTTCGCCAGCAGCGAGGCCAAGGATATCACCTTCGCCAAGGAAGGCGATACCGTGGTGCTTTCCAGTGACAACGGCATCAGCAGCGTCCGCGACCGCATCCCGCTGGAATCCAGCGAGGGGACGGATTTCAAATTCGCGCTTGACCTGGGGCAGTGCCGGGCGATCTTCGCCAGCCTGCGGGATGCCCCCGCCCTGGCGTTCCGCTACGATGATGCCGCCAAGCCCGTCCGCTTCGGCGATGGCGTGGCAATGGCTGGCGTAGTCACAACGCTGGTGTAGCAGCCAGGGAGCAATTTGCCCCGCCGCCGCCTGCGGAAAACGGCCGATTCATTATATATCCCCATTGGATAGAATGATGGTCTGCCGCCGTAGGCGGCGTTTTTTTAATCCGAGAAACAATTTCCCAAAAACATTCCCAAATCCGGGGATGACAAAAAATGGCTGATTCAACCCCCCGCATTTCCAGAGCGCTGGTAGCCGGCGAACTTGTCAAACTCGCCCGAAGACTGACCGCCTCCCCGCGCGAGAAATTCCCGTTTTATATTGTTGCAATCCGGGACAACCCGCAACTAGGGGAGTACTTCATGGGCGGCTATACGGGGGAGGCCTACAAAAACAAGAACGACATCAGCGTCCGGTACGATAATGGACGCTACCTTTCCAAGTTTTCCCTGATTCCCAACAACGAGGGAATATACCGGTGCTACGACCGGGATTCCTCATTGTACGGTTCGGCTATGAAAGTGGGGTTCGACAATCTCCAGAAGGCAATATCCTATGTGAAAAAGCGCAGCGATGTCCGCCGCCCGGAGAACGCGCTTAAGGGATTGCATTAACCTTACTTCCAATATGCCTAATCATTTGCGCAATTCCGTTTCTCTACGGGTGGCGCGGGCGTTGTTGCTTATTGCTAAATGGATACGCGATCCGAAACATCAACGCACCGAGTTGAAGAGCATGGGCTTCCACAAGACTGAGCAGGGGTGGAGCGATGCCAAACTTGAGAATTCCCCCGGCGAACGGAGTCTTCTCAAACTTGAACGCGTTTTGGATAGGATCGCCCCCAGCAGTTCTTTTGAGGTGCTTTCGCAGGCACAACTCACCTCCTATCGCAAGAAGCAGCAGGCAGACAATTCGGTTATTGAACTTGTACATGATGCCACTTCCGACGACATCAAGCATCTTGCAACCACGGCCGGCCGTCTTTTCCGATCGGATGCCGTGGTAAAATCGAAAACAGACAAGCCTCCCTTCCCGTTTTACATTGAAAGCGACGGCATACAGCATCAGGCAGATTCCCCATCCAAATACGATCCAGCGCCGGATAAGCCGTCGCAAATTCACACCGACCGGGTGAAAGACTGCTGCGCCCGTCTTAACCACGGCGGGGTAATGCTACGTTTCAGTAGCAACAAGCAAGCGAGAAAAAAGAGCGCCCTGGTAATTGCCCACGCGACCCGTTATTGTGAATTGCTTCAAGCGGCCGGATACGATCAAATGGAGACGCGACTGGAGGTGCAGCGGTTCTGCGATGCCGCATGCTTCTGCTATGCCGGCGGACTTGGGCTTGATCGCGCCAACGGCGGCGAATTGCGGAATGGCATAGCCAATTACGGTCGTTTCACCGATACAATGGTTGCAACCGCCGTCCAGGCATGGAAACGCCGTGCTTCCGGCGGGCTTACGCCAGAGCAAGACAAACTCTTTAGCATTTGGGGGCGGGAGACCAATTTTATTGACGGTCTCCAGGCAATTGCCCGGAAACGCCCCGATGATAAGGCGCGCACGGGGCATGCAAAGCGCAAACTAGCAGAATATCGTAAATTCTATCTGTTTTGCGACCAGGTGGCGGATTTGATATAGGAATCCATTTAACCCCTTTGGCTTGCACGCTTACGGGTCTCTTCCGTTTTCAAAAGCCATAATTCGTTTGCTAGACGGAGATCGTCGGGGCAGCCATCTATTGGGCGGAAATCCGCCAGCGCTTTCTCAATGCCATCGCCGTCGATTTGGACTTTGCCATCTTTCTCGGTGATAAAGCCCTTTGCCGCCAGTTCCCGCCAAATGGCGTTTGCCAGGGTCACGGGAATTCCAAATTTCTCCCAAAGCCACGCCCGCCGGGGGACTTGGTAGAAGGCGATTGCCCGGATTGCCCTGAGTTCCATCGTGGTGTACATTGCCTCGCGGTCAAGAGAGGTTGTTTCGGCGGCGGCTTCGGGAATTTCAAAGGGAAACCGGAGTTCTGGCGAAGCTCCAAGCAAAAGGAATACCCGTCGCCGAGCAAGGGAATTTTTCTGCTTATCCAATCGGGAAAGCATTTCTACAAAAGCGGGAGACCAAAGACAATCCAGCCACGGGAGGATGATTGCCAGGAACGGATGCTTCGGGTCCGGCTTGAATGATTTTGAAGCCTTTTCGATTTCTGCCTGAAACCCCGCCGCGGCGGTTTCATCAAGAGTAATAGGCGCGGAAAGCCACGGTGCTTCAAAGCATGCGGATGTTTCGCCAGCCGGATGGTGGATTGCCATTACAAGTTTGTTTTTGGAAACCCGCCACGGGAGTTGGTTGAATATTGCCATTAGCATTTCCTGGCAGTTAAGCGGGTCGCGCGCCCGAACCAGCAAAAAGGGCTGCTTGCGCAAATTGGCGCGGCAGAATTCGCCAATGGATTCATCAAAGTAGGTGATTTCGTAGCTCATAGTTTCTTTGTTGGCTTTGCTTCAATAATATATCACAGCTTGCAGCGATATTACGCAACGGATGCCGTTTTTCCCATGTCACCGCATAAAAAGCGGCATCCATACTTATAATTGGTGAATTGGAGGGATGTTGCCCCCCTTCAGGCGGCATGCCACAATCCTTCTTTTAATCTTCCCGTTGCAATGAGGAGCCCCTTCGACATCTTCCTCGAGTGCTTCAAGCACTCCTTCCACAAGTTCGCCTTTGTGGCGGCCGTCCCAGTGGAGGATAGAATCACCCCGGCGGGCCGGAACTACCGGCGGTATGTCGGGAAGTTCGCCTTTGAACCCCCGGCGGCGGCCTTCGAGGCGGATATCCAGGGGCACCGCGCCGAAATCCTCGCGGCCTTCCGGGGACTCGATCCGGCGGAGAGCAACTGCTTCGCCCGCCGGTTCACCCGCCGCTACATCGGCAGGGATGGGCGGATTCTCAAGAAGGATAAATACTCCTACGTCTTTGATATCGTTCCCCGCAACGTGGTCGATTTCAAAATCGACCCAAGCCGAGGGCGGTTCTATTTGTATGTCCTGGGGGTCGGCCAGTAGCCTCCCGGTTGAGGAAAGTAAGAAGTACCGAAAAGCATCTCAAATCCAGAACCGGAACAGGAGGAACAGCAGTGAAAATACCATCCTTTGATGCGGGCTACCGGCCGCAGGGCTATGCCCGGAACGAGATAGGGTGCTGGACGGGGCTTCTCGCCCGCCCGGAGTATTTTTCCCTGGATATTGTCGCGCGGAAGGCGGTATGCTGGGACGATGGCAAGGGGTTCCCGCCCGCGGAAATCCTCGGCGTGGATTGCGTGGAGGCGGGCAACCGGCTGCAATACGACTACCACCGCGGGGGGTCTTCCGACGACAAGGCGGTGGCCGATGCGGTCTATCTGCACAACCTCCGCGTGCTAATCCGCAAGGGCGGGTGGCTTCTCCGGGCGTTCCGGCTCCGCCGGGCGGCCCAAATATACCGCGCCCTCCGCTACGGGGAATACGATAATTTCAACTACACGGCCAAGTAGGGAGGCAAGCCAATGGATACCTTTCTTTCCCTGCTGGACCGGCTCAACGCCCGCTACGGGATTTTCTATGCCATACTGATTTCAGGCGGCATCGGCCTGCTATGGATAGCAATCAACCGCTTTGGAAGCACCATTGCCGGGTGGCTGCGTCACTGGTCGCGCCGCAAACTCATTATTGTGGACAAGGGCCATCTGCTGGGCCACCAGTTGTTCTTCAAGCTCCGCCACTATACGGAAAGCCGGCTGGTCAACCTGAACTGCCAGTGCGTGCTGCGGAAGCGCCTTTTCGGCGATTTGATGACCATCCGCCTGAATGTCGAGTACAAGATGCTCCAGGAATTCATCAAGCGGAGCAATTTCCACGTGATGCCCGCCGAGTTCCAGGCGACGGTGGAGGCGGAAATCACGGCGTTCTTCCACGATTGGGAACGGGAGGCCGCCGAGGCGGGCATCCCCGGCGTGGTGCTGGAGCGCTTTGTGGCAGCAATCACCCCCATGCGCCAATCGCTCCTGTCCTATGTGGGGAAATCGTTCGTCTCGGACTATATCACCGGGGATAGCAACTACGCCCAGATGAACCGCCTGCTGGATGTCATAAGCGGGCTGGAGGAGCTTATCATAGTCCAGTTGGAAAGCACGCTGGATTCCATGAACGGCGAGATCAGCGGCCTGGACTACAAGGGGATTATCTGCACCCACTGCCCCCAGTGCCAATCCACCCACGCCAAGTCGGCGAAAGGGACAAAGGGCTAGGAGCCGTCTGCCGGGGGTTCCGCATCCCCGGGGACCGGCGGATGCAGCAACTCCTTTTCTCGCGCAATTGCCTGTTTGCGCCGCACGGCGCCGGGGGTCCGGGGGTAGCCGTACGGGTAATTGTAGCCAAGTGCGACAACCTTGATTTTATCATCAATGTAAATCAGGTGCGGCGTCTCGTCCCCCTTGAAGTAGCTGGCATAATAGTAGGTGACTTCGGCTTTGTAGCCGCCTTCGGGGAAGGCCTCCAGGCGGAATGTCGAAGGCGGCATCCCGCAGAGCTGCCTCTGATGGTACTTCTCCAGAAAAATATCCCCCCCCCGCCGCCTATGAAGCACCACCGTGCCGGCGTAGATGGTGATTCCCCTGTATAGGCGCAGGAACAGTTCGCGGAAGATTGTTGGGTGGAGCGTCCCCCGTCGGATGGCAAGCAGGCGGGCGTAGGCCTGCTGGAGGGCGTTTTCCGAGCCGTTGGCGGCGGCGGCGGCAAGCCGCGGGATTTCCGCCTGAAGCGAATCCTCCTCGGACTTAAGGGCGGCAATCCGCTCCGCAATATCCTCCGCCGGGGCAAGCCCCTTTGCCAGCAGGTCAAGAAGCTTGCCCCGGCGGAGGGAAATTTCCTGGAGGGCGTTCCTTGCCTGTGCCAGGCGGGCGGCGGCATTGGAGGTACGGACAAGGGCAATATCTTCCATGCAGGCAACTGCCAGAAGGGGCATTATTGCCTCGGCAATCCCCTGCACCTGCGGCGATACCGCATAATCATCCCCGGCGCGGGCGACCAGCCGCTGCATCCTGGCGCGCCAGCTTCCCGCCGGCGGGGTGGGAAGGGCGGAGGGCGTCCCGATTGGAATTGGCGGGCGGGCGGAATAGCGGGTCAACGCCGCCCCGCACGAATTATCTCCGCTTTTGGGGCAATACACCCGCGTAATCCGTTCCACGCTCCGGTCCACCCGAACTTTACAGGTTGGCCCGGCGACCATATTAATCACCATCGACCGGCCGCAGTAGCCGCACCGCATCAACCCGCTCAGGGCATAGATGTATTTCCTCGCGTGGCTATGGAAGCGTTTCGGGGCAATGCGGTCCTGCGCCGCGAACCATTCCCCTTTCGCAATTGGATACCGCTCGTACTGGCCGGGGGCGAGATCGATCAGCGTGCCGTCCTTAAGCCGCATCATGCCGCAGTATTCGGGATGCCGGAAAGTCTTGATGAGGCATACCGGCCACCAGCGCCGTTCCCCTGCCTTCTCGAGTTCGCGACAGAGCCCCGCGATTGAATAGCCGCCCGCCAGAAGCAAATCGAAAGCCATCCGGACCAGCCGCAGTTCCTCCTCGATGACCCGGAAAGATCGGGTATTCTTATCGTACCAATAGCCGAAAAGAGCCACCCCGCTTGCCTTGATCCCCTCCCGCTTGAGCTTATCGAGCATTGCCATCGATTTCTGCCTGGTCCGAATCAGCTGGTCATCGTTGATCCGGTTGGTCAGGGCGCTCACCAACCCATCCGAGAAATTAGCCAAATCAATATCGCCGTTGGTGGTGATTATCCGGATACCCGCCAGCCGCTGGGAGATGTAGCTCTCGAGAAACGACCCGGTCACCGGCCGGTATAGCCGTGTCAAATCGTAGATTAGAAGATTATCTATTGCCCCCCCGGCAATTTCCGCCAGGGCGGCCCCAAGGCCGGGGCGGAACTTCCTGGTTCTGGTCTGCTGGGCGTACCAATGCTGGTATTGGCAATCAAGCGCGGCCAACCCCTCGGCCCCGGCAGGATAGGTCCGCCCGCTGGTGTTAAGGTCGGAATAGACCCCGGCAACGGCGAGACCCTTGGCGGCGGCGATTTCGCGGAGGCGGGAGATCTGAAGCTCGACAGAGGCGGATATCTCGTCGTCGCCCGAACTCTGACGGGCATAGATGATTGCTTTCGACATACTGTTTAACTTGCTTTCGGACGGAAGGATGTGGGGAATTGCCGACAATCCGGCGTACTGCCCCTATTAAGGAACACAAACCCCATCTGCAGCCAGTAGCAAATGCAACCGGCTCCCCGCTTCTTGGGTAGTAGGGCGATACCAGGAAGTTACGATTGCGTTCCCGAATGACCCGGAAATCCTGAATGACAAATTCTTTCTGCTCATGGATATCGAGACGTCTTTCTGTCAGTTTGGGACAGGGACTGAACGGGTAGAGCTGTTGCAGAACTGCTTCGCGTGCCTCTGGCGGAATCTCGTATTCCTGCGCATCTGGACCATAAGACATTTTCAAAGGATGCAGTGGATAGTCCAGCGGTGGCTCCTCGTCCTGGATGATGCACAACATGTCTTTTTCCGGCGTGCTCATGGTTTTCATTTCCGAAAGCTGGGAACTGTCAGTGGTTTTTGCAGTCGTTTTGCCGAGAGTGGTGGTTAGGGCAACGAGTTTTTCCTGATGATTCTTTTTCGTTTTGGCGTTCTTTTTGCTCATGATGTTTCCTGTGGTTTTGAGGCTGTTTATTGCCTCGGGGGATATGCAGTGTGGTTTCGGCCATTGTTGACCGACATTACATACTCTATTTGTCGAACGCGCTTTTTCAAATACATTTATCTAATTGAAAATCAAATATATAATAAATGATAAAGAAGCATAATTTGCGAAGATTCTCACAATATTCACAGACAAGCTGTCCTTTTGCAAAATTACCCCATGGCATTCACGGCGCTCTGCCGCTCATATCCTGAATTGCGCACGCGCAAAAGTGTGCACCGGCCGTTCTTTGCCTTCGATAGCAAGCCTATCCGTGACTCTCTGCGGCTACTTTTGCAATTGCCTCTGAATACCAATCACATTTCCAATGCAGGCCTCCACATCACGGGTAAAATACGATATTCCTGTAGCGTTCTTCCTTGAAAAATCGCCTTGAAATACCATATTATTAAATATGCCCATACATTTCCAGGAGAGATGGCTGAGTGGTCTAAGGCAACGGTCTTGAAAACCGCCGAGGAGCAATCCTCCGTGGGTTCGAATCCCACTCTCTCCGCCAGTTTTACCTAGCGAAGAGCCACTTTTTGCCCTTTTAAGGGCATCAAGTGGCTTTTTTGTGGCTGTTCGTGATAGATTGAGTAGGGAATTATATACTTTTCTTGGACAAATCCCTGGTGATAAAACGTGATGGCCGCGCTTCGGCGAGGGGGATTATCATTGGTCGCCATCTTCCCAAAGGCGGAGACAGTATAGTGTCCAAAGCAGCGGTCCATGGCTGACCTTGCCCTCGATGTGCTCTGCAACGACTTGCTGTACCATTTCTGCGTTTAATAACTTATGCACATCCCACTCGGTCACTTCATTGGCAAGTTTTTGGGCAACGGGGGCCAGTTCGTTGCGGAACCAGTCTGCCACAGGGGTTCCGAAGCCTCGCTTGGGCTGGCTGAAGATTCGCGGATCCAGAAATTCCTTTCCGATATGTCTCAGAAGTCGTTTGTTTTCTTTTGAGGTGAAACGATATTCAATGGGCAGTGACAATGCAAAGCGAACAACGTCCATGTCGAGGATTGGGCAGAGGTAGGTCACACCGGTTCCCTCGCCGGCGAGGCTGGTCTTACGGAAGCCGTCGTCGGGCAAGTAGATTTTCAAGTCGAGCGCATTGTAGCGTTGGACGGGGTGAGCGACGTCCTGAGATGCTGCCACCTTCTCCCATTCGTCCAGATAATTCTGTGAACTCGGGGTTGCGAGCAGGCGGTCCCTCAGACTCTTGGATGCGATTTGCTGAAACGAGCCGTATGCGGCGACAGGCGGCAAAGCAAGCGACTGGAGGGAGCGCTTGAGGTTGGCAAGGCGAGAGCGGTTGTCGCGAGGATTGGGCAGCAATTGGGCGCCCAACCAGGCAGGAGGGCGCAAAGCCGTCTGAAGCCAGCCGGGAATGCGACAGCGAAGAAGCATTGCCTGATAGCGTCGATAGCCACCGAAGACTTCGTCGCCACCGTCACCGGTGAAAAGTGCCTCGCGGGTGGTGTCGCGTGTGGCGATGGCGGTAGGGAGGAGGGATGAGTCGGCGTAGGGTTCGCCCGCCTTTGCCAGTACCGAGGGCAATAGTGCCAAGTCAGCCGGAGTCAGGCGATGAACGGCGAGAG
This sequence comes from Victivallales bacterium, assembly GCA_017617415.1. Taxonomy (GTDB): domain Bacteria; phylum Verrucomicrobiota; class Lentisphaeria; order Oligosphaerales; family Oligosphaeraceae; genus RGIG1601. The sequence goes on along the minus strand of JAFZWH010000116.1, from coordinate 19,276 downwards.
GCACTCCACAGCGTTGTGCGGTTCCGGCGGCCAGGTCGCTCTCGTCGTAGGCTTTTTCCGCAAAGGCGATGGAATATGCCTGCCGGGTTTCATCTGGAACAAGTTGACTGACCAGACCAGTCACCAGTCCGGAGTCAATGCCCCCAGAGAGCATGAAGTCTGCCTCGGGATGTGCCCGGAGGAGTCGTCTGGTGGCTTGCTCAAGGAGATGTTTGGCCTGGTCCACGGCATCGAGCCAAGTGACTTTGCTCTGTGGCAGGAATTGCGGCTGCCAGTAGCGATGCGGAGCAGGGCGGCTGGTGCCGTCACCGCAGTCATCCGTGCCTGGGGCGACCTTGACAATGGCCTCGTAGGCTGTTCGTGGGGCAGGGATGTATCCCAAGGAGAAGTAGTCTGCCAGGGCGGCGGCATCCAACTGTCGGGAAACCCCGTCCACTGCGGTCAGCAACGGGAGGCTTTCGGAGAAGATGGTGCAACCATATTGAGTGATAGTGGTATGAAAGAAGAACTTTTGGCCAAGCTGGTCCCGCAAAAGATGAAATTGTTTCCGGGACAAGTCATAATATGCAATGACGAAGGGGCCGTTCAGCGCTTGAAGCAGATCTTTGAAAGGCTGCCTGCCAAGTAGTGTTAGGATGATCTGTGCCGGGGAGGAAACGGTTGAAAGTCCCGCGAGTCTGGCGAGGTCAGGCTGGTTTCGCAATTCTCCAGAGAAGGCGATAATCGTCTCTTTATTGGAGGCCAATGCCGAGTCGTCCGCATAGACGACTGCGTGGTCGAACCAATGCGCCTTGACCTTGGACTGCGAGCGGAGATAGGAGTGCTCCAAACTCTTCCGCAGGGTGTCGGGAAGTGTTTTCCCCCATTGCCAGAAGGCGCCAAATAATTCAGGCATTGCAGTCTCCTTTGAATCAGCGTGATGCAATATATAAAAAATCCCCGGCGGGAAAATCCAGCCGGGGAGAGAAATGACCGCAATGGTAAAAGCGATTATGCCTTCAGGCTGCGGACCTTCGCGGCCAGATCGTTGCCGGCGCGGAATTTCACGACCTTGCGGGCCGGAATCTTCACGGGCTGCTCTGGCTTGTTCGGGTTGCGCCCGATGCGGGGCTTCTGGGTGATAATCTCGAAGACGCCGAAACCGCGGAGCTCGACGTGACCGCCGGCGGCGAGAATTTCGGAGAGGGTTTCGAGGGTGGCCTTGACAGCGTCAAAGGCAGCGCTCTGGGTGATGCCAATTTTGGCGGCGACCGCGTTGGCGATCTTGCGCTTGGTCATGGTGTTGTTGCTCATGGATTACTCCTGTTTGTTGTTACTGTCGCAGAAAAAGCGACTTGTTGTTTCGCGAGTTGTTCGCAAAGAAAAAACTATGCGGGAAGAGCGACATTGGCAATCAGCCGTGCCTCGACGGCCTTGCCGATGGCTGCAACCTGTTCGGGGCGCAAAGCCTGGTCCGTGTAGAGCACGGCCAGGGACTTCTTGCCCTCCGCGTCGCGTGGGGCATGGATGTCCTCGATGTTGATTTGGGCGTCGGCGACTGCGCCGGTGATTTTGGCGAGCACGCCCGGGCGATCTGCGTACTCCACGAAAAGCAGGTTGCCGGAAAGCAGCAGGTAAATGTGGTTGAAATCGTTGACGCGGGACAAGATGAGAGTATTCTCAGTTACCGTTCCGCGCAGCGAGACCTTGGCGCCATTGGCTTCCATGTCGATAGTCATGGAATTGCCGTACGGCTTCTTCTCATCGGGGTCGCGGACTTCGAAGAGGACTCCTGTCTCCTTGAGGCGGTTGATAGCCTCTTCGGGGGACTGATGCGGATCGAAGCTGTCGGAGATCGTCGCGCAGATGGGAGCGGTGAACCACTTGGCGAATGGCTTGAGGGCGCCGTAGTAACTGCAGCGAATGGCAGAAATCTCCTTGCCGCCGAGCAGCGCCTTGGCCGTGGCACTAAGCCGGTTGGCCAGGCGCTGGTAGATAGGGTCCAGCCCATCGGGGAGGTCCTTGTTGACCACGAATTTGGTGATGCCCTGCTCGAAGTACTCGATGAGTTCTTCGCCGGCGCGCTTGGCGGCGTTGAAGTTTGCCTCGTAGGTGTTGGCGCCCAGGTGGGGCAACATGATGTCGGCCACGTCGGCGATGGGCTTGGGACCGGGCACGTCGGCGGCGTACACGTCATTGCAGTAAACCAGTTTCTTCTCTGCTTTGGCGGCACGCAAGTCATCTTCGTTGACGATGCCCGCGCGGGCGCAGTTGATAATGACCGCGCCAGGCTTCACCAGATCCAGCAGCGACTTGTTGAGCATTCCGCGGGTCTCGTTGTTTTCCGGAATGTGCAAGGTAATGTAATCGCAGTTGGAGAAAATGGTAGCCAAATCGACCAATTCCACGCCGAGTTCTTCGGCACGAGCTTTGGAGACGATGGGGTCGTAGGCCAGAATCTTCATGTCAAAGCCAGCCAGACGACGGGCGACAAGCTGGCCGATGTTGCCCAGACCGACGATGCCCAGCGTCTTGCCGGTGATTTCGCGGCCCATGAACTTCTTCTTGCTCCAGCCTCCCGCGCGAGTGTCGATGTCGGCGGGAATCATGAAGCGCGAGGCAGCCAGCATCATTCCGACCACCTCCTCGGCGACGCCGTTGGAGTTGGCGCCCGGGGTGTTCATCACGTCGATGTTGTTGCGGCGTGCGTATTTGATGTCGATGGTGTTGTAGCCGGCTCCGGCACGAACCACCGCGCGCAACTTGGGCAACGCATCCATTATCTCCGGAGTGACTTTTTCACTTCGAACGATAAGCGCTTCGGCTTCGGGATGGGCCTGGCATAGTGCCAGAAGGTCGGTTTCGGCATCTTGGATGACGGTGTAGCCTTTCTGCGTAAGCAGATTGGCGGCCACCTTGTCCAACTTAGTAGGAATTAGAACTGTTTTCATGGCTGGTTTTGGGAACTGTTCCGGTCTCCCCATTGGTACAGCCGATTGGGGATAACAGGTATTATAATGCGTCATTTAACGCTTGTCAATGTTTTTCACAAGGATTAGGCGTTATTGGGAAGGAACTTAGTGTCCGAGTGCCTGAAGCAGCACACCTGCGGCGACAGCGGAGCCAATGACGCCGGAGACGTTGGGACCCATGGCGTGCATCAGCAGGAAGTTCGTCGGATCGTCCTGCAGACCGATCTTGTTGACCACACGGGCGGCCATCGGGACGGCGGAGACGCCGGCGGCGCCAATCATCGGGTTGATCTTGCCGCCGGAGAGCTTGTTCATCACCTTGCCCAGAAGCAGTCCGCCAGTGGTTCCGATGGAGAAGGCGAAGAGACCAAGCAGGAGGATGCCGAGGGTCTCCAGGTTCAGGAACTTGTCGGCGGAGAGCTTGGAGCCGACGGTGAGTCCGAGGACGAGAGTGACGATGTTGCATAGCGCGTTCTGCGCGGTGTCGCTGAGGCGGTCGGTGCACATGCACTCTTTGAGGAGGTTGCCGAGCATCAGCATGGAGATGAGCGGCGCGGCATCCGGCAGCAGCAGGCAGCAAAGCATCACGATGACCAGCGGGAAGATGACCTTCTCGAGTTTGGTGACTTTGCGCAACTGGGTCATGCGGATCATACGCTCTTCTTTGGAGGTGAGTCGCACGATGATGGGCGGGAAGATGATCGGAACCAGCGCCATGTAGGAGTAGGCGGCCACGGCGATGGAGCCCAGCAGGTTCGGGGAGAGGCGGCTGGCCAGGAAGATGGCGGTCGGTCCGTCTGCACCGCCGATGATGCCGATGGAGGCGGCGTCTTTGAGCGAGAAATTGATTCCCGGAATGAACTGCGAGAGCAGGACGGCGAGGAAGAGCGCGCCGAAGATGCCCAGCTGTGCGGCGGCGCCGAGCAGGGCGGTCTTGGGATTCGCGATGAGCGGCCCGAAGTCGGTCATGGCGCCGACACCGAGGAAGATGAAGAGCGGATAGATTCCGAGGTTGATACCCTCGAAGAGAATGCCAAGCAGCCCGTCCGGTCCGGCGATGCCGGCCAGCGGGATGTTACTCATGATGGCGCCGAAGCCAATCGGAACGAGCAGGAGCGGCTCGAAGCCGCGGAAGATCGCCAGATAGAGCAGGAGCAGGCCGACGCCAATCATGATGAGTCGTCCGACGCCGAGCGTCCAGTCCAACTTGGTCATCTGGATGAAGTCATTCAGACCGGTGGAGTTCCAGAGTCCCTTGAGCATGTGAGTGAAGGAAATTTCCTCGCTGCTCGAAGGAGTCACGGAGTCGTGACTGACCACATTGGGTTCCAGGACGGCGATGACATCTCCCGGATAGAGCTTCTGCCCCATCGAGAAAGACGGTCCCAGGGCCTTGACGGTGGCGGTGATGCCCAGCTTGAGTTCCGGCTTGCTGCGGGGCTCCAGCGTCCTGCCAATGCTGTCCTGGTTGTACATGTCCTTGATCTTCAGGATGCCCATGGTGCGGCCGGGACGGTAGGTCTTGCCTTGTTGGAGGGTGGCCTGGTACACTACGGCGGGGTTGGGCCAGACGTATTTGACGGTGATCAATCCGTTTCTGGGATCTTGTTCGCAGGCGAAGACGCCGTCGTTGGTCTTGAAGAGGATAGGACCGACCTGTTCGGCCTGAATAGGGAAGGAGGCGCGGCTAACCTCCTCCTGTGCCACGGCCAGCAGGCCAAAGCACAACAGCGAGGCGAAAATGCTCAGGGTGGCTTTTTTCATGGTTTTCTTTGTAAGAAATTCTTTCCCAGTTGGTTGGACCATTCCGCCATGGCGGAATGGTCTGCAGGCGATTAGAGACGCGCGACCACCTGGTCGGCCTCCAAGGCGTCACCGGCGTTCACCGTGACGGCGCTTATCGTGCCGTCGGCAGGCGCCACAATGGGCTGCTCCATTTTCATGGCCTCGATGACCATGATTTCATCGCCTTTCTTCACGGCCTGGCCGACTGCGACGGAGACGCGGATGACCGTGCCGGGCATCGGGGTCTTGACTTCCGCTCCGGAACCGGCACCTGATGCAGCGGGGGCGGCGGCAGGTGCGGCACCGGCCGCGCCGATGGCGACGGTGTAGGGTTTGCCGTTGACCTTCAGCGAGCCGGCGGTGGCCTCGACCTGGTAGGCAGTGCCGTTCACCGTGACAGTGTAAGCACCGCTTGCGGCCGGCGCGGCGGGCTTGGCGGTCTCCGCGTAGCGCACGCCGATCGGGCGCTCGCCCTTGAGGAACTTCAGTCCTTTGGGGTTGGAGGACTCATCGCAGGTGGCGATGATGAAGATGTTCTCGTCGGTGACAGGCAAGCCATTCTCTTCCAGGACCTTCTTCGCATGAGCAATGCCCAGGTTCGGGTTCTTGTCATTGAGGTCGCGGGGATTTTCGGTGGTGGGCTTCATGCCAAGTTGCTCTTCGGCCAGCTTCACGACCTCCGGGTCCGGCTCGGCGGGCGTCTTGCCGAAGTAGCCCAGCACCATCTTGCCGTAGCCGGGGGTGATTTTCTTCCACTTGCCCTGCATCACGTTGGCGAAGGCCTGCTGGAAGTAGAACTGCGAGACCGGCGTCACGCTGGTGCCGAAGCCGCCCTTCTCGACGACCTCGCGCATGGCGGCGACCACCTCCGGGAACTTGTCCAGGCACTTGTTGTCGCGCATCATCTGGGTGTTGGCGGTGAGGGCACCGCCGGGCAGGGGGCAGAGGGTGATGAGCGGGTTGGTGGTCATCGCCTCCGGCGGAATCATGTATTTGGACATGCACTGGATAAAGATATCCTCGACCTTCATCACCTTTTCGGGATCCACGTCCAGCGTGTAGTCGGTGTTCTTGAAAGCGTGCCACATCGTGAGGATGTCGGGCTGGCTGGTGCCGCCGGACATCGGGCGCATGGCCAGGTCGATGATTTCGGCGCCGCCCTCGATGGCCGCCATGTAGCACTGCACGGACATGTCGCCGGTGTCGTGGGTGTGCATCTCGATCGGGCAGTCTTTCTTGCCGGCGGCGTCGAGCATCTGGCGGGCGATTTTGACCGTTTCGCGGATGATGGCGGGCGGACAGGTGCCGGAGGCGTCCTTGAAGCACAGGGAGTCGAAGGGCATCCCGCTCTCCAGGATGTTCTTGAGGATCTGCGCATAGAACTTCGGGGTGTGCGCCTCGGTGTCCATGTTCGGCGGCAGGCCCATCATCGTGATGGTGGTCTGGTGCTGAAGTCCCGCGTTGTGGATGCAGGTGCCGGAATAGCTGATATTGCGGATGTCATTGAGCGCGTCGAAGTTGCGGATGGTGGTCATGCCGTGCTTCTTGAACATCTTCGCGTGGAGGTTGATGATGTCGCTGGACTGGCTGGAGAGACCGACCACGTTTACACCACGAGCCAGAGTCTGCAACTCGACCTCGGGACCGACCGCCGCGCGGATGGCGTCCATCATCTTGAAGGCGTCCTCGCCGCAGTAGAAGAAGGGACTCTGGAAACGCGCACCGCCACCGACCTCCAGGTGGCGCCAGCCAGCCTCGACTGCCGCCTCCAGGGCGGGCATGAAATCCTTGGAGATGACGCGGGCGCCGATGACGGACTGGAAGCCGTCACGGAAGGAAGTGTCCAGGAAGCGAATCTTTTTCATGGAAAGTTATAATGCAGATTAGAGTTATGGTGGATTACAGAAAGGGGTGCGCAGAACATTGCGTAAACAATGTGACCGCTACGATAGGTTGCCTTATAACGGAAGTTTGCCAGCCTGCTTGAGGGCCGCGGCGATCACAGCGGCGACCTCGGTCTCGCTGGCGTTGGCAGATGATGCGGCGGCTTTGACGGCGGCGGGCTTCTTCTTCTCCGGCTCCGGCAGCAGATAGGCGTATTTGCCGGCGACCTTCGCCGCTAATAGAGTGATAATAACTTGTATGCCGAGAAAGACAAAAACAAAGCCCATGCCAACCAGCATGATAATGAATGCACTGGAGAACATCGCGGAATCCTAAGGGAAGTTGGAAATTTGCTACGGGGTTTGCACTTCGGGGCACGCAAAAAGCACATGCCAAAAGCGCGGGACACTTCCATAAATATAATGCAACAAACCAGTTTATAACCACAACACACGACTTCTTGACAAGTTTTTTCCGTGGAATGGTTTGGCGACAATGTGTTATAATATATTATTAATATATTTATTATGAATAAGTTATTAATTATTTATTTCAATCTGCCTGAGACCCATGGCATTTTTCTGGACACTGAGACAAGATGAGATTTTTCAGGGTGAATCTAAGGAAAGGAACGGCGAACGGCTTTTTTTCCTCTATATTATATAGGCTCCATCATTCCATCCCTTGCATTCTTTTAAGCATTTCAACTATGAGCGAGAACTTCTTCCTGGACAATTCTGATCTGCAGTTTCATTTCGAGCATACCGACCTGGCGGACATCCTTCGAATGCGCGAGGATGACTTCACGCTTCATACGAGTTTCCCGGAGGCTCCCGCCTCACTGGCCGAGGCTCAGGAGAACTGCCGCTCGAAGCTGGATTTGGTGGGAAAACTCTCCGGCGAAGAATTCGCGCCACGTGGCACCCAGGTGGACCGAGACAATGTGCATCTGGCCAACGGAAAGGTGGATTACCCCTACGGCACTCAGGAAAATCTCAAGATTTTGCAGGAGAATCATCTGGATGGCGTGACCCTGCCTCGTCGCTACGGCGGGCTGAATCTGCCGACCACCATCTATTCGATGATGACCGAGATGATTTCGCGGGCGGATGCCTCGCTTCAGAACCTGATCGGCCTCCAGTCCATCGCCGAGACGCTCTATCGCTTCGGCAGTGACGAGCAGCGCGACCGGATGCTCCCGCGTTTCGCTTCCGGAGAGGTAGATGGCGCGATGGCGTTGACTGAGCCGGAGGCCGGCAGCGATCTCCAGTCGGTCACCACGAAGGCCGAGCAGGATCCCGCGACCGGCAAGTGGTATATCACTGGCAAGAAACGCTTCATCACAAATGGTAGGGCGAAGGCTCTGCTGGTGCTGGCGCGTAGCGAGGAGGGTACCCGCGATGGTCGCGGGCTTTCGATGTTCCTGGTGGAGAGCTGCCCGCAGCTCAAAATCAGTGGCATTGAGGACAAACTGGGCATTCATGGTTCCCCGACCTGCGAACTGACCTTCGACCGTGTACCCGCAGAACTGGTCGGCAGTCGTCGGATGGGCCTCATCCGCTATGTGATGAGCCTGATGAACGGCGCACGCCTCGCTATCGCCTCCCAAGCCGTTGGCATTGGCGAAGCGGCCTACCGGGCGGCCAGTGAATATGCCGCGAACCGCCGTCAATTCGGCAAGTCTATCAACCAGATTGGCGCAGTGAATGCACTGCTGGTGAAGATGCGTACCGCTGTGATGGCTGGTCGCGCACTGCTCTACGAGACCAGCCGGGTGGTGGACCTGCGCGACGCTCACGAGGACCGCGTGCGTCGCGGCGTCGGCACCGACGAGGACAACATGCTGGTTCGCAAATACGGCCAACTCGCCGATGTACTCACCCCGATGACCAAGGCCTTCAACACCGAGATGTGCAACCGCGTGGCTTACGACGGCATCCAGGTTCATGGCGGAAAGGGCTATATGCGCGATCATCTGGCGGAGCGCTACTATCGCGACGCCCGCATCACCAACATCTACGAGGGAACGACCCAGTTGCAGGTGGTCGCCGCTATCGCCGGTGTCAAAAAACGCACGCTCAATGGCCGACTGGACGAATTGGCGGCGTTGCCTTACACCGGTCGCGCCGCTGAGTTGGCTGAAAAACTTGCCAAAGCGCGCGAAATGGTCGAAGAGGCCATTCAGAAAGTGGAGAGCGTCCACGACGATGCGCGTTTCTTCGACCAGATGGCATTCTCGGTAGTGCGCATTGCGACCATCTCCTTCCTGGGCTATCTGCTTCTCAGCCAGACGCTGATTGGCCCGAAGCGCATGGTGCTTGCCGAGGAGTTCCTTGCCGAATATCTTCCCGAACTGGAGATGTACCACACCTACGTGATGAATGGCCGTTGCCCCGACCCGCAGGTGCTGGAAATGTAAGGGAATTATATACTTTATGGCTGTGGCAGAAAGATTTCCGCATAGTCATCGCCGCATTGCTCGCAGATGATGCACCACTCTGGCAGAAAGCGCATCAAAGCCTGGCGCAGGGCTTGCGCTTCAGCCGAGTCGGCGTCGAACTGTCGTTTCACGAGAGGTAAGCATTGCACTCTCAAGCGGCTTTCCTCCTTCGCCAGTTCGCACCATTCCTCTGGGGGGATGTCGTAGTAGTTCTCGCGGGCCTCTTCGATTTGTCGCCGGAGTTCAAGATATTGGTAGAGGAGGTCGGTCTCGTCGTCGGTCAAGGCGGTGAACTCGGTGTCCAGGATGTAGTCCTCCAGGACATGGAAAAAATGGCGGGCGGACTCGAAGTACTGTTGGCGCAATTGTTCCACGCGTTCTTGGTCATTGGCTTGGTCTTGGGTGCCAAAGCGGGAGGTTGCCGACTGAATGCCATATCCGATGCCACATTGACGGATCATCCCATAGAGTTTAATGTCGTAAAGGCGCCGTTCTTCCTGCGTTTTGGTGGTGCGCAACTGATATACGGAGCGAGCCAGCCGCTGCGGTTTCGGACGATGCGGGCGGGCGGCGGGTGTTGACGCTTCAGACGGCGCGGGGTGGTCTCCTGCGACGGGCACTGGCGCATCAACCGATGGTATAGAGCGATTGTCGGACAAGGCGACTGGACGGAAGAGCGCCAGGGACAACGCCAGAAGTGCCAGAAGTGCAACGGTTGTGCGTGGAGAAGCCATTTCGCTGGTGGATTTGCCCGAAAACGTTGAATTACCAGTGAGAAGACAATTTTACGACATCCTCGATCGTGAAGACGAAAGATCCAGGAACATTTTGGGAAAAGGCATGTTCCACCGAAGTTTGACGCCTGGCCTTCTCGTCTGTGAGAGTGTCCCGAATCAACTGACGCAACTCGTGGCGAAGTACGAAGTTCGTGTCCGCCATCTCGTCCAACATGAGGCTGTGCATGTCGCGGTAGTAGAAGCGGTAGTCGGCTTCGGCGTCAAAGGCGTCCAGTTGGGCGAACCACTCGCGGATTTGCTCAAGCTGCTCCTGCGTGATGTCGGCATCCTCCAAATGGCTAAGGATAAGTTGCCGATTCCGGATGCGCTTTTGAGCGGCATCCCTGACCGAGTTCTGCCGACGCGCATAATAGCGCTTCTGTTCTTCCGTGGCATCCGGCGAGGTCAGTCGAGCGAACCATTCTTCCGGTTCCAGTTTGTTTTCCCGTCGCTGACGCGCCTTTTCGACTTGCGGGGCGTGGGTCGCCAGTTCTTCCTCTGCCTCATGACGTAACGTCCGGATGTCCTGACGCAACCCCTTGGCTTCATCTCGCAAGTCGGCCACTTCGTCCTCCATCTCCTCCGAAGCCGCCAGAGGGGACGCTGTCGGTGGCGGCGAGTCGAACTGGGCAACCTGCGACAAGGAGGGGGAAGACAGGACCTGCGCAGTATTCCGCAATGCCAGGGCAATGCTCCATGCTGTCACAATTAATAAACATAGCAATACATTTATATATAGATATTTAGATTGATATTTTTCATCGTGCAGCGAATTTCTGCTCTCCATACAAGAAATGCCTATTTTAAGTCATCATGCGTTAGGCAGGAGTCGTCCGAAGAGGTTATGATATTTGTGGAGATTGAGCGACTCGACGAAGGAGGCAATCTTGGTGGCGGTGGAGCAGGGGTCGATGGATGCGTCCATGCAGTCTCCTTCCAGCATCAGCAGCGGCAGGCCGATGTTTTCGAGGGCCTCGCGCAGTTGCTTGGAGAAAGGGCGGTCCGCCAGGCTGCAACGTCCGAAACCATGAGTATAAAGGACGCAGCCGGTCAGCCGTGCCTTCTCCGCCACCATCCGGACATAGTTGATGCGCTGCTTGGGGTTCAGGAAGCCAGACTGGAGGATTTTCTTGGCCAGCGACTTGAGCGGCTTTAGGGGATCCATCGGCTCCCACCCGACGAAGTTGGTCTCCTCGAAGACGATGGGAGCGTTCATCGTGTCTTCCAGATAGTCCAGATACTGCGAGCTGTAGAAGGGCGGGAGATGCAGCCAGAGCAGACGATGCGTGTCATCGATGCTGTAGCGTTTTTCGGCCCACTCCTTCTTAGCCAGAAGTTCCCGGTAATATTGCTTCTGGATGTCAACCAGCTCCTGCTTGCCCCAGTCCTGGCTGAAGATGACGGCGTTATAGACCGCCTTGGAGCCACGAATGAGCGGCGGGGAGGTCCAGCGCAACTGGTTGCACTTCCGCGTGTAGTCGGCGGCCCGGTTGGAGAGTTCAATGGCCTCCTGGAGTTTCGATTCCTCCAGCTTGATGCCCAGGGCATATTCCATTCGGCTGATGGACTCGCCCAGGCCGTCGGCAATCTGGTCGATGGCGCTCTCGGAGTCGGTGTTGATGGGCGTCTGCACCGAGTAGAAACTGTCCTCGAACCCGTAGTCCTGCGCCAGGTCGGCGAAAATCCGCTCGCCCTGCTGGCAGGGTTGCGAGGTGGTGACCGCGAAGGACGGACGGGTCTGGACCACGCCCTCCAGGATGCGCAGGAACGAGCAGGTCTGCTGGTCAAAGCCCTTGCGCGCGGCCACGTCCAGCGCCGTTTTGATGCGCCTCATGTTGCGTCCGAAGAGCGCGGCGTAGGTCTCCAGCGTCTTGATGGTGACGCCAAAGGCGTTGAGAATCTCCGAAGGATAGAACAAGTTCCGCCAGACGATGGGGCGGCTGCTGTTCTTGGTCTTGATGAAGAAGTCCCGGCAGGTGGATTTGATGCGCATCTGGATGGACTTCTGGGGCGTCGGCTCATACTGAATCTTGTCGGTGACCAGTTTGCCCTTGAGTTGAGTGAACTGGCGCGCCAGGCAGGCGGCGCCCAACGCTCCCATCACGCGGTGATGTTCGGGGATGACGATTTCGCTGCCGGTAATCTCCTGCAGGTAGTGCGCGACCGCCTGGTTGGAGGCGACACCGCCTTGGAAGAGGATCTTGTGGCCGGGCTGGTGCAGCAGTAGCTGCCCCACGCTGTTGAGGATGGTACGTGCCTGGGCACGGCAGGCGCCGGCCAGCAGGTCGCCAATCGGAATGCGGTTCTTGAACTTGTTGATGCTGGTGGCGGATAGCACGGCACAGACCGAGCTGAACTCCTGCTCGGAGGCGTAGTTCACCCGCGAGGCGATCTCCTCCACGGGGATGCCCAGTTTCGCGGCAACGCTGTCCAGATAACTGCCGGTTCCGGCGGCGCAGACGCCCGACATCATCGAAACCCACATGTCCATCTTGGGGTTGTAGATCATGCACTTGCTGTCCTGCCCACCGCAGTCGATAATGGCGGTTACGTCGGGGTAGAAGTGCTTGGCACCGGCGACGTGCGCGGAGACCTCGCTGATTTGAAAGTCGAAGTGGATAAAACGCTTGGTGTCCTCGACAATCTGGCTGCCGGTGACGGCGGTACAGGTGATGTCTTCTTCCCGAACACCGGCGTCCTTCAGAAACTCCAATACGGTCTTGCGGACGGCGCCCATGTTGCAGCGTCCGCAGGACGTGCAACGCCCGCTACAGGCCAGGCGGCCTTCCTCGACGGGCTTGGTACGCTGGTAGGTCGTGTGCAGAATGTCCCCGTTGTCGGACATCAGGACTGCCTTGAAAGTCGTGGAGCCGATGTCGATGCCCAGGAAATAGTTCGGCTGGTTGGCCATAGCGGTTTGGTCAATAACTGTCGAAAAGGAAGTGAAAAAGGGAAAAGAGTTGTTAAATCATATAATATAGTGTATAACAGAAGATTTTCACGTCTGGCAGAAGAATCATTTCTCCATGAATTCGGACTCGTGGAAGCCCGTGAATACCCAGTGTTTGGCGCTATCGAGTTCCAAAGAGAGCCGGAGATGATAGACCTCGTCCAGATGGTAACTTCCCTCCTTGCTGGTGGCGCGCGCGATGAGTTCGCATTCCGCCGTGGCGTGAGTGTCGTCCAGCAAGGTGACATAGATTTCGACAGGCTTGAGGTAGATCATGTCCGCGAACATTCTCCCGCGAGAGACATGGCTGCCCAGTTCATCGCCAGAGAACCCGCCTTCGATGGGAATGCCGTGGACGCTGACCTCGACATGGTTAGCGAGGCGGTTCAGGAAGGCGACCATCTTGAATCCCATGACCGTGTTGGTTTCTCCAGGGGCCTTGTTGACGTCCTCCGCAATCGCGTGAATCTGCTTCTTGATGAGGTACTCCGGCGTGCGTACAAAATGCCAGTACCAGACGCCAACGCCAATTCCAACTGCCACCAACAGGTAGAAAACTGCCTTGGGAGTGATGTGAAGTTTCATTGATGCTTCTCAAACCATGCGCCGATATTGCCGATGTCACCGGCGCCGATGACGGCGATGACGAGCGGAGTGGGGGGATGCTGAAGGATTTGACGGATTTCACAGGCAAGCGGTTCCCAGTCGGTTGTGGTCAATTCCGCCTTGCCAGGTGCAATCCGGTTGATGGCGTCCACGATGGTCTGGGGATTGGCGTCGGCGTCTTCGTCCTCCCAGGCCAGGAAGGGTCGCACAAGCACAACGTGGTCAGCGTATGCGGCAAGGATTGCGGCAAAGCGCTTGCCATATCGGAGGATGCGCTCCGGTCGATGGGGTTGAAAATATACTACAAGTCGTTGTTTCGGAAACTGTTCTCGAATTGCCTGGAGACTCGCTGACAATTCCGTGGGGTGGTGCGCGTAGTCATCGACGAAGGCGCATTGGCGGTCTTCACTCTGCCAGCGGATGGTGAGGCGGCGTTGGACGCCAGGGAAACTCCGCAGGGCAATGATTGCATCCTCGCGGGGGACGCCGAGCAGTTGGGCGGCGGCCACGGCGATGGCGGCGTTCTGGCGGTTGTGTGCGCCGCAGAGGGGCAGGGTGGTCAGCAGGGCGTCCTCGCTGGCCGTCAAGGGCAGGGCGGTCAGGTTAGGAGCGTCTTGGAGAATCCGCCGAAGGTCGGGCGTGTCCCAAGTCAAGGTCTGAAGCGACTGTCTGGCGAGCCGCGCAAAGCACTCTTCCAGACCAGCGGTGCCACCGATGCCCCAGGAGTGGTCATCGTCGATATTCAATACAATGGAGAGGGCGGGAAGCATCAGTTCCTGTGAACGGTCACTTTCATCGACCTCCGTGACCAGAAATTCCCATGAGCCTGCGGATGCGGAACGTTCCCAGCCAGTGACAATGCCACCCACCAGATATCCAGGATTCATCCCATATTCCCGCAGAATATGTGCCAGCATCGCGGTGGTGGTGGTTTTCCCATGGCTGCCGGAGACCGCAACGACACGCCGGAAGTAGGGGGCCAGCCGTGCCAGAAACTGTCCGCGCCGGCACTGTGGGATGCCCAAATGTTGTGCCGCTTGGCGTTCCTGGTTGTCAGCCTGAACAGCCGCCGAATAGACCACGAGGTCTGCATCATCGGAGATGTTTTCCGCATGGTGCCCGATGAAGATTTGCGCACCTTGCTCACGCAGTCGCCGAGCGTATGTGGAGTCCTGCGCATCTGAGCCGGAGACCGCCACTCCCGCATCCAAAAGAATCTGCGCCAGTCCCGAGACGCCTACACCGCCCACGCCGATGAAATGAACCTTCCGCCATGGAAGGCGAGGTGCGGATGCCGGAGGCTGCTTCCCCGCGACACGAGGCAACGGGCGGTAGAGCAGCAATGGCGAGGTGCCGGGAAACTCCAGGCGGAAACTGCTTCCAGCACATTCATTCAGCGTGCCGCACCAGAGTTTTTCCAGTGGCTGTGCCACGAGCGGATAGCGTAGTCCGGTGGTGGTGATGGGCTGGGCGGAATCCGTCGAGAAGATGGAGAGTTGCTCGCCTGGCGTGGAGGGAAGCGTCGCACTGGAGGCAAGCACTTGGAAATAGCCGTAGTCGGTCCAGAGTTGGACATCCGGGGCGGTGGCGGCGAAGTCCAGCAGGAGGGCGAGGTTTCCGATGGCGTGGTCGTCCCGTCGCCCCATTGCTCCGAGGATGACCAGGTGGTCGGTCCAGCCTTGACTTTGGCAGAAGCGAAATGCCTTGGCGAGGTCGTTGGTCTCCTGTTCGGACTCTTGGTGGAGGCGGTCGGCGAAACGGCGCTTCAACGGTTCGGGAAGGCTGTCGAGGTCGCCCACGATGGCATCCGGCTCGCGCAGACCGCTGGCGATCAAGGCGACGGTGGCTCCGTCACAGCAGACCAGATGCGCGGCGTTTCGCAGTGCATCGAGGCACTGGCGGTCCTGCGGAAACTCGCCATTGGCTAATATGATGTTGCGGGCAGGCTGTCCCATTGTTCGCAGTATTTCCGTAACACTTCCGCATCCTCCGAAGGCAGAAGATGGCCATAGCGGTTATAGATGTCCATATGGCAAGTGAGGTTTTCCTCGCAGGAGACGTGAGCATCCTCAAATGCAATCAAGGTCAGACGAATACGTGCATGGCCCGGCTGACGATGGGCGCCGATGCTGTCAACGAGCAGCGGGGAGTATTGGGCAGTAGGGGATTTGGGGTCCAGTCGTCGCCGATAAGGCACATATCGATATTGCTCAGTGGTCTTCTGGCACCGCCATGTCTCCAAAACCTGATCTATTTCCTGAAGGGTTTCCGGCAGAAGTGCCTCCACACCTTCACTTTCCCCATGCCACCTGTCGTAATCCAGCACCCATTCAGCAAGGCTTTCAAGTGCAGATTCACAAGCTCTACAGTTCTGCTCCTGAATCCGTATTCTCCATGCGGACATGCCAATGCAAAACAATGCCAACAAAAGAACCAGCCACCAACGGCGCAGGCTCCAGAACCGGAATTTTCGCACTGCGCTAGTGTCCAGGCATCTAAGCAGTTCCTCGCCGTTGTCAGGGAATTTGTCGCGTCGGATTATGGCCATGCCGCCAGTCGGCGACTGTCGAAGCACAATGAACTCCCGTTGCAGGAGATAGTCGTAAAATGTGCGGTATTCCATCCGGGTGGCGTTGGCGCCGCAGGTTATTTCCATCAGGGTGTCAGTCAGGTGGATGGTTGTGGTTTGCTCAAAGGAGCCGGTTCTGGCAAGCAGGCGTTGGGTAGCCCGCCAACGGAAGAGGAAAACCACCTCTAACTCGACAATCAGAATAAGGCATATCATGAAACTCGAGCAGATGCTGGAATACCAATGTCCAACCCAACAGGCTATGACCAGTATCAAAGCGATGGTCGGTGCATTTAGGGCGTAGAAGGTGCGCCGATACCATCGCTTGAGCTCCCGCTCGTCTAACTGGCTCACGTAAGATTGGTCCATAGCCGGGGCCGGGTCTTCCGATGGACTGGGACTACCATCCCATCACCTTTGCCACGTTGGGGATGGCGGGGGCGATGAGTTCCTTGATGGCATCAGAGTACTGGCGGATTTCCCACTGGGCGTGTTCGCTGGAGCGCAATTCGATAAATTTCAGCAGGTTGGAGAGGTCCACCGTGCCCCAGAAGGTGGTCATGAGGTTCTGGGTGAGCACTCCGCGTGCCTGTTCGCGGCAGACGCCGGCGGCCAGGAGGTCCTCGTAGGCCTTCAGCGATGCCTTGTTGGCGGCGTCGATGGCAGCACGAGCGGCGGCCTGGTCAAGGGTGTCCGGCGCTTCGATGGAGGCCTGCCGGTCATTGTCCGCCTGGGCGTGGATTTCCGGCGGGACATAGAACTCCAAGTCCACCTCGGTATAGCGGCGGGAAATCTCGTTGTAGGACCAGGTGCGGTGACGATGCCACTGCGAGCGCACGAAGAGCGGGCAGTGTACCAGGAAGGTGAAGACCACGTGCTCCAGCGGAGTGTTGTGGTGGTTGGCAATCAGGTACTTGACCAATTTCACGTCCCGTTCGTCCATCTCCGTGCGCATTTTGCCAAACGAAACGCGCGCGGCATTGACGATGCTGGCCTCGGTGCCCATCTGGTCCACCAAGCCAACCCAACCTTGTCCGCCCAAAACCATTCGATGGTTCGGCGGGGGGATATTCACACTTTGCAGTTCCGGCATTGTTACTCCCTTGTAAAATTATTATTAATCTATTTATTATTAAGAATTTAAATCATTATTACTTCGCACCGAGGGTCGGTTCAAGGTAGTCCACGCAGCCCTTCATGGTGGCGAGTTTGCCGTAGTCAGCCTCTGGCACTTCGATGTGATAGCGCTTGCGCAGCTCCATCACCACATCCAGAAAATCCATGGATTCAAGAGTGCCACGAAGGGAGTCCTCCGGGCCAAAGGCATTCCAGTCCACATCTGGGTTGATGTCGGAGAGGATTTCAATCATAGCGGCTTGGATTTCAGGGCGTGTCATTTCAGGGTTATCCTTGGTATTTGGTGGTGATGGTGACGCAGTTGATGCCAAGCATCCCGAAGGAGTTGTTCAGGATGGCATGGACAGAAGTGGAGACCGCCTCGTTGCACACCAAGTTGCGCAGAGCGCATTCGGGGTCGAGGTTCTCGACATTGATGGTGGGATGCACAAGCCCGTCCTCAAAGGCGGGGAGGTTCCCCGCCAATTCAAGGGCGGCGGCGGCGCCCATGCAGTGACCAATGAAGCTCTTGGTGTTGTTGAAGTAGGTGTAGGGGCAGGAGTCGCCGAAGACCTCGCGCAAGGCAGCGCATTCTTTGATGTCGCCAAGCTTGGTGCCGGTGGCGTGGGTGTTCACGATGGATATGTCCTGCGGGGTCATGCCTGCCATCTTCAGTGCTTTTCGGACACATTCGGCCTGCCGTTCGGAGTTGGGCAGAACGGTGTCCGTGGCGTCCGAGTTGTAACACCATCCCACCAGTTCGCCGTAGATCTTCGCATTGCGGGCAAGGGCGTGGTCAAGCCGTTCCAAGACATAGACCGCGCCACCCTCGGAGACCACGATGCCGTTGCGCGCCAGGTCAAATGGGCGGCTGGCTTTCGCGGGGTCGTCGCTGTATGCGAGAGCGCCTTGGCTTTTGAATGCCGCGAAGATGCCGAAAGTACGGGGGCTTTCGGAGACACCGCCCGCCAGGGCGAGATCCACTTCGTCCAAAAGCAGTTGTTGAGCACCGGTGACCAGGCCGAGATTTCCCGCCGCACAGGCCGCGCCGACCGTGTAGTGGGGACCGGTGATGCCGAAACGCACCGTGACTTCGCCAGCGGGGTTGTTGGCGACCGTGCGCGGGTTGTGGTGGTGGCTCCAGATGGCGGTGTCGTAGTTGTATTTGGAAATCTCGTAGATTTCGTTTTCCGTCTCGACATTGCCGTGTTCGGTGATACCGAGAAAGACGCCGACTCTTGAGGTGTCTTCTTGCGTGATGTCGATTTGGGCGTCGGCAAGCGCCTCGCCCGTCGCGTAGATGGCGATGGAGCCCGCGCGGGTGCCATTGCGGATGTCCCGACGCTTCTGGTATTTGGTGGCATCGAAGTCGCACAAGCCCGCCGGCGCGATTCCGAAGTAGCGCATCTCCAGGGACTTGACGCCGGAAACACCATGCAGGAGCGCATTTCGGAAGTCAGCCAGGCCATTGGCGTTCGGGGCGGTCAAGCCTACGCCGGTAATGACAATACGTTGATGGTCGGGTTTGTTGGACATAGAAGACAATGGGATTACGAAGGGAATTTCTTTATACCATAATATCATCTTGACTTTTTGAAGAACACGGGGATGTTTTTTTCGGAATTTACCAAGGCAAAGACGTATGTTTTGTCGTCGCCTTGCCGCAGCACTTCCCACTCGCCGCCGCTACTGGCAAACAAGCCGCGCTTTCACTCTCTGCCATCTCTGCTGGCGATGCGTCAACAGCACAGCAGTAAAATATAAGGGAATTATATAGTTAAGTTAGACAATCGAAGTTGGCGATGTGGAAGGGAGGGCCGCGCTCCAGCGCGCCCTGCATGGCATAATGCAAATTCCTCCAGGTGCCCGACATGAGACAATTCACCCTAAATCATACAATGTAAACTCGTAACTGTTCTCTGAATCCGTGAGTTTTCACTGTTGGTGACGGGGCATCGCCACAACATATTCCGTCGGCGAGGATTCTTCACGCAAATTCACGGATTCAGGTTTTATTCAAAATTTCCTCACGCCAAGCCGCCAAGCTTTCCCTTTGCGCCTTTGCGCCTTTGCGTGCGATTTTTCCCTGAATGCGTGAGCTGACAAAGTGGTGACGGGGCATCGCCACAACATATTCCGTCGACGAGGATTCTTCACGCAAATTCAAGGATTCAGGTGTTCAGAAGGGCAAGCCGCGTT
>JAFZWH010000115.1 GCA_017617415.1 Victivallales bacterium | reverse complement strand
GGTTGTCGCGCCCTTGCGGGCGCAGGGTTTGTTGTTGGCCTCCCCGCCAGCTGCGCGCCCTAAACGGGCGCTTGCAGGCGGTTAAGCATGGTCGCGCACTCCGTGCGCTCGCCGCTTCGCGGCTGAAAAGCCTTGATTAGGCACCCTGTTAGGGAGGGAACAAGCCTTTAATAAAACGCTTCGATTCATTCGCCTCTTGGGAAACAAAAGCAGTTGCAATTGACCTACGAAGCAATCAGCAACCCAAGAACTCCCAATCCACAGTGGCGGTGGCGGATAGGCCGTTGACATCCGTGAAGACGACCTTGCCGGGCTGGAAGTCCGCCGCCGCGACCTTGGTGAAGCCGTCGGGAATGGCCGCCACGCCTTGGATGAGCCGAACCGTCTTTGGCTCGGCCGCATGGAATTCACCACAGGTACGCCAGCCCTTGCGGGTCAGGGCGTTCTCCTCGATGGAGGGCTTCCAGCCGTCCGCAAAGTAACTGCACGTCTCCTCGATGGCGAAGTTGCTGGAGATGCCGTTCCAAGGTTCCTCATAGCGTCCGGAGTTGGCGACCCAGATGGTGGTGGAGGGTAGTTCCGCAGCGTTTTTCAGCGAATAGTAGAGGTACCCGGCGTCGGCGTATGAGGCGACCGCCCAAGCGGGAGTGGCGGAGGGTTTCTTGAGCAGCGCGAAGAGGTCGGTGTAGCCGACCGGCGAGGGATAGACACTGTAGTCCCAGGTCGCAGGCTGCTTGAAGAGTGTCGGAAGTGCCTCCAGGCTGGCGAACTCCTCGCCAGAGGCGAGGAACTGGTACTCCCAGTTGGCGGGGTCCGAGAAGAGACTCGTGGGCGTCATCCCCAAGTCGAATTTCCCGCAGGAGAAATACATCTTCTCGTTGGCTGACGGCAGCTTCAGGATCGCGTGATGGCCGTAGGGCATCTTGCCCTCAAGTCCAGTGACCGTATGCTGGAGATACAGCGCGCTCTGGCCGTCCTTCAATTCAATGCGCTTGGTGACTTTCGTGGGAAGAACTTTGCCTTCCTGCGTGAACTCGAAGACCGTGGACGCACTTTCGCGGTGTGCCGCGGCAAAACGCCACTCGCAGGCGCTGGTCTCGCCATGGCACTGGTACTGGTGTCCGTCCACCGCCTCGGCATTGCCGCCGAAGGGCAAGCAGAAGAAATCGCCTCGCAGATACTGCAGAAGCGGGATGGAAGAAAGATCCGGCTTGCGTTCCTGCCACGGACTCAGGTAATAGGGTTGGATGCATGCGCCATTTGCCAAGCGGAAGTTGCCGGGCGCATGCTGACCGCCCTGCTCCGTCAGGAACAACTCCACATTGACACCTTGCAGCCACCAGCCACGCGCACCAAAACTCTCGGCTTCACTGTACAATTTTACTGCCATCGGTAATTCTCCTGTTTCTTATTGAGCAACCTACATTTACAATTCGAATCAATTCCGTCCACGCCCAAACCGGCGTTTTTTGACCAAGAGCCGTGGGTGATCGGCGGACCAGATGCGCCGCGCCTCTTCCAGGGAAAGCGGATTCGCGCCACCAGCGAAAGTGGGGTCCTTGGCCTGCACTGGGTCGTCCTCCCAGTTACAGTGCGGACAGATGGTATAGTTGTCGGCGGCACCGTCCACAACGCGGCCACAACATGGGCAGGTATGTTTTTGAGATTCTGTATTCATTGTCGATTCCAGTAGCGGATGCCCTGATCGGGCTTGAAGCAGGTTTTGATGGCACCGTCAGCCGTGACAGCGACAAAGCGGTTGCTGGGAGGGTGATAGAACAACTGACCTCCATCGGCGGAGGTCTTCGTCAGCGTGCCCTCCGGCGGATTGTCCAAGAATTGCACCGTGGCATCGCCATACTCCTCGGCAGAGTGGCACTCTGGAAACTCCGCGTAGTGCTTCTCCCAATGGCGCTGAAGGTTGGACTGGTGCCAATAGGCGCGATGAACCGCTTTTGACGGCGCACCGGAATCTTTAACTTGCCGTATATCAGCAGGCTGTGCTTTTTCAGACTGATTCGGTTCCCCAACCGGCACCTTCTCGACCACTGCCGACGACGGCATTGCCTGTGGCGAAGTGGACTTCGGCATAGATTCGGAGCTTCCCGAACCACCCTTCCCGCCTTGGAGGAAATAAATCAGCAGGGCGAGCAGCAGCGCGCCGATCGTCCCCAGCACCGTCTTCGGTTTCTTTCCAATGTTCTTTGCCATGGTCTTTTACTCCCAAATAACGCGCAAAAGCTGAGCATGACCGGGTGCCACCCAGTCGCCCTCGCCAACAAAGTTCTGGAAGACATTCGGGCGCGCCTGCGAGACCACCTCGACCTTCGCGGGTTTGGTACGCCAATGCAATCCACCGATGGAGAGCGACTTCTTCAGGTTCTTGTTGAGTACCATCACGTAGGTCTCGCCACTCTCGCGATGACGGAACTCGCCGATGGCCAGGTTTGCCTCCGGATTTCCGTCCAGTCCGGTGATGAGGCTCGCCTCGCCCGGTGCATCCTCTCGAGGCAGACGCTCGCCTGACATGATGTGATATACTGCAGTGGACTCCAACTGGTTGTAAACAGGCGCCAAACACCGCACCGCATTATTCACCCGACGCATATAATACCACCGCTCGGTCTTGTTGCCCCAGATGTCGATAGGCGCATTGCGGTAGTTGCCCAGCTGCGGTGTGAAATAGCAGAAGTAGGCGATGCCCTTCGCACCGTAGGTCAATCCCGAGAAGACCTCGAAGAAGAGGTCGTCCTCGCTGGGGCACCGATAGGGCAGATGACCGACGGCCAGTGTACAATATTGGAAATGGACACCATGGCGCAGCGCGGCCTCGCGCACCACCGCCAGATTCTGCCAGTAGGTCTTGCGCAGCGGCGCATCGTCCTCGAAGAGCGAATAGTAGTCAAAACCCAGCCAATAGGGCTTCAACTCACTGAGAAACTGCTCGCAATACGCCTCGTAGTCCGGCGCGCCGAGTTGTTTGGGAGTGGCGTAGTCCGGCAGGAGGTTAATGTAGATGTCATGGTCCGGGTCGCGTTGGCGCAGTTCTTGGCAAATCGCCTTGAGACCTGAAAAGCGTTTGGTATCCGGCTCGTCATGCAACCAGTAGCCGTAGGTGGCAGGGTGCGTCGCATATTTGTCCACCAGGCGTTGGGCGTGGGCGGCCCAGTCGTGCGGCTCATCCGGCAACCAGAGATCCCAAAGTAGTTCCTGATCATAGACATACCCCACCAGTCCCGCCTTCGCAAGCATATCCAGTTCCTTGATGCCACCGGACACGAAACCGCCAACGGTGATTCCGCACTCCGCCATCTCGTCGTAGTGGCTTTGACTGATGCCGGGCAACCACACCTGGTTGTTGCCCCAGGCGATGATGGGGAACCACTCCGGGTCGCCGGGCCGGGCGCGCTGCGACACCGAATCCTTCGGCAGTTCGCTGACGGCCGTGCGGCAACCGGCGAACATCAGCAACGCACCGATGCCCAGGAGGAAAAACAGCAGGTGTTTCATGGAGTTTTCAGGAGAAATGAATGGTTTCCAACTAAAATCAATATAATATAGTGTATATTTTGTCTATCCGCAGAACTGACGAAGCAGGGTATCAAATTTTGCCTTGTGTGGAGTTCACCACGTGGACTGCGGGGCTGGCAAACACGCCAGAGAAGTCGTTCGTCTGGGCATTGTTCTAACTGTGTCCTTCTACGACAACGACCATGAATAATGCTATTGTCTCCCAGTGGCAGGCTCGCCACGCCTCCATCTTGAACCGCAAGCGCTTCTGGAATGCCCTCGTGCCCGCGATATTGCTCGCGCTGGCAGTCGGCCAGATCTACGCCTTCACCATATTCTCGAACCCAATTGCCGAACGCCTCGGTGTCTCCCAGCCACGTGTACAATTCGCCTTCTCTCTCGGAATCTTCTTTCTCGGAATGGGAGCGGCGTTCTTTGGCAAAATTGTTGAGAAGAATATCCGATTGTCCGGCTTTGTCGGACTTTGTCTGTTTTTGTCCGGACTCTTGGTGACTGCCCTCGGCGTGCAAGTCAAGTCATTGTGGACGATTTACTTAGGTTATGGTTTCATGGTGGGTCTTGGCACCGGCATCATCTACATTACACCAGTGAAAACGCTGATGCTATGGTTCCTGGATCACAAGGCAATCGCAGCGGCAGTTCCCATCATCAGCTTCGGTCTGGGTTCCTCATTGTGCACCCTGCTGGTCAAAGTCCTGGAGGCATACTGCTCCACCGCAGGACTCTTCTGCGCCTTGGCAGGCATTTACGCCATTCCGATGCTGGTCAGCGCGCTCCTTCTCCGCAAGCCACTCAAAGCCCTTCGTGCCGACCGACTTCGCGCTAAGGAGGCGGCCGCCACGGCAGGCGCCTTCTCCTACGGGAAACTCCTCACGAACGGCTGGTTCCTGCGTGCCTGGCTCTTCATGTTCCTCAACATCAGTTGCGGGCTCTCGCTGATTCCGCTCTCCAAGCAGTTGATGAACTTCGTGGGTCTGCGCGAAGCGGTCATCACTCTGATTCTCACCGGTTGCGGATTGATGAACGGTGCGGGGCGCCTCGTTTTCGCGTGGTGGAGCGACCGCCTGAAACAACGCATCAATATTTTGCTCATCCTACTGGCCATCTCGCTCGGCGTGATGCTTTTGCCGGCGTTCCTCCCATTGGCAATCGGCTTGACGCTTCTGGTCATCAACGCCTGCTATGGCGCGGGGTTCTCCACCATCCCCGCTGTACTTGCCGACCATTTCGGAATGAACGACATCTCCAAAATCCACGGTGCAGTGCTTTCCGCCTGGGGCTTCGCGGGACTGGTCGGCAACCAGGTCTCCCTGCGCGTATTCGCACGATGGGGCCTTATCGGCGTCATCGCCATGCTTGCCGGGGGATATGCGCTGAATATTGTGAATGTGCTGACCCTCCGCCGCAATAACACCCCATGATGCCCGTGGTCAGAATCTCACAACTCTCCCGAAAAAGCCATACATCATGTGCTTTACCCGCCGCCATAACCTTTTGGTCAAGATTACCTTCTTCCTCGCGTTAGGAGCACTTGGCCTGCTCGCGGCTACGGTGGATGTGCGCGACTTCGGCGCCGTGGGTGATGGAATCGCAGACGACACGGACGCGATTCAGCGCACATTGGACATGGCGGAACAGGAGGAAAGCAAGTTCTCCGCCGGATGCTCGGAGCTTCCTCCCTGGGGCGGCCACGGCGGCCACGGCAGCAGCGGACTGGTATTCCTGCCGGCCGGAACCTATCGTCTGAGCCGTCCCCTGGTCTTCGACCGCAGCCATCTGCTGTTGCGTGGCGAGGAGGGGACCACCCTCGTGGCCGCAGAAGGCCAGGATCTCCTTTACCTGCATTGCATCAACCGCGCCATTATCGAAAATATCCAGTTCCAGGGCGGCCGGATTCAATTGAATGTCTATACGGACAACAACGACATGTCCATGATCCGCGTGGAGAATTGCGTCTTTGCAGACGCGGAGCTGGAGAGTATCCGTGCCTTCAACGCCAAGGCAGAGGAGTGGCGCGGAGTGCCGCCTTATCTCGTCCACCGCGCGGACAGCGGACTACCCGTCCTGGAGAAGAATCCCGAATACGATTTCACGCCGCAACTTTTTCCAAATTCGACGATCTTCACCATCTGCCACTCCCGCTTTCAGGGTAGCGGTACCTTCATCGGCGGTGGAAGCGACCAGTTCGTTGTGGAGAACTGCGATTTCCACCGCATCGGCGGACTGTTGCCAATCTTTCATAATTCTGGTCAGACGAATATGCGTCGGATCCAATGCAGCTACGAAGCCCCCGTGCCTGGCGGTCCCACCGAATGGATGACACGCGAACCCTATGACGGACGGCAGGAGAATTACATGGGCGCGGACGTGGTCTGCGTGGAGGACTCAAGTTTCACTTGCCCCCCCGACGCACCGCTGTCGTTTCTGCACACCTCCAGCAAGCCCAACTACTGCAATTCCGGTATCCGTATCCTGAACTCCCAATTCCAGCTCGAAGGCGCGCCGCTCCTGAAATTCTCCCCTGGCTCGCTGGTCAATCTGTTGGATATCAGGGGAAATCAACTATTGGATGCCCAGCCAGCAGAGGTGGTTTCCTTCGGTCAAATTCCCACTCGCGAGGAAATCGAAAAGAAGATCCGCTTCAAGTATTACGATGTCGCCCCGTTGGAACTGCAGTTCAAGTTCTTGATTGACGGGAATGCGGGGTTCCGAGAAACGCTCCCGCCGGTGTTTCAGGCATTTCAATGTGCGCCTTTGCCATTGAATGCAATAAAGGAAACCGAGGTCCTGAAGTTTCCGGATGACCGCTGGCCGACGACAGACGATTTCACCGGAACGATTCTTCGACCGGATTTTGCCAGCCATGCAACGGAAGCCCAAGCCATCCAGGCAGTCTGCGACCAGGCAAAGAAGGGAGACATCGTGTTGCTGCCAGGACGCCGAATTACGCTCCATCAGCCCATCCGTCTTTCTTCCGGGATTGCTTTGCGCGGCGAGGGAACCGCACTGATGGTAGCCGCCGAGCCGTCTATGCAGTCACTCGTCCGCATTGAAGGCAAAGGCGATACGATGCTGGCAGATTTGGCATTCGCGGACGCACAGATCGGCGTGGACATACGAAGCGCAGGCGGGCGGCATGTTTTCCGAAATTGCCTCTTCCTGGATCAGCGCAACACTGGCATCCGGGCAGATCAGTCGCCATCGGCCATTCTGGTCACCGACTCGCTTTTCTTCTCCTACGGCGGATTGCGGACCAACGCCACTCATACGGAAATCCGTCGCTCTTGGGTCTGCAACCACCCGCTCGCCGAGGACACCGGCTTCTTCGAGAACTTTGGCGGGGAACTGCTGGCCGAATACAACCTCTTCGTGCCCATCCTGCCGCGAATAGATATCGGAGAGTACCGTAGCCGTGCTGAATACGAGGATCTTCGTTGCGAAAACAATCTACGGTGGTTCGACAATCATGGCGGCAGGCTCTTCCTGAATTGCAATCGCATTGGCGGGGAATTCGGTGGAATGACGCCTGTCTATCTCTACGGGCACCACGCCACCCTGCGTTTCCAGGGAAGCTACAACTGGTTTGGCAACTACTACACACGTCGTTGCGCGGTTTACTGCCATGACACGCCTCGTAGGGTGGCTTTTCAAAGCGTCATCTTCAATCTTGAAGGCTGGCTCGGACCCGGCGCACCATATAATGTAACGGGACGCAATGCGGATACTGACCTGGACATTCCGATGCTGGTGCTTCCGCAAATTCACGCCAGCGCAATTCTTTTCTATCGGTGATGATACGATTGGCGTTCATTCTAATCTACGTTAGCCTGGCGGTCAGAGCGGCGGAAGAAATCATGCCGACTCTTCATGCATATCTGGTGATTGACCTGGTTACGGGTGCCAGCCGATTTGCCGATACAGGCCCGGCTCTCTACGACGACGCATGCCGCACCACCCAACTCTGGCTGCGCCGCATTCCGGCGGGCACTTTCGTGATGGGCAGTCCAATGGGTGAACCAGGCAAATGTGCCAACGAACCCGAACATGAAGTGACCATCAGCAGGGACTTCTTCTTGGGTGTCTTCGAAGTAACTCAAGCGCAGTTCGAGTTGATCGCCGGCCACAATCCCGCCAAATACCCCGGAGCCACCAACCCAGTGGAATGGATATCCTATGAGGAAATCCGCGGCACCTCGCCCGACGGCGGTGCCGGATGGCCCACATGGGGACACGCGGTTGACGAGGGTTCCTTCCTGGCAAAACTGCGAGCCAGAACCAATCTGGAATTCGATTTGCCCACCGAGGCGCAATGGGAATACGCCTGCCGCGCCGGAACCACAACCGCTTTCAACAATGGACGAAGCCTGAAAAATACGGCACAGGACGACGCAATGGATGACCTGGGACGGTATTTCTACAATACCTCGGACGGCTGCGGTGGCTTCGCCCGACATACCCGTGTCGGAAGCTATCAGCCCAACGCATGGGGACTTTATGACATGCACGGCAATGTCTGGGAATGGTGTCTGGATTGGATGGACGACCTAGCCCCCATGCCCGCCACCGATCCCGCCGGCCCAATGCATGGAGACGTCCGCGCGTTTCGGGGCGGCGGCTGGTTTGGGGATTTTGGGCAGGCGCAATACTGTCGTTCGGCATGTCGCCCCTTCACCTACCGCGGCCCCTATTTTCATTGCGCAGACTGCGGCTTCCGCTTGGCGCTGAATCCTTGACCTGCTCTTCTTCTTGTTTTCTCCGCTGAGGCACATTTCTGCCTGATCTCATTGAGCAGAGCAAAGATTGTCCCCTCTACAACGACATCTTCAACATGCACTCCACTTGTCATAAGCTGTTTCTTCCCCAAGCATTCGCTTTGTTCATTCTCGGCATGGCAACGAACTCACCTTCGCACCTCCTCCCCTGTGCTCACCTCTTCGGCATCTCTATATATTCAGACTGACATCAAACAAATATGCTCTACGATTTGCCCAGTTTACCGCCGAAGGTGCAGCGACGCTCCCAAAACCACTACCTCACCTTCAATTTCATGAATGGACTCTCCTACCGCTGCGTGGGAGAAACCGTAATCGTGCTGGCAGCCTTGGCAATGAAATGCCCGGACTACATCGTCGCTTTGCTCAGCGCAATGATGTTCCTGGGATATCTCACGCTCCCGCTTGGACGCTTCACCTGCGCACGCTGGGGAGCCACTGCCACCCAGATGATCTTCTGGACAGCAAGGAATCTCGCCGCGCTGGGCATCGTAATCGCCGCCGGGCTGTCAATGGTCGGCTGTTACCGCACCGCCGTGGCGCTGCTTCTGCTGTGTTCCTTTACCTTCTATGGCTGTCGGGCCGCCGGGCTGGTCAGCAACATGCCTTTGCTGGGATGCATCGCCCAAGACAACTGCGGGCGCTTCCTGCAACTCAACCAGGCGGTGTTCTATGTGGGGTCCTGCATTTCGCTCGTCGTGATGGGATGGTTCCTGCAGAGCCACCGCGGCCTGAAACCCATTTGCGTCGTGATGGGCACAGGTGCCGCCATCGGTCTGCTCTCCGTGCTGGTCCTGCGAGGAGTGGACGAGACGGCCGCACTACGTGAATCCTCCCGCCAGCCGGTCCTCCCGCAATTGCGCCACGCCTTCCACGACCGCATCTTCCTGAAGCTCCTTCTGGCCAATTTCTGCCTGAACCTCTGTCTCATTCTGGCTGTGCAGAACCAGATTCTCGCCATCAAGCGGAGCTATGGCGCCAGCGACTGGACAGCGATGCTCTATTCGCTGGTGATGTGTGCGGGGGGCATCCTCTTCACCTACCTGGCCGCCGCCGTGGTCAAATACCTCGGTCCCCGGCAGATATTGCTCATTACCTTGACTGCTCTGGCAGGTCTATGCCTCGCCTGGTGGATTGCGCCAGCGACCCTGAACGCCTGGCTCTTCATTCCGCTCTTTGCCATCGCAGGCGGAGCCGGCGCGCTCTTTGACAGTTGCGTGGCGCACTACTTCCTCGCCAGCGTCCCCCGCGAAAACCAGGTCATCTGCTCCATTTGCAATTATCTTCTCGCAGGCGGCGGAGCTGGCGCGGTCGGGCTGATTGGAGTTGGCATGCTTCTGCGCCATCTGGTGCCAAAGGGACTCCCCGATGCGGAGGTGCTTGGGGCATATCAGCATTTCTATGCGGTCGGGCTGACCCTCTGCCTGCTATCGCTATGGGCGGTGGCCGCTTTGCCACCATTGCCAATGGAACTGCGAACTCCGCCAAAGCACGGCTGACAAGAGCTGGAGCCCAAACGTTTCTCTAACTCTTTTGCTAATGGCTATTCTACTTCCCACTCCATTCAATATAAATAAAGGAATTGGGTAGCATCTTGAGGGTCAGGGTGCCATCAGCGGAAACCTTCGGGAAAATCTGCGTGTACATCCGAATGTGGTCGGTCAGGTGGCAGAGGGGCGTCTTGCCACGAAGCGCCTCGGGAAGTTGTAACGTCACCAGTTTCGGGGCCACGAGGTCGTCATTGTCGGTGTAATGCGTCACCAGCATCCCGATGGAGCCGTCTTTGCCGACGGCGGCCGTGGCATAGATATCCGGAAGATTCTCGGTGGTCACCGCGACCTCCGTACCCAGACGGCGCAATTTCGCCCACGCAAGGAACGGATAATATCCCCGTAGCGGTTCCTGCGAGGTGAGATGGAACATGTTGTTCATGCCGCATCCCACGCGCGCATCGTAGAACATCAGCATATCCAGCGACGTGCGCTGAAGTGCCGACATCGCGGCGGCCACGTATGCCGCGCCCTTGTAGTTCCGGCTGCCCGACTCGCACTCCAGCGAATAGGGCCATTCGGTGGTCCAGCCACGGACATAGTTGTATTCATTCAGAATCGACTCCGCCTCGCCATAGCCGCATTTGACCATCAGTTCACGGGCGAGACCGGCCAGTTCGACTAGCCGCCCGATGCTGACGCCATAGTGATGCCACGAGAAGAAGTCCAGCGCCACATTGTGTTCGCGGCAGTGTTTGAGCAGGCGTTCGCCGAAAGCGAAGTCATAGCCGAGGGCGGGTCCGCCGATCTTCAAGTACGGGAAGCATTGCTTCAGGTGCGTGGCGACCACCGTGAAAAAGTCTATGAACTGCTCTGGGGTGCCGTTCCAGGTCGCGCTCGGCCGACCATCCGACGCCGGCACAAGATCCGGCTCGTTCCAAATCTCCCAGTATTGGATATTCCAGTGGAAGCCATTCGCCCATCCTTCGTTGTAATGGCGAATGACGTGTTCGCAAATCACCGCCCACTTGTGATAATCCCGCGGGGGATTCACGCCGTATTTCTTGATCCAATGCTCAATGGACTGGCCGAGACGGTAGAAGGGCTCTGTTCTCGCCAGGCGGATATTCTCCAGATATTCGTCCGTCAAGGTGAAATCATAACTTTTAGGATTCTCGGCCTCCGCCGCGAAATCCGGGAAGACGCCAGTAATGTCCACCGAGTGCCATCCGCCGTATGCATGGCAGTGCGCCGCATCATGAAGACGCGCGTAGGGAATCTCCAGCGTGGCGTAGGCATCGAAATTCGACACCGTCTGGTCGCTCCGCGCCTTCGACGGACCGTTGTTGACCGCGTTCATGGCCTTGATTGACCCAAGTCGCTTTTCGAGGTCGATGCGGATGCAGCCTTGTTCTGTGGTGTTCATGGGGGGCCAAATGTGATTGGGGTTATAAACTAGCCTGGCTTGATTGGCTAGAACCCAAAAGGCACCGTACTACACGGGATAGCACGGTGCCTTTTCGGGGTTTCGATTACCTCAACGGGTAGCGAATTACATCAGCTTGCCAATCTGCTGATAGAGTTCGTTGCGGCGAGTGGCGTCCTCCTCGCAGGCCTTGTAGAGGCCATCGGCCTCGGCCTTCGCCGGGGAGTTCTTGAGGCTGGAGAAGCGCTTCTCGCCGGCCAGGAAGTCCTGGAACTTGCCGTTGACGGCAGCCGGACCGCCCCAGACGAAGCGCGGCTTGCCCTCGCCGGGTTCCGGGTTGTAGCGATAGACCGGATAGTATCCGCAGGCCACCGCCGCCTTCTCCTCGTCCTGCGCCATCATCATGGTCTTCAGACCGTGGTTGATGCACGGCGCATAGCACATCAGGATGGACGGCCCCTTGTAGGCCTCGGCCTCGACCATCGCGTCGATCAGCTGCTGCTGGTTGTAGCCCATCGCGCAGGACGCGGTGTACACGTAGCCGTAGCTCATCGCCATCAGGCCCAGGTTCTTCTTGCCGGTGCGTTTGCCGCTCATCGCGAACTGCGCCACGGCGCCCAGCTGGGTGGACTTGGAGGCCTGTCCGCCGGTGTTGGAGTAAACCTCGGTGTCGAGCACCAGCACGTTGATGTTGCGGCCGCTGGCCAGCACGTGGTCCAGGCCGCCGAAGCCGATGTCGTAGGCCCATCCGTCACCGCCGATGATCCACACCGACTTGTCCACGAAGTAGTCGCCCAGCTCAAAGACTTTCGCGCAGGCCTCGCACTTGCAGCCGCCGTCAATAGCCGCCTTCAGGTATGCCTTGATGGCGCTCTGGTTGGCAATGGCCGCCTCGTCCGTGGCGTCCCACAGCTCGATCGCCTTGTTCAGGAGATCCTTGAACTCGGCCGGGGCCTTGTCGCTCTCCAGGAGCTTCTGGACATTCTGCTTGAGTTGCAGACGGTTGGTGTCAATGGCGATGCGCATGCCCATGCCGAACTCGGCGTTGTCCTCGAAGAGGGAGTTCGCCCAGGCGGGTCCGCGGCCATCCTTGCCGATGGCGTAGGGGATGGTCGGGAAGGTTCCCGAGTAGATGGAGGAGCAGCCCGTCGCATTGGCAATGACCATGCGGTTGCCGAAGAGCTGGCTGGCCAGCTTCACGTATGGAGTCTCACCGCAGCCCGCGCAGGCGCCGGAGAACTCGAAGAGCGGGCGCAGGAACTGGCTGCCCTTCACGCTCGTGGTCTTGTTCGCGCCAAGCACATTGTCCGCCGTGCCCAGGAAGAACTCGACGTTCTCGTTTTCGCCACGCGCCTCGGCGGCGGCGAGTTTCTCCCAGGTCAGAGCGCACTTGGAGTCGTCGATGACCTTGCCCTTCTCGTCCTTGACCGCCTTGGCGGCCATCGGGCAGGCCTGGATGCAGACGCCGCAGCCCTGGCAGTCCAGCGGGAAGACCTGGTTCTTGTAAACGTACTCGGAGGCCTTCGGCTTGGTATCCACCGCATCGAAGTTGGCGGGAGCGCCAGCCAGCGCGTCCTTCGCGATGAGCTTCGCGCGGATGGCGGCGTGCGGGCAGACTAGATTGCACTTGTTGCACTGGATGCAGTTGGCGCTGTTCCACTTCGGGATCATCGGCGCCACGCCGCGCTTCTCCAGGCGAGCGGTGTTGGTGGGCAGAATGCCGTCGATGGACATCGCGGAGACCGGAATCTTGTCGCCTTCCAGCTTCATGGAGGGCAGCAGAATCTTGCGGCCGAAGTCATCCAGCTTGTCAGCGGGAATCAGCGGGGCGGGGGTGTAGCACGCCACGCCGTCCAGGCTGGCGGGAACCGCGACCTGTTGGAGGGCGGCGGCGGTGTTGTCGATGCAGACCCAGTTCTTCTCGACGACATCCTGGCCCTTCAGCGCGAAGCGCTTCTGGATGGAGTCCTTGAGCATCTTGGTCGCCACGTCCTTGTCGAGGATGCCGGAGATCAGGAAGAAGGCGGTCTGCATCACGGAGTTGATGCGCTTGCCGAGGCCGGCCGCCTGGGAGATCTTCAGGGCGTTGATGTTGTAGAACTTGATGTGCTTGTTGATGATGGTCTCCTGCATCTCGCGGGTGAGGTGGCTGAAGACCTCGTCGTTGGAGTATTCGGAGTTCAGCAGGAAGGTGCCGCCCTCCTTGAGACCGCCGATCATGTCATAGCGGCCGACGTAGGCGGGGCAGTGGCACGCCACGAAATCCGGCTTGGTGATCAGATACGGGCACGGAATCTCGCTCTTGCCGAAGCGCAGGTGGGAGACCGTCACGCCGCCGGACTTCTTGGAGTCGTAGAAGAAGTAGCCCTGCGCGTAGGTGCCTTCCTTGGAGCCGATCATCTTGATGGAGTCCTTGTTCGCGCCGACCGTTCCGTCGGAGCCCAGTCCCCAGAAGGTGCAGGAGGTGGTGCCTTCCGGCTCGCACTCCAGCTCGGGGCCGACCGCGAGGGAGAGGTGGGTCACGTCGTCGTTGATGCCGACGGTGAAGCCATGGAACGCCTTGCCGTCCAGGTGGTCGAAGACCGCCTTGACCATCGCGGGAGTGAACTCCTTGCTGGAGAGGCCGTAGCGTCCGCCGATGATGAGCGCGTCCGCGAACGCGGTGCCCTTCACGGCATTGACGACCTCCTTGTAGAGTGGCTCGCCAGCGGTGCCGGGTTCCTTGGTGCGGTCGAGCACCGCGATCTTCTTGGCGCTCTTCGGCAGGGCAGCCACGAAAGCCTTGGTGTCAAAGGGATTGAAGAGGCGGACCTTGATCAGGCCGAGCTTCGCTCCCTGGGCGTTCAGATACTTGACGGCCAGTTCGACGGTCTCCGCGCCGGAGCCCATCACCACAATCACCTTCTCCGCATCGGCGGCGCCGACGTAGTCGAAGAGGTGATACTGGCGGCCAGTGACCTCCGCCATCTTGTCCATGTATTTCTGCACCACGCCGGGCAGCGCGGCATACTGGGCGTTGGTGGTCTCACGGCCCTGGAAATAGACGTCCTGGTTCTGGGCAGCCACATGCAGCGCGGGCTTCTCGGGACGCAGCGCACGCTCGCGGAAGCGCTCGACATACTCCATGTTCACCAGCGAGCGCAGGGTCTCGTAGTCGATCTGCTTGACCTTCTGGATCTCGTGGGAGGTGCGGAAGCCGTCGAAGAAGTGCAGGAAGGGGATGGAGGCCTCGAGGGTGGAGAGGTGGGCGACGGCGGCCAGGTCCAGGCACTCCTGCACGGAGGCGCTGGCCAAGAGCGCGAAGCCAGTGGCGCGGGTCGCCATCACATCCTGATGGTCGCCGAAGATGGCCAGGGACTGGGCGGCGAGGGTGCGCGCGGAGACGTGGAAGACGGTCGGCCACATCTCGCCGGCAATCTTGTACATGTTCGGAATCATCAGCATCAGGCCCTGGGAGGCCGTGTAGGTGCAGGTCAGAGCACCCGCCACCAGCGAGCCGTGGACGGCGCCAGCCGCGCCCGCCTCGGACTCCATCTCCACCACGTTCAGCGGACGGCCGAACATGTTCAGCTTGCCCTTCGCGGCCCACTCGTCAGCGTGCTCGCCCATCACCGAGGACGGGGTGATCGGGTAGATACACGCCACTTCGCTGAATGCGTAGGCGATATAACTTGCTGCCTCGTTGCCGTCGATGGTTACCCACTTCTCTGCCATTGTTAACTCCTTGAAGATTGGTTGTAGGATGATTTCTCCCCCTGTTTACCAAGGGAAGGCTTTTGTGATAGAAGAATGAAATTTCTTCAATATAACTCATATTCCGCAATTTTCACCCTCTCACAATGCAACTCCCCCGCTACTCCCATAAACTTCCAACTAGTATTCCTGTTGTCCGATAAGACTATCACCAGCGGGTAACTTGACCAGAATATCGCTGCTGGCCGGTGAAACTATCGGCCCAAGGCAAAAATCATCAGAAAACTAAGATTTCGTTTCCTTTCCCGCCATCGGACTTGAAACTGGACGAAAACCGCATTACATTACTTCCGAAGGGGGTGGGGGCATGCCTCCCTATTTGGTCGCGCATACGCGTTCGTAGTGTGCTAAAAACGCTACCGATGCCGGCCGGTTAAAATTGCTTTCGTGGCAACCTTGCCTTGCTTCCGTCGCACGTGGCGCAAAGCACAGTTTTTATCGGACAGCAGTGATTTCAATGACATAAAAATGCCCTGTCGGCAATTGACTTCCGACAGGGCTGAACAATTTTGGTCAATTCACGACAGGTTTACTCGCCGTAAACAACCGTCTTGTAAGTGGACCACAGCCCGAAGAAGCTCTCGACCTCCCAGTCGATGTGGTGGATTTTTTTGATATTGTCATTGGCGCAAGCCGCCGTGACGGATGAGTCACCCACCGCAATCAGCGAAAGGATGGAATGGGATTCCGCCACGCCGATCTTGGTATAGCCGCTTGAAGTGTCACCCACCGTGACCGGCAGGCGGAGGTTTGTATATGCCAGGCCAACCGGATAGGTAGAGGCGCAGCCAGTCAGAAGCGCCACCGTCAGAAGCACAACGCCGAGAGTGAGCAGTTTTTTCATGGTCAATGTAGAAAGTAGAAGGTGAAATGAGAACTTGAAAAAACCTACCTTATTGAAGAGCCAGGATATTGGCCTGCTGGCGAGCCACGGCGCCTTCGAGGAGTATTGTGATGAGGTCGGCGTAGTCGATGCCGGAGTTCTTCATCATCCGCGGGTAAAGCGAGATGCTCGTGAAGCCAGGAATGGTATTGACCTCGTTGAGTACCCACTCGCCCTGCTCGGACAGGAAAAAGTCAATGCGCGCCATTCCCCCGCAGCCAAGCACATGGAATGCTTTGGCTGCCAGACGTTTGACTTCCTCCGCATCCTCATCGGTCAGATCCGCCTCCGCCTCGATGGTCGCGCCATCGGCATTGAGGTATTTGGCGGAATAGCTATAGAACTCCTCGTGGGGGATGACCTCGCCGGGCTGCGCCACAAAAAGCTGCCCGTCAGGACGCTCCAGCACACCGCATTCGATTTCGCGCCCCACGATGCATTCCTCCAGCAAAACCTTGTTGTCGTATTTGAACGCCTCCTTCAACGCCGAATCCAATTCATCGAGTTTTTTGACTTTGTTGATGCCGATCGATGAACCAGTGCGTGCGGGTTTCACAAAGACCGGCAGCCCGAGACGCTCCTCGATGTAGTCGGCGGGAAGCGATTCGCCACGCCGCACCACCAATGCATTGGCAGTGCGCAATCCGGCGGAGTTCAGGAGAATCTTCGTGATGTCCTTGTCCATGCAGTTGGCCGAGGAAGTATAATCGCAGCCCACGTATGGCACACCGAACATCTCAAAGAGACCCTGCACCGTTCCGTCTTCGCCATGCATGCCATGGAGCACAGGGAAGGCGACATCGAACGGCACCGTCTCCGTCAACCCCTCGACATGCAGAACCGCGCCTTTGCCGGCGCGTCCGGGAAAACAGACTGGCGCACCACTTTTCAGGTGGATTTTCGCCGGATCATCGGCATCATCGGCGAACTCCTCTTCGCCATAGAACTGCCAGATGCCTTCGCGAGTGATGCCCACTACGATAGGCAAAAAACGCTCGCGGTCAATTGCCGCCACAACCGAGCGGCAGGACTCCAGGGAGATTTCGTGTTCGGTGGATTGTCCGCCGCAGAGCAGCAGGACACGTAATCGGGGATTTTCCATATCAGGGGTGATGGGGTGAAATGCAGCCTGACCAGACGATTCGCGGCGGCAGGCACGGCCATCTTCCGCCAAAGCAAGGAAGATGCTGGAAAAGGAATTATGTTATGTCAGTCGCCTTTCCAGTGAATCGTTCTAAATATAGTGCCTACATTGAAGTATAACTGGCTTCTCGGCAAAAATGTAGTTCTTTTGGCTCTTGTCGCCCCATGATGAAGTTACCAGATTTCCTAAACCGCCACACTTGGCATTACTCCTGGCGCCACGCTGATGCGCTGCGTGTGATGATGTTGTCCCTGTGCGTAGTGGTGGGGACGTTCTCCGGCGCGGCGGCGGTGTTGATGCATGAGGTGGCAAAGCATTGCCGACACCTGTGCGGATGGCTGGTGGAGAACTCGGGCGCGGCGGCGGAATGGGTCGCGCCCGCCTTGCCCGCCCTTGGGATTTTCCTCTGCATCCTGTTCATGGAGATATTCTTCCGGCACAAGCGCTACGAGATAAGCCTATGGCCAGCCATCCGAGAGGCGCGGCATCCCGGCAAGAAAATCCACCGCTATCATACCTTCTGCCATATCCTGACCAGCGGAGTGGCGGTGGGGATGGGCATCTCTGCCGGAATGGAGGCACCCAGTGCGCTCACCGGCTCCGCCATCGGCGACTGGCTGGGCCGTAAACTCGGCCTTAGCGCCGAAAGTCGCACGCTGCTGCTCTGCGCAGGTGCCAGCGCCGGCATCGCCGCCATCTTCAATGCCCCGCTGACTGGCGCGCTCTTCGCCTGCGAGGTGCTTCTCTCCTCCTCCAGCGCGGTCCTGTTGATCCCGTTGCTCATCGCTGCCGTCGCCGGTGCGGTGGTCAGCCTCCTCTGCCATCTGCCGGTGAATTTCCCAACCATCGACTACACCTGGAAAATGGGTAATCTGTGGATCTACGCGGTAATCGGCCTGGCCAGCGGAGCCTGTGCGGCAATGGTGATTCGTTGTGCGGTCATGGTCGCGCGGGTGGTCGCGAAACTCCCCGGCGGTCGCTGGATACGCGGACTGCTCGGCGGGGGCCTGCTTTACGTTGCCTTCCTGTTACTGCCGGCCCTGGCAGGACAGGGATTCAACTTCATTGCCAGCCTATTGTCCAACCACATTGATGAACTGCCCGACGGCATGCTGCCCTTCTCCACCGCCGGCAACCCTGCACTGCTGATTCTCATGCTTTTGGTGCTCACGTTGCTTAAGCCCGTCGTCTCAACTTGCTCGACCGCATCGGGCGGCGACGGCGGGATGTTCGCGCCGTCGCTGGTCACCGGCTGTTTTCTGGGAGGCTTCTTCTATCTGACGCTCCAACAACTCAACGTCACCACCATCCCCGCCCTCAACTGCATGGCGGCGGGAATGGCGGGCATGCTCGCCGGAGTGATGCATGCCCCCCTCACAGGAATGTTCCTCATCGCGGAAATGCTTAGTGGCTATGGTCTCTTCGTGCCTCTTATGCTTGTGGTTGCCCTGGCCACCTTCACCAGCAAACTTCTCAGCGGCAAAAACCTGTATTTTGCCGTCGCGGATGCGCACCGTACCGACCGACAGCCCGCCGCCCTCCCCCCGACCTTGGATGACCAGGAGATGGCGAAGGTCGGAGACTTGGCTGACCGAAACTACTACACCCTCACGCAACTTGATTCCTTCCGTATGATGATCCAGACACTTATGCGAAGCAGACAAAGCGTCTTCCCCGTGTTGGACAATGATGGACGGCTTATCGGCATGGTCAGCGAACGGCATCTACGTCCTTTCATCCTTGACACACGGCTCTATGACCAGCTGATCGTCGATGACTTCATGGGACCGCTTCCGCCAATCCTGCCAGACACCGCCACCGTCGGCGACGCCGCGCGGGTCTTCGACCAGACCAATGCCGATGTCATCGCCATTAGCCACAACGGGCGGTTCCTGGGCATCCTGTCCAAGGCACATCTGCTGGAGAACTACCGCCAGCTCTTGGTACAACATGACCTGTTTTGATAAAATTTAACACAATATATTCAGAAAAAGTAAGTTATATCATAATTAAAACACCACACCCCTATACTCCATCGTGCCATCCCGCAGGTTCCACGAGTTCCAGTCACCAGCGGCATACCATCTGCCGCCTTCCTTCTTTCACGCCTCCTGGTCGAACTTCTCGCGGTTGATCCAGAGACCAAGGGCGGGGTTCGGAATGTAGTATATCTCCTCGCCGTCCATGGTGTTGTAGCCATACTGGAATTTGCCGGGATCATATTTGGCGGCCATCTCGTCGTAGCTGGCGGAAATAAAGCCAACGCCGACGATTTCCTCCTGGGTGATATCCTTGACCGCGTAGGTGATGCGGAAACGCCCATCGGAGGAGCCGTGGATGAGGTGTGCGGCCGCTCCCATGTTGTCCCGAAGATCCTGGTTCTCGGGCTTCTGGAACTGCTCCAGCGTATTGAGACGTCCACGATAGCCGTATTTGCGGATGAGCTGGTCCACCTTGGCATCTTCGCCGAAGCGTTCGACTCCAGGAGCGAGGATAATGAGATCGCCTTCGTCCGCCATCGCCATTCGGGTTCGGTAAACTGCCTTGTTGCCCAGCCAGGTGCTTTTGAACTCGCCTGGGTCGAGATAGACCACGCACTTCTTAAGCCCGTGGGGAACAAAGTCGATGTTTTTTTGCTGTGCGAGCTTGACCGCCTCGGTGAGACACTGGCGTCCCTCGCCGATGAAGAGTCCGTGGGTATGGATGGCGCGGCCAGTCGCAGTGGTCACGGTCAGCGCAAAGAGAATCGGACGCGTATTGAGAAAATGCTCCATGCCGTAGTCGAAGATGCGACGCACTGGCGTATTGTCGCGGCCCATCATGCGTTCCATGCCATAGACCGCACCGACCATGTGGCTTTTGTTGATCATGTCGCTTCCGCCTACGCCAACAAAGAGGTTCTTGGCATGGTTCGACATCCCGATCACCTCGTGAGGAACCACCTGCCCCGGAGAGACAATCAGGTCGTACGACTCGTCCATCACCCGTCGGTTGATCTCTACGCTCACAGGATCCTTCCACAGCCCCTCCGTGATCTCTGAAAGAAAACTCGCCGGAACCTCGCCAAGCTTCACCACGTCGTTGCGCCAGTCGTGCACGAGCATCTTGTCATAGGGGATGTCTCCGAACATGTCATCCCACTGTTCGCGGGTGACCGGAACATGCGTGCCCAGGGCAGGCATCACATCCACCTCGGCACCTTGCGCCACCAGCTTGTGGTAGAGGTAGTTGGCGATGAAGCCGGCGTTTGAGTGGTAACGCGTGTAGTCCGGTGGCAGCAATAGTGCCTTGCGGACGGTGCGTCCGACAAGCGCCTCGTCCAACGCGGCACGTATTTCATCGGGAGAGAGACCGTTGTCCGTCTTGGCGATTCGGTAGATGTCGTTCATTTTTGACAAAAATTCTGAGTGGATAATTCACTTGCGTTAATATACACGTGAAATCCACGAAAATGCAACACAGCAGAGGAAATTGCAAAACTACCGTCCAACCGCCAAAGTGCCGAGGAGGCGGGATGGGATGAGAGTTATACAATTGCCGCAGTAGTCCTACATCCGGCGACAGCCTTCAAAAAACGCTGTTTTTCATGACTTGTGGTGAAGACCTGTCGAGCAACCACTGGAGACGCCCTGAATCCGCAGAGACATACTATGATAGTTCTTGTACAGATTGCAAGCTGAATCCCCCCAGAATTGGCGAAAACCTTGCCCGTACGCCACAGCTGTTGGCAAAACTACAGTCCCAAGACAAAAATCATGGGAAAACTAAGATTCCGTTTCCTTTCCCGCCATCGGACTTGCAACCAGCCGAAATCGCATTACATTACTTCCGAAAGGGGGTGGGGGCATGCCTCCCTAATTGGAACGCGCATGCACGACCATGCAAAAAAACGCCGCCGATGGCAGCTGGTTAAAATCGCTCTCTTAACAGCCTTGCCTTGCTTCTCGCGCGTGGCGCAAGGCACAATTATTTACCGGCCAACAGTACCTGTTCGCATAAAATCAAAGTTTGCTCCTTCCCGCTGAATTTCGTCACCGTCATAAAGATGAAGATCTCCGAACAAAGACGGCCGTGGAAGCTTTTCGAAATATGGGAAAACGCAATATCTGCCATGCGACCATCATAACTCTTGAATGACATTATAGTAAATGTATCTTTCTTCAACGGTCTGCGGGAAGTCCTCCTCTCATCATGAAAAAAAACACCTCATCCGTCAAGCCAGTCGGTTTTGGCATCATTGGCGCCGGCATGATTGCCGAACTGCACGCAAAGTCTTTGCAGGCGCTGGACAACACGGAACTGGTTGGCTTCTACGACGCTAATCCAGCCGCCGCGAAAGCACGCGCCAAGCAGTTCCACTGCAAGGCATACGATGATTTTGAAGAATTCCTGGCAGACTCTGCCGTCGAGGCGGTGACCATCGCCACGCCTTCGGGACTCCATGCCAGCGTCGCCATCCCCGCCGCCAAGGCCGGCAAGCATATCCTCTGCGAAAAACCGCTCGAGGTCACGCTGGAGAAGGTGGACAAAATCATCGCGACATGCGACGAAAACCACGTGCTCCTCTCGCCGGTCTTCCAGAGCCGTTTCTCCAAACCTGTGCAACTCGTCCGCGAGGCAATGCTTGGCGGGCGTTTCGGACGAATGGTACTGGCCTCCGCACAGATGCGCTGGTACCGCGACACCGCCTACTATACCCGCTCCAACTGGCGCGGGACCTGGAAGATGGACGGCGGCGGGGCGCTGATGAATCAGGCCATCCACATGATCGACCTGCTTCTCTACATCAACGGTGCGCCCGCCGAGGTCGCCGCCATCGCCGGAACCCTCACCCACTCCATCGAGGTGGAGGACAACCTCTGCGCGACCGTCCGCTGGCGCAACGGCTCCTTCGGCACTATCGAGGTCTCGACCTCCTGCGCCCCCGGTTTCCCGCGCCGCCTCGAGTTCTCCGGCTCCGCCGGCTCTGTCTCCTTCGAGGAGGACAGCATGATCCGCTGGGAGTTCCTCGACCATCAGCCCGTTGACGACGAAATCTGTGCCGCCATCACCGGCGCCGGCGATGCCCGCGGCGGCAGGGCACCTATGAATATCAACGAAGCAGGGCACCGTGCCCAGCTTGCCGACCTGGCCAATGCAATCCGACTCGGCACGCCGCTTCGGCTGGACGGCCGCGAGGGACGGCGCGCCGTGGAACTCATCACCGGCATTTACCACTCCATGCGCACCGGCAAACCCTATCGCTTCGAATGAGCAGCGTATCTGATTTGACCGCCAGCAAGGCGTGGTTCCACAAGGCGCGCCTGGGTGCCTTCATCCACTGGGGACTCTATGCTCTTCCCGGAGGCATGTGGGAAGGAACATCCGTCCCCTATCTGGCCGAATGGCTTCAGTCCGCACGACGCATCCCCAATGCCGAGTATTCCCTTCTTGCCGAACGATTCAATCCGCAGACCTTCGACGCAGATGCCATTGTCAAGGGTTTCTCCGACGCCGGAATGCGCTATCTCGTCTTCACCGCCAAGCACCACGAGGGCTTCGCGATGTGGCGCAGTCGCGTGAGTTCGTTCAACAGCTACGACGCCACGCCCGCGCACCGCGACTTCGTCGCCGAGTGGTCCCGCGCCTGCCAGAAGCACGGGGTAAAACTCGGTCTCTACTACTCGCATTGTCTGGACTGGCACGAGGCGGATGGCGGCGACCCACGACCCTGCGAGAACAACTTCGGCATGAGCTGGGGAAATGACTGGGATTTCCCTGACCAGCAAAACAAAAATTTCGACCG
Organism: Victivallales bacterium; assembly: GCA_017617415.1. Taxonomy (GTDB): domain Bacteria; phylum Verrucomicrobiota; class Lentisphaeria; order Oligosphaerales; family Oligosphaeraceae; genus RGIG1601. Next base: position 7,362 of record JAFZWH010000115.1, on the reverse strand, counting down.
CTATTTCGAGACAAAGGTCCTCCCGCAACTCACAGAACTGCTGTCCAACTATGGCGAGGTTGCGGTGCTATGGCTGGACTGCCCGATGACAGTCGTCACCCCACGCCATGCGAGGTGCATTCTGGATCTGGTTCACATCCTCCAACCCAACTGCCTGGTAAACAGCCGTCTCTGCATGCTGGAGACCCTTGGAGACTACGGTTCGCTCGGAGACAACCAGCTGCCAGCAGGAACCACTGCCGATGATTTCCCGCGCGAAGCCATTATCACCCTCAACGACTCCTGGGGATACAAATCCACCGACCACAACTGGAAGTCGCCCGCACAAGTCCGTCAAATCACCTTGGACGCTTTGCAGTCTGGCGCAAATCTTCTCGTGAATTTCGGACCGGACGGCGATGGCCGCCTCACTCCAGAGTCCTGGGCGATTCTCCACGACCTCATGGAGTGGCAGGACGCCGTCGGCGAGGCGCTCCATTCTGGCGGACAGTCCCCCTTCCCGCAGGACCTCGGCTGGGCACGCGCGGTCGCCGACGACCGACGGCTCTGGCTCTTTCCAGGCGAAAGCGCGCCAGACACCGCCGTGCTCGCTGGCGTGGAAGGCGAACTCCAAAGCGCCACAGGCACCCACGCCGCGCGCATCGGGCAGGACACCTGGCGGCTGGATGGATTGCAGGCATTAGCAAAAACGCAGTCGCCGTTACGGCTGGAATTCACAGAACCACCGCGCTACGATGCCTGCCCACGCATTCAGAATGGCCGAATGCGCCTTCTGCCCGCCCAGGCGAAACTCATCCATGGCGAACCCAACGCATTGGCAATGCTTACGGATGCCCCGCTGGGCGCCGCCGGTGAAAAACTCGTCGGGAACGGGCACAGCGTGCTGGCCGACAATGGCGCGCTCTGCGACTGGCACAACCCCGCCGAACACTGCGTCTGGCACATCCGACTGGAAAGCGGACGATATCGCCTTCGGCTCGTGACCCGCAATGGTGCGCACAGCCAGCCTTGGCGTGGCGACAGAACCGTCGAAGTGACAATCGGCGACTGCCGACTTACTGCCGAAATCGTCGCGACCGAGCGCCTTGATGACTCGCACTATTATCGGGCGGCCGTCACCGACCTTGGAGAAATACCTATCGTTCATGGCGGTGAATTCGACCTGACCATCCGCACCATCCATATTGCCTCGCCTGACGCCGCTACCATGCAGCTCGAACGTCTGGAACTCCAGCGCTCTTAGTGGAAGATATACCGTATATTGGCTTGCGGGGCAAAGCGTCCTGTGAGAAACTTGTATTGAATTTCCGCCGTCTATAAGTTATTCTCGTGACACTGCGGTCCGCCAAAAACGGTGCCTTGTGCTACACGCGACAGCAACAAGACAATGTTGCCAAGAGGGCTTTTTTGCCCGCTTGCATCGGAAACGTTTTTTGCATGGTCGCGCATGCGCGCTCCAATTAGGGAGGCATGCCCCCACCCCTTTCGGAAGTAATGTAATGCGATTTCGGCTGGTTTCAAGTCCGTTGTCAGGAAAGGAAACGGAATCTTAGTTTCCCTATGATTTTTGCCTTCGGACTGTAGTTTCACCGGACAGCAGTGTTCTCATGAAAGCTTTTCACGGCCTTTGTGGCATATTTCACCAGCATTGTCCGCAATACCAATTATGTAGTGGGAAAGTGGCCGAACCTGTGAATGCCTCTCGAAAAGCCCACCAGCCAGTTGCAAGGGCAAAACCATGACTTCTCAATCAAGAATCCGTATCCGTTCTCTCGCCCTTGCCCCGCGCGTAGCGCAATGCACAGATATTTTAAGCCGTACACTTCCCCCTTACTCCAGATACTTCCGTACAGTATTTCTTGAGACTTCAAGGGCGTTGGCAGCCTTGGTGATATTGCCGTTGAATTTGTCGCAGACGCGCCGGACATGGTAGCGCATGGCCTCCTCGAGGTTGTCGGGAACACCCGCCTGGTCCTGCGGCTGCAACGCGGCGTTGAGTTCCCTGTGTTCGCGGATGAGCTGCCGGAAATCGTCGATGCCGAGGATGTAGGCGCGCTCCAGCAGGTTATTGAGTTCGCGGACGTTGCCGGGGAAGTCGTAGTCTTGCAGCGCATCCACCTGCTCCTTTGAGAGCCATCCGCCCATGTGATTGCGCTGACGATAGGCGTAGGCGATCAGCGGGATGTCCTCGCGGTGCTCCCGCAATGGCGGGATGCGAAGCTGGACGACGCAGAGGCGCTGATAGAGGTCCAGGCGGAACTTTCCGTCACGGACCATCGCGGCGAGGTCGCGATTGGTGGCGGCGATGACGCGCACGTCCACCTCGACCTCCCGGCCGTTCCCGCCGAGGCGCTGAAAGCGCCCCTCCTCCAGCACGCGCAGAAGCAGTCCCTGTGCCTCCAGCGGCAGTTCACCGATTTCGTCGAGGAAGAGCGTTCCGCCATCGGCGATTTCGAAGACGCCGGGGGTCGTCTCGGCGGCTCCGGTGAAAGCGCCCTTCTCGTAGCCGAGGAAGCGGCTTTCGAGGAGATTCGGGTTCACGCTGGCGCAGTTGAAAGCAATGAAGGGCTCCTCTTTGCGGGGCGACTTGAAGTGGAGATGGACCGCGGCAGTCTCTTTGCCGGTGCCGCTCTCACCGAGAATCAGCACCCGCGTGTGGTCATGCGGCGCGAGGCGGTTGATGGTCTCCAGAAGCCCCGTGACCGCGTCGCTCTTCCCGGAGAACTCCCGATGGCCATAGCGGCGGTAGTGCTCGACCATGCGGTGCTCGCTCTCCGACCACTTGCTCTCCGACTCTTTGTCAGCAATATGGCGGATGACGCGTGGGTACGCCTGTTCGTCCTGGTAGTTCCGGTAGAAGTATTCCGCCGCCTGGATGAGTTCCAGGTATTTCCGGCCGATGGACTGGCTCTCGTCGCCATAGGCGGCAAGTTCGCCATGATTCAGTTTGTAATATTCCGCGACGGCGACGGAGATGCTCCCCGATTGGCTGATATAGCTTGTCAGGTTGGAGCGGATGTCATCGCCCATCCATTCGGGGAAATCCAGCCCACTAAGCCAGGTCACCTTGACCATCTTTGCCTTGAGCGCCTTCAGCGCCTTCGCCAGCCGCTCCGCATCCCCCGTGAGCGACACGCCCAGAATCACAATCTCCGCGTAGTCCGTCACGCCCTCCAGATACTCCGGGAGCCGTCGCCGACTCATGCCGAGAATGTCCGCGCTCTTGAAATGCCGTAGTGCCAGCGCTGCCGCGACGGCGTAGTCCGTGTACTTCCAGCCAGTTAGAATCAGTGTCTTTTCCATTGTCAGTCTCCTGTTGAAAAATGATGTATGCATCCATCCGGGATGCCCATGTAGGCGATAATGGCCGCACACGCCATCGCATCCGCCATTGCATCATGGTGCCGGAAGACAATACCGAAGCGTTCCGCCATTGCGTCCAGGGAATGGGATTCCATTTCGGGAAAAAGCCTCCGAGAGACGACAACGCTGTCCACGAAGTCGAACTCCACTGGCGGAAGCCCGTACAACTCCAGCACGCTACGCAGATGTCTCAGGTCGAAGGACGCATTGTGGATGACCACGTAGTCAGCGGAAAGAAGCATCCGGCGCAGTTCCGGCCAGATGCTATCGAACTCCTCGCAGTTACAGACATCCCAGTAGGTAATCCCATGGATGTCCGTGAAGTCTTCGCGCATCCAGCGGTAACCCTTGTGCGGGCAGACCAGCCATTCCTTGCGCTCCGTCAAAACCCCGTCTTCGAGGACGGCGCAGCCCACTTCACAGATGCTCCCCTGCATTCTGTTCGCCGTCTCAAAATCAAGTCCTGCTAGCTTCATCTGACCTATCCTCTGACTGTTTGTTTGAAAATAGACCTCACGGCCCTCCACAAATCCATAAGCAGTAAGCAAAATACCAAAGTCAATTTTTACCGCTTACTGAGATAATATATTACAGCTTTTTTTGTTTGTCAAGCAAACAAGGAACTATTTTTGAAATATATTTATTATCATAGAGTTCTTTGGAAATTAATATCCTGAAGAGCAGGCAATCAGCAACGACAACTATTTTACCATAATGTTCATTTTTTGACCATTTTTCTGAGTATTCCTTTGGGAAGCAGAGCAATCCTTTCTTTGCCATGTGGTTATATTAATTATCGTATCACCAGCATGCAAATGAAGAGTCCAACTTCTATATCAACGACTTACCTCATCGTTCCGTACGGCAAACCCCAACGGCTAAGCGACCCAGGGAAGGATTTTGCTCCAGAGGAACTGAAAAAGCTTCTCCAAAAAGGTCTAGATGAACTAAATGCAGGCGACTTGATGTGCATTTTCCAAAGTTACCTTCCCGCCGGAGAATACTGCGAATGTGCATATTATCTTCCCCGTGCGGTGGAGTATATCGTCAAAGACCTTCCTGATGCCTGCAGTGTCCTGGATAACCTCCTTTATTGGATGCACGAGAATGCCGAACGACTTGTTCAGGACCACTTGTTCGAGCCGTTGCAGGAAAAGTTCACCGATATTTTCCGCACGGATCTGCAAAGTTTTGAACTGGATGCCTCGCCTGATCCATATCCACTGCACGGAGACCGCGTGGTCACATTGCTTGAGGCATGGAATAAACTCCCCCGATACGATTCCCTGGGCGACCAACTTTTGGCAGAATGCCTCCAGTCGCCATCGTCATATTCTCAAGCCGCCTGGATTGCCTATTTCCTGAAAAGCTATTACTCTGGCTTCTCATACGCGCAGAATTCCCGTTTGATTACCAGTTGGAGTCAAGATCATTCCTTGCAACAGGCAGTTTGCGACATCCTTCTTGCGGCATCTCTGGGCAATGACACACTATGCAGCTACTGGGACAAATGTCTCGCGCAATGCGGATTGCTATAAAAGCCGAGGAAGCGATTTATCCGATTGTCCTGAAATATTCATCTATGCAAGTACAGCGTGGCTTTTTTCCCTTATAGTACAGCATTAAACCACATTATTGCGTTTTCAACTCCCCCGAATTTTCCATGTCGCCTAAACTCGAATATGCCTTCAGTGAACAAGGTCGCCTGATTTCCCTGCGGTGCCAGGGACTGGAGTTTGCCTCTGCGGACGACGGCGCGCTGTTTCTTGCGCAACTGCGTGACCTGGTCGGCAACCCAGTCGAACTGGCGGCCACGGACTTCGCGCAGGTGACCTGCGAGGCGTTGTCCGACGGCGGGACCATTCTGCGTTTCAGTGATTGCAAGAAGGTGCGAGGCACCACGGCGCAGGTCACGGTGAGGCGTGTCAGTCCCGCCGAAATTTGCTGGGGCATCCGCATTGACCTCGGCATGGACACGCTTCAGGTGGAGTGGATCGACTTCCCGCGCGTGCGCATTCGCCACGAACAAGGCGGAAAACTGCTTCTGCCCGTCAACGAGGGGACGCTTCTGGACGATCCGCAGATCCGCGAGCACACCTGGCTCCAGCCGTCCTACGCCGAATATCCCATGACGGGCGTCTCCGGCTTCTATCCGGGTCCCGTCGCCATGCAGTTCGAGGCATACTATCGGGACGAAAAGGGCCTCTGCGTGATTTGCCCAGACGCCGCGCACGCCCCCAAGACCGTGGACGCACGCGCCGAGGACTCCGATGCCATCCGCCTGATGCTCCAGCATTTCACCAGTGGCCAGCCGGAAGTGCCCTACGAGGTGCGCTTCATCGCCTTCGAAGGCGACTGGCAGAACGCCGCCGAACTCTACCGCGCCTGGATGGAGGAAAACGACCACACGTTGCCGAAACCGCTCGTGGAACGGATGCCGAAATGGCTGGCGGACTCCCCTGTCGTGGTCGCCTATTCGGTGCGTGGTCACGGCCCGGACTCCGGCACGATGGCCCCCAACGAATACTTCCCCTACGAGGCCGCGCTACCCACGCTGCAACGCTACCGCGAGGCCTGGGGCGGACCGTTGCTGGCGCTCCTGATGCATTGGGAGGGCACCGCGCCATGGGCCCCGCCCTACGTCTGGCCACCCTACGGCGGCGAGGAACTCCTGCGGGATTACGCAAAGAAACTCCATGCGCAGGGGGATGCGTTGGGACTCTACTGCTCCGGCATTGGCTGGACGCAGCGGAGCAATATCGACCCCACCTACGACTGCCAGCGGAAATTCCAGGAACTCCAGGTGGACCGCGAAATCTGCGCTGGCCCACGTGGCGAACGTTATTCGCGCGTCTGCAACGGCTACAACACCATCCGCATCGGCTACGACCTCTGCGCGAGTCGGCCATTCACCCACGACACCGTGAAGCACGAGGTCGCATCCGCCGCCCAGGCCGGCGTGGACTACCTCCAATACTTCGACCAGAACCAGGGATGCGCTTCGCCACTGTGCTACTCCCATGACCACGGGCATCCTGCGCTCCCAGGTCCCTGGCACACTGACGCCATGCGCGAACTGCTCGCCGACGCCCAGACCGCCGCCAACTCCACCGTGCTGGGCTGCGAGAACGCCGCCGCCGAGCCCTACCTCGGCGTCTGCCAACTCAACGACCTGCGCAGTCATCTCGCCTGGGGGTGCGGCGGCGTCCCCGTGCCGCTCTACTCGTATCTCTTCCACGAATACACTTCCGGATTCTCCGGCAACTGCGTGTGCCTCGCCGCCTGGGTGGATGTCGAGCGCACGCCGGATTTCCTGCTCTGGCACCTCGCCTGGCACTTCGTCGCCGGAAATCTTCTCACCGTCGTCCTCAAGGACGGCGGGGACATCCACTGGTGCTGGTCACGCGACTGGTCCGAGAGCTTCCCGGAACAGGCTCCCATCATCCAACTCGTCAAGAACCTCGCCCGCTGGCGCCGCGAACATCCGGAACTCGTGGCGGGACGGATGGTGAAGTGCCCGAAGGTCGAATGCGCCAATGTCGTCATCCACCGCGTGGAGATGCCGGATCTCGCCGCCCCCGCCGTCCTGGCCTCCGCATGGCAGAAGGCTGATGGCAGCCGCGCCGTCATCCTGGCCAACACCACCCGAAAGGAGCAGCCCTGCACGGTAGAGGGGCACCCTGGAACCGTCGTCGTCCCGCCTCTGGATGCGACTCTTTTAATAATAAAATAACATACTAGTAACAAACAACTATGGAGCAATTTTTTCAAGTGGCGATTGACGGTCCTGCCGCCTCCGGCAAAAGCACCGTCGCACGGTTGCTGGCAGGACGCATCGGCGGATACTACATCAACACCGGCGACATGTACCGCGCGGTCTCCTGGGTCGCGCTCCAGCATGGCGTGGATCCCGTGGCGAACCCCTCGGGCGTGGTGGCATTGCTGTCGGATTGCGACCTGCGCTATCGCATTGTGGAGGGCGTTCCCACGCTCTTCCTG
>JAFZWH010000114.1 GCA_017617415.1 Victivallales bacterium | reverse complement strand
TTAGAGGTTAGAGGTTAGAGGTTAGAGGTCCGCTGGCACCCCGCCGTGTGTACTGCTGGCGCCCCGCCAGCAGACGAGGTTAGAGGTTTTGCATCGCCTGCTCTGCAGGTGAAATCCGTATTACCTGGAAGCGTGGGGCCGCCCCATCCGAGACCATCATGTCCTATGTATCGGCAAGGTCTCGATGACCTGCAATCCGTAGTAATGGGCAACGGCGAGGCAGTCCTCGTTGGTGGAGAAGAGGAACTCGGGGCGATGTGCGTCCGCTCCGACGAAGACCTGCACGTCATATTCCGTGGCCAATGCCCAGAAGGGCAGGTATGGATAAGGACGGCGAGGCAGGCCGAACTCATCACGGATAAGTTTGCGATGAAAGCCATTGCAATTCAGCTCCAATGGGATGTGGCAGTCCTGCGCGGTCTGGAGAATCATCCGTGAGCATTCGATGGCCGCGTCATCCCAGACGCAGCCGCCATGGGCGAAGAGATCCGGATGCGCGAAGGCGGTGAACCATCCCGTCTGCATCGCCTCGACAGCGTGACGGGCGTATCCCAAAAGTCCTTCGTCTGTATGGAGGCGCCAGGAGTCCTGCCATTCGCCGTTGGAGTCCAAGTAGCTGTGGAGCGCCAGTAGAAGATACTCCGCGCGGTCTGGACACAGGAGGTTCTCCGGGATGAAATTGCCGAGGTCTTTGCGGAATTCCGTCTCCAGTCCTGCGTGGACCTCCAGCTGGGGGAAGGCCTCGCGGGCGGACTGGATGGCGGCGAAGTAGGTGTCCAATTGGCTATAAGCCATCCGGACGCTGTCCCAGAGGCCATCTGGCCACGGGCAGTGATCAGAGAAGCCGAGAACCCTCAAGCCATGGTCAATCGCCTCGCGGCAGTAGTCCACCGGCATCCCCTCCGCGTGTTTGCAGAGGGCGGTGTGAGTATGGTAATTGCTGTACATCGATGTTGATGATTTGGGCTTAACTCTCAATATAATTGCTTCAAGCTGGTTATCCCAAAGGAAAAATCCAAAAAACGGAATGCCCAAAATGGGAATGTTGGGCTTTTCTGGGAATATAACTCTTTGCAAGGCAATGTGGTGTAAATTATGCACATCGCCTTTCTTTCACCCTTAACCCGTCGTTCCTTTAATCTTATGGCTGAATTTGCAGAATCATTTCCATTGCCTGCCTTTCATGGGCAGTTTAATCCCCAATTCTGCGCCGAGTTTCGGCGGAAACGCCTGGCGCTCGGTTTAAGCTACTGTGCGCTGGGACGCTTCCTCGGCGTCCATTGGTCCACCATCCGCAAGTGGGAGAATGGTCTCATCTGCCAATGCTCGTTGCATTCCCGGAAACGAATTGCGGGATTTCTGCGTGGCGACTTCGACGATGACATCCAGGCGAATTTGGGGGATCCCAGGCTGGGGGCGTATTTGCGGCCAGTGTCGGCAGGGGCTATGGCGTGCGTTCGTCATCTCGTCAGCTGCTATCATCTACTGGAGTCCCGACCGGACTTACGTAGTCTGCTGCTGGATGAGGCGTTCCAGGCCGCCCGCGAGGCATTGCTGAAAATCAATGCCGAATTGGCAAGGTCAGCCTCTGGAAAATGACCATACCCCAGAGTTTTTTGAAAATCTTGTGCGAATTTGCAGAAAAATACCTCAAACTCTTGCAGAAATTTTGATAAGCGATATATTTTTATAAAAGGTCATGGCATTCCTGGAATCTTTTAGCCTGCGGTTCTATTATCCATTTCTAAATTTCCTTTCTGTTTTTCCCCCATTACCCCTGTATCTAAAACCAAGAGGAGCATCATGAAAAAACTGAATTTCTGTCTGTCGTTCCTGGTCCTGTTCGCGCTGGTCGGAGTCGCCTTTGCCCAGGACGTTGAAGTCGCTGACGAGTCCTGCAGCTGGAAACCGGATCTCTCCTTGACCGTGGACTGGAACAGCCGCTACGTCTCCAAGGGCAAGGTCATCAATCCTGACCCCATCGCCACCGTTGACGCCTGGATTGGTCTGTGTGGCTTCTACGCGGACTTCTGGGCTCCGTTTGACATGACCGACATCAATCGTCCGGAGCGCAGCGGCGCCTACACCAACAACCGCAAGTATCGCGCTGAAGAGGTGGACTATGTCTTTGGATATTCCTACACCTTCGGTGCCGACAAGCTCGGCGGCATCTCCGACCTGACCCTTGACTTCAACTACAAATACTGGCAGTATCCCCGCGCCACCTTCGATGACGACCAGCTCATCGAAGCAGGCCTCAGCCTGGACAATGTCCTGGATCCGGATGGCGCCGCCGCCCTGAAGCTCGGCACCTCCGTGGCCTACCATCTGAACAACGGCTACGCCTGGTGGGGCACTGTCTATGGTGACTTCAGCTACGCAGTCAACGACAAGATCACGGTCGGTGTGAAGAACACCTGGTACTGGGGCGACAAGCGCTTCAATGGCTTCAAGCATGATGCGGTCAATGCCGCTGAACTGAAGTTCTACGCCTCCTATTCCATCACTGATAACATTAGCCTTGGTGCCTATTTCGCTGGCGCTTGGGCCATCGACCACGACACTCGTAAGGCCTGGGATGCGGATCAGCCCTGGAACCGTCGCCAGAACTTCTGGGGCGGCGTCTCTGCCACTTACTCCTTCTAATCTAGTGGGCTGTTAATTCAGTCGTTCTTCACCGGCCACGGCGCACAGTGGGTGTCCGTGGCCGGATTTCTTATATAACTTGCTTAAAATCAACAGGTTATGTCTATAATGAGGCCATTCCGCGTTGGTGCTTTCTATTTCCCCAACTTTCATCCCGGCGACCCCTCGAACGAGGCCATCCACAGCAAGGGCTGGTGCGAGTGGGAACTCATCCGTACGGCGCCTCCGCGCTTCCCTGGGCATTACCAACCACAGCGGCCCGTCTGGGGTTTCGAGGACGAGTCCGACCCGGTCGTCATGGCGAAGAAAATCGACGCGGCTGCCGATCACGCACTGGACTTTTGGCTCTTCGACTGGTATCATTATGATGACGGGCCGTTCCTGAGCAAGTGTTTGGACGAAGGTTTCCTGAACGCGCCTAACCGTGACCGTATCAAATTCGCGCTGATGTGGGCAAATCATGACTGGTACCGCATCCATGGATGGAATCCCTATTGCGGGCAGGAGCATCCCGAACTTGACCATCCAGGTCGTGTGACTCCCGAGACTTTCGAACATATCTGCGATTTGGTGATTGAAAAATACTTCAAGCAGCCGAACTATCTGACCATCGACGGCAAGCCATTCTTCAGCATCTACGAAATTGGCACCTTCGCCACCGCCTATCCGACCGATGTCGAGATGCGCGCCGCACTGGATTTCTTCCGCGAGAAGGTCCACGCCGCCGGTTTCCCTGGACTCCACCTGAACATCATGTACTGGGGGAAACCGAACCTGCCCGGCGGACGCACGCCGGATAACTGGGCGGAAATCATCGAGGCGACCGGCGCGGACTCCTGCACCTCCTACACCTGGGTTCACCACCGTGTGCTCCAGGGATGCTTTCCTACAGGAGAGTACGCTCGTGCACGCGAGATTTACCTCCAGGCCTGGAAGGAGGCGCGACGCATCCTCCCCGTGCCGTATTTCCCCAATGTGACCATGGGCTGGGACAATTCGCCGCGTTGCGCCCGTGGCGTTCCGTGGACGAAGGACATGCCGCATGTCCTTGGACCAACGATGGTTGGAAATACCCCTGAGGAATTCCAGAAGTCTCTGGAAATCGTCAAAACGACGCTTGAGGCGCATCCAGAACAGCCTCGGACCATCCTCATCAACGCCTGGAACGAATGGCCGGAGTCCAGCGTCCTCGAACCCGAGGAACGCTATGGCTACGGCTATCTCGAGGCCATCCGCAAGGTCTTCGGATGAACCGCCTGAACGGTCAGCATAGTAAAGGCTATGCTATTGTTAAATTGGGAATTAAATCGTTTAACGGTATAATTCCCATTTATATTAACGCGGTTGTCCGAATCTTTCCCCGAACTGCAAACACCAGATGAGCGGAAGGCTCCTCGCCATCGTTTCAGCATTGCTGCTCTGTCTCACTCCATCGTGCGTCACCCATTCTTCCAGACGCATCGTGTGCCTGGGCGACAGCCTGACCGCCTGCGGAGGAGAAGGCGGTCGCTACTCTGACCTGCTTCAGCTTGACCTGCCCGCCTACGAGGTAATCAACAGCGGCGTCGGCGGTGACACGCTGCCCGGCGGGCTGTCGCGGCTGGAAAAGGACGTGCTCCAATGGCGGCCTGGAGTCGTCATCGTGGAGTTGGGGGCAAACGACTACTGGCAGCGCAAGCGCACGCTTCAGGAACTCCAGCAGGACTATGAGGAGATAGTGTCGCGCTGTCGTCGGGCCGGAGCGAAGGTGCTGATTGTCAGCTGCTTCGGAAATGACGCAAGGGCGGACGGCAGCCGTCCCGAATGGACGCAGGCGGGACTTCCCCTTGAGGACTATGCCGCCGGGCTGGCAATCATCGAAAGGGAATTGACCGAAAAGTATCAATGCGGCTATGTGCCGGATATGCAATGCGGCATTACCCCGAAGGGGAACCCGGAGCAATGGAGCGACAGCAACCACCCGAATGCCGTCGGAAACCGCATTGTGGCGGATACCATCTTGGTGGAATTGCGGAGGCTGTTGGAATAAGTCTGCGTGGCGCAGTAGAGATAATTGCGGTTAGATAGCACGATTGGGAAAAATGAGAATCGGAACAGAAGATGGCTCGTACCTAAGACGTTACGGCTTTGAACGTGGCATTCGCCGCATCGCGGAATTGGGCTTCGAGTGTCTGGACTACCAGCGTTTCTGCGACACGGAGACGCCGCTCTTCCAACAAGATGACCAGGGCTTTGAGCAGGAACTCAAGCGTCAGCGCAAGTTCATCGAGGACAGCGGCCTGACGATTTCGCAGACGCACGGGCCCTGGCGATGGCCGATGCGGGACGAAACCGCAGAGGACCGCGCCGAGCGCTTCGAGAAGATGTCCCGGTCCCTTCTGGGCACCGCCCTTCTGGGGTGCGACAAGATGGTCATCCATCCCATCATGCCTTTCGGTGGAGATGAAGGTGTTCATACGCAAGAGGCGTGGGAGATGAATGTGGAGTTCTTCGGTCGCCTCTGCGAGGTTGGCCGTCGTCATGGCGTCTTCGTCTGCCTGGAGAACATGCCCTTCCGATGCCAGTCCACCTCCACGCCGGAGGCCATCCTGAAGTTGGTCGAGCTCATTGGTGCGCCGAACTGCAAGGTCTGCCTGGACACGGGGCATAGTCTCGTGATGGGTGTCCAGCCCGCCGTTGCCGTGCGGCAGATTGGCCGGGACCATCTGGTCTGCCTGCATGTCCACGACAACAATGGCGAGGGTGACTTCCACTGGATTCCCTTTACTGGCAAGGGCGACTGGATGGCTTTCCGCGCGGCTCTGCGTGAAATCGGCTACGAGGGCGTGGTCTCCCTGGAGACGAGCATCCCTGATGGCATCCCTGATGACTTGGCTCCACTTCAGGAGCAGTCCCTTGTCCAGATGGCGCAATGGATTGCGCGATGAAATTGCTTTCGTTCCGCCTGTAATAGAAAATTAACGATATGACATTAACTGCCTTCCTCCTGATTTTGGTTTCGGTGTTTCTTCACGCCGGATGGAACCTGCTGCTCAAGGAGCATAAGCCATCGCTTGCCTTCTGCCTGCTGATTAGTTGCAGCGCACTGCTCTGCATGAGTCCCTTCTATTTGCTGTGCCCGCTCTCGAAACTGGGCCTTTCATGGAAATTCTGGGCCTTTCTCGGCGGAAGCGTCGTGGGCGAGCTGCTCTACGTGGCCTCCCTCGCCCACGGCTATCGGTATTTCGACTTCTCGCTCTTCTATCCGCTGGCGCGTGCGCTTCCAGTAGTGATGCTGGCAATCGGGTCGTTTTTCCTGCCGTTAGGGCGGGAGCGGCCAGGCCTTTGGGCGCTGGTCGGGATGGCGGTCCTCTTCTTCGGATGCCTCTGCATGGCCTCGCGGACCAAGGGCAAGGACAATGCGGAGGCCCGTCCGGCTTGGGAATTGTGGTTCTGGGCGGTGGTCGGCGCGACGGGCACCTGCCTCTACACCGGCTTCGACAACGCCGCGACCAATCTGGTCAAAGACTCCGGCACCTTGACTTGGGGGCTGGTGCCCGCCTGCGCGTATTTCTGCCTGGTGGAGATTGGCCTGGTACTTGGCAATGGTGTGATCGTGGCCTGCAATCCTTCCGAACGCAAGGTCTTCAAGGAACTCTTCGGAAAGACGTGGACACCGCTGGTGGCGGGCTTCTTCGACGCGCTCTGCTACAGCCTCGTGCTGATTGCCTACACCAAGGCCACCAATGCCTCGATGGTCTTCGCCTTCCGCCAGCTCGGTCTGCCCGTGGGCTTCCTTGCCGGGGTGTTCTTCCTGCATGAAAAGGCGTTGCCTCGTAAGATTGTCGGACTCTGTTGCATTGTTGCCGGATTGCTGATTTCCGTGCTTTAGAGGCAATTGCACTAAGTTGAGCAATTACCTCTTTCGCATTTGCGTTTCAGGGGACTTTTTTCGTTGGCACACAATAATATTGCGGAATCGTCGTTGTATGTTAGGCTATATTATCGACTTGCACCAATGTCGGGCGAGTTTACAAATTCCCTTATCCGGTTTTTCTACCCAATCATGAAGAAACGTCTTTTATTGCTGGTTCTTGTGGTCTGCGTGGCAACGATGGCGTCTGCGGCGGAGAAAATCCAGCTCACTCTGGAGAAGGCCAGACAGATCGCCCTGGAGCAGAATCCCACGCTGGCGATCGCCCGAGCGAACATCGCGGCCGCCGCGGCCGTGGTCCAGCAGGTTGAAGCCACCTACTATCCCTCCGTGGACGTCACTGGCAGCATGACGCGTCTGCGGGACTATCCCACCGCGCGTCCGGAGCGCGACTTTGATAACACCACGCAGTATCGGACGGGACTCTCCATCGGATGGCTGGTTTTCGACGGTGGCGCACGGCACTTCCGGATGTCCACCGCCGAAATCGCGGAGGAGACGGCGATTTCAGAGTGCGACGACGCGCGCCGTCAGCTTCTCCAGCAGGTCGCCAATGCCTTCTATCTCGTGCTCCAGGCGCAGAACTCGATGGAGATCGCCCTGCAGGACGCGGAGTTCAACCGCCAGCTGGAGAGCGACGCGAAGAAGCGCCAGGAGCTGGGGACCTCCAAACTCAGCGAGGTGCTGAATTTCCAGTATCAGGTGGGTTCCGCCGAAGTCAATTTCATCCAGGCACAGCGTACCTGGCGCAATGCCTGCGTGGCGCTCGGGCAGCTACTGGTCATCCAACAGCCGGCCATCTGGGAATGCATCGAGCTGGTTCCGCCGGAAACGGACTTTGCCGAGAAGGGCGACATCGGCGAACTGGAGACGCTCCTGGAGTATGCCAAGGCGCACAGGCCGGACCTCATCAATGCCCGGAACGCGGTGCGTTCGGCGGAGGCGGGTCTGGCGCTCACCAAAACGGAGTGGTGGCCGCAGATCAGCGCCTTCTACGACTTCTATTTCCAGCGCAATCATCAGGCGCACTTCAACCGCCATCACGACCGTGGCATCTCCTTCGGCGTGCAGGCGACCTGGAACCTCTTCAGCGGCTTCACCACCGAGGCCAACATCGAGGCCGCCAAGGCGCGTCTCGTCGCCGCCGAGAGGACTCTTGCCAGCGTGGAACTGGAGGTGGACGCGCGAGTCCGCGAGGCATACATCATCGTCGATGGCGCAAGGAGACAGCTCGTGATGCAGAACGAGCTTCTGGAAATCGCGACTCGCATCCGCGACCTGGTGAAGGAGGAGTACGATGGCGGCACCGCCACCATCACCCGCCTCAATGAAGTGCAGACCGACCTGACCAACACCGCGCTGGCGCGCTCCAACGCATACGTGCAGGTGCTCCTCAATCTTGAGGTGCTCAACGCCGCCACCGCCATGAACCTCATTCCGCCGTCGGCGGAGTAGGCAACCGGAGAATCCGGAGAATTCATTCTTCACCTTAAGTCCACGCCCCTATGGAAGAGACACCCAACCAATTGAAGACCAATAAATTGTCACTTGGTCTCACGCTCCTCCTCGTGGCCGTCATCCTGGGCGGCGCCGGCTATGGCGCAAAGTGGTATTCGGCGCGCCAGCAGGAAAAGCAGAAGGAGGCGCGTGGAGCGCGAGATGACGCGGTGACTGTGAGCACCGCAACCGTCACCACGGCGGACCTCAAGACCGTGCTGACTTTCAACGGGGACATCGAGGCGCTTCAGACCGTACAGATTCAGCCAAAAGTCACCGGACGGCTGCTGAAATTGGCGCTGGATGACGGCACGGCGGTCGAGGAGGGCGTCGTGGTCCAGGAGGGGCAGTTGATTGCGCAGTTGGACGACCGCGAATACGTCGCGCAGTTGGACAGCGCGAAGGCGCATGTGGCATCGGCGGAGGCCGCGCGGGCAGTCGCGAAGGCGGAGCTGGAGGAGGAGAAAGCCAAATACGCCAGTAACCTGGCCGCTACGCAGAACGCTCAGGCGAACTACGAGGACAAGGTGCGCGAGCAGAAGCGCATGGCGGGACTGGTCGCGGGGAACGCAGGTACGCAGCAGAGCCTCGACCAGGCCAACACCGCGCTGGCTCAGGCTCAGGCACAGTTGGACCAAGCCAAAGCCGACGAGCAGGGCGCTTTGGCGAAAATCGCCTCGGCGGAAGCCGCCATCCAGCAGGCCGAGGCCAGTTACACGCAGGCGCAGGCCAGTTTGGAGACCGCCGAACTCAACCTCGCCGAGACCAAAATCTACTCGCCGATGCGAGGGGTCGTCAGCGCCAAACTGGTGGATCCCGGAGTAATGCTTTCCAGTTCCACGCCAATTGTCACCATCGTCTCGATGGCCATGGTCAAAGTCGTGGTCGCGGTGCCGGTTAACCATCTTTCCCGTGTCCTGCCCGGCAAGACCCACGCGACTCTTACCACGCCCGCGCTGCCCGGGCGGGAAATCGACTGCGTGGTCGAGAAAATCTACCCCACGGTGGACACCGTCACCCGCACCGCCCAGGTCGAGTTCCGCGTGGAGAACGAACGAGACGAGGCGACTGGGACCTTCCTGCTGCGCCCCGGGCTCTATGCATCCGTCGCTGTCCTTCTGGAAGAGCGAAAGAACGTGGTGGCTATCGACATCTCGCTGCCAGTGCGCAATCTTGAGCGCAATCTGGTCTATGTTTGCCACGGTGATATCGTAGAGGCCGTGCCCGTGAAACTAGGGACCACCTTCCGTGGTCTCGTGGAGGTTCTGGAGGGACTCCAGGTCGGCGATGAAATCGTGGTGCAAGGGCAGCACCGCCTCACCGACGGCTCGAAGATACGGCGAGTCCAGCCAGAATCCATGTGATTTGATGTAATATCTTTATTATAAATAAGTTACATATATGAAACTACCGGAATTCGGAGTCACCCGGCCGATTGCCACCAGCATGCTCTTCATCATGGTGCTGGTGCTGGGCGTGATTTGCTTCAGCAAGCTCGGCGTGGATCTCACGCCGGAGATTGAGCCGACCCGTGTGACGGTGATGACCACCTGGGAGGGTGCCTCTTCGGAGGATGTGGAGAGCAAGGTCACCCGCGTTTTGGAGAAGCGCCTCGGCTCCGTCTCCAACCTGGATGAAATCCGCTCAACGACACGCGAGGGCGTCTCCAACATCTCCTGCACCTTCACCTGGGGTACCAACATCGACGAGGCCTCCAACGATGTGCGAAGCAAAGTCGATATGGCAAAAGACTCCCTGCCGGACGACGCGGATACGCCCACCATCTTCAAGTTCGACTCCGCGGACATGCCGATTCTCCTGATTGGCGTGACCGCCAAGGAGTCCATCGAGAAACTCTATGACATCATCGACGACGAGGTGGCGCAGCCGCTTCAGCGCATCGAGGGTGTCGGCGCGGTGAATGCCTTCGGCGGCCTCCAGCGCCAAATCAACATCACTCTTTCCCGCGAGAAACTTTCCGGCTACGGTTTGACGCTGGACGACATCACGAAGGCCATCGCCAACGAGAACCGCACCCTGCCGGCGGGTTCGCTCAAAATCAGCCGCACGGAATACACCATCCGGGTGCTGGGCGAGTTCGACGACCCGATGCAGGTCCGCGAGATTCCGGTGTTGCGCAATCAGGGGAAACTTTTGCGCATCAAGGATTTCGCGGAAGTCTCCGACGGCTTCGAGGAAATCTCCCAGTATGTCGAGACCATGGGGCGCGACGGCATGATGATGGTGGTCCAGAAGCGCACCGGCGCCAACACTGTAAAGGTCTGCGCGGACGTCTTGGCGGAGTTGAAGAACCTCAAGAGCCAGATTCCGCAGGACATCGAGTTCTATGTCATCAACGACTCCTCGGATTTCATCAGCAACTCCATCCGGAATGTCCGCAGCACGGTGCTGTGGGGCGGACTCTTCGTGATTCTGGTCAGTTTCTTCTTCCTGCGTAGCCTCCGCTCCTCGCTGGTGATTGCCCTGACCATCCCCTTCTCGATGATCATCGCCTTCTGCTTCATGTACTTCATGGGGTGGACCATCAACATGATCAGCCTCTCCGCGCTCTCCATCGCGGTCGGAATGGTCGTGGACAACGCGATCGTGGTGCTGGAGAACATCACCAGCCACATCGCCCGCGGCGTGCGGGTGAAGGAGGCAGCGATGTTCGCCGCCGGCGAAGTCGGTCTCTCGCTGGTCGCCTCGACTGCCACGACCATCTGCGTCTTCCTTCCGCTGGTCTTCGTGCAGGGCGCCACCGGCATTATGTTCAAGCAGTTGGGCGGACTGGTCACCGCGACGCTTCTGGCCAGCATGGTCTGTGCGCTGCTCCTCACGCCGATGCTGGCCAGCCGCCTCCTCAAGCGGGCGCCGGCAACTGATGGTTCCGTGCCTGGCGGTTCTTGCGCGGGTAGTTCCGTGCCCGGCGGTTCTTGCGCGGGTAGTTCCGTGCCCGGGCATTCTTGCCCGGGTTTGGGTGCTCGGCTGTATGCCTGGAGCGAGAATCTCTTCCTGGCGGTGGAAAAAGCCTACGGGTGGTTCCTGGGTCATTGCCTGAAGCACCGCTACTTCGTGCTGATTTGCGGTGCCGTGGTGATTGCTCTGGCCATTCTGGCGATTCCCTTCGTGGGCACGGAGTTCACGCCTGACCAGGACCTGGGCGAGATGGAGATCCAGTTCCAGTTGCCTGTCTCCACCCGCTCCGAACTCACCGCCGCAATGGCGCGTCGTATCACCAAGCTGGTCTATGCCAAGGAGAAGGAACTCCTGGAGGGCAAATATGTCGGCCAATCCGTCGCGCCGGACGACGATGGGACTCCGCGCACGACGGGCATCCGTTTCAACAACTGGCGCGCTGGTAGTTCCTCGTGGGGCCGCAGCGCCGGCTCGCACATCGGCCGCATCAACATCAAATTGCTCAAGCGCGAACTGCGCCCGTACAGCTCTGCGGAACTGGGCGACGCGGTGCTCTCCGAACTGCGCACCTGGCCGGAACTGGACCGGGTCTTCCTCTCCACCTCCAACCGGCTGATGTCGATGATTTTGGGTGGCTCCAACGAGAAGCCCATCATCGTCAATGTACTCGGCTATGACCTGAACACCACGCTGGGCATCGCGAATCGCATCCGTCAACTCGCCCTCGATATTCCGGGCTGCAAAGACCCCACGGTCACCTTCGACAGCGGGAACCGCGAACTGGTCATCGAGATTGACCGCGATGCCGCCGCCGCGCTGAATGTCAGCGTGAACTCCATCGTCTCCTCCATCCGGACTCTCTTCTACGGCAGCACCGCCAGCAAATATCGCCAGAGCGAGAACGAATACGACATCTTCTTGCAGTTGGGGGAGGAGGAGCGACGCTCCATCAACGACCTCCAGAACTCCGAAATCACCGTGAATGGCAAACGCATCCGGCTGGACGCGGTGGCAACCATCCACGAGGCGCTCGGCCCGCTCTCCATTTCGCGTGTCGGGCAGGAGCGCGTGGTTTATCTTCAGATGGATGTGTATGACCGGTCGCTGGGCGAGGTCTTCAGCGACCTCAAGAAGTCGATAGCGGACAACATCTCGCTGCCGCAGGGCGTCTCGCTGGCCTACACGGGACAGGTCGAGGAACAGGGCAAGTCCTTCAGCGACCTCACGCTGATGCTGGTTCTGGGCATTGTGCTGGTGTATATGGTGATGGCCGCCGAGTTTGAGTCGCACACCGCGCCCTTCGTGGTGATGTTCTCCATCCCCTTCGCCTTCGCCGGTGCAGTGTTTGCGCTGCTGGCTGCTGGTTATACCCTCAACATGTTCTCCTTCATCGGGTTGATTATGCTAGTAGGCACCGTGGTGAACAACGCCATCGTGCTGGTGGACTACATCAACCTGCTCATCGCCCGCGGGCAGGACGTCCATAGCGCGGTCACCAACGCCGGCCGTCAGCGTCTGCGTCCGGTGATGATGACCACGCTGACCACCTGCTGCGGAATGCTCCCGATGGCGCTCTCCAACAACACTGGCAGCGAGTTGTGGAGTCCGCTGGCCACCACCATCATCGGCGGACTGATGATCGCCATGTTCGTCACTCTGGCGATGATTCCCACCATCTACTCCTTTGTTCTCAAACCCAAGAACGCCTGAGGCGGCCAATGAAATTCATCTTCATCGTGTATAACATCTCCATCGAGGAGGAGGTCCAGGCGCTGCTCAAGGCGCAGGGCGTGAAGAGCTACACCCAGTGGCCGCGGCTGCTCGGCGTGGGCGAGATGGCCGGTGCTCGGCTGGACAATGGCGTGTGGCCTGGGGCCAATAGCGCCATCGTGGCGGTAGTGCCGGATGACCAGGCCGCGCCGTTGATGAAAGCCGTCCGTGCCTTGCGGGCTGGCGAGGGACGCCACGAGGGCATCGAGGCCTTTCAGCTCAATGTCGAAGAGACCACATTAACTCCTTAATTTGATACCATGACCTCTGAAGAATTCAATCCGCAGTTCAAGGCGCAAGTCTTCGAGTGGCTGAATATCGAGAGTATGAAGCCCGAGGAAATCACCGACGATGAGCCGCTCTTCGGAAAAGAGTCCCGTCTGGGACTGGACTCCTTGGACGCCGTGGAGCTGGTCGTTTTCATCCAGCGCACGTATCATATTCCGCAGAAGGCTTTTGAGAAACGAAAGGAACTCTTCGTGAATTTCAAGACCCTCGCGGACTTCGTGCGCAATTTCCCCGAAGACCAGAAGGGCTGACTCCCGGCGCCGACGCTACGCATTTCGGTCGGCGTGGCGCTGCCCCCATTCACCTTCCACCTCTTACCTCTCACCTTTTTGAAAGAAGTGCGTGTTATTGGTATGGGCGCGGTCTCCGCCTTGGGCGTGGGGCTGGACGCCACCGCGAAGCAGCTTCGTGAACAACGGGTTGCGCCGCATCCCGTGACGCGCTTTGCCTCGACACTGAAGGTGCCAGTCTTCGAGGTTCCGCACCCAGGAAATCCCTCGCGTGCTGGTGGGAATGCGATTCAATGGCTGGAGATGGCGGTGGAGGAGGCGTTGCGCGAGGCGCAACTGGACACGCCGGAGTCGCGCGAGGGACTCCGTATCGGCGTCTGTGTCGGCAGCACGGTTCTCTGCCAATTGCACGACCTGGACTTCTGCGCAAAATTGCGTACGGGCGAGGCCATTGATGACCCCACGCCCTACCGAAACTATGTCGATGCCTCGCCTGCCGAATGGCTGAAGCGAAATTATTCTTTGACAGGACCCGCACTGACCGTCTCCAATGCATGCACCTCCAGCGCGGACGCCTTGGGCATCGCCCGACTCTGGCTACTGGCAGGGCAGTGCGACCTGGTCATTGCGGCAGGCACCGATTCGCTGGAGACGGGGCCACTGGACGGCTTCCATGCGCTGGGCGTCTGTAGTCCCACGCCATGCCGTCCCTTTGATGCCATGCGGTCAGGGCTGAATCTTGGCGAGGGCGCGGCCGTCGTTGTATTGGTGCGCGAGGATTCGCCTCTGCTGGCAACGCATCCTTCGGACATTGCGCTCTGCGGTTACGGCAAAAGTGCGGACGCCAGCCATATTACCCAGCCATTGCCTTCGGGAGATTATCTGGAAAAGGCAATCCGTGATGCGTTGCGCGAGGCGAATATTGAGCCTTCGCAAATTGGCTTCGTGAATGCCCATGGCACAGGAACCGAGGCAAATGACCGCGTTGAGGGGCAGACTCTCGCCAGGGTCTTTGGCGAGACATTGCACTACCACTCCACCAAGGGTCTTACTGGCCATACCCTGGGTGCCGCCGGCGCACTGGAGTTCGTCTTCACGGCGTTGATGTTGAGGTCAGGCGTGGCGGTTCGTAGCCACGGCTTTTCACAACTTGCGTCAGAACTGACGATTCCGCCGCTAATCGAGGATACGAATATTGATGCACAATATGCGCTCTCAACCTCGCTTGCCTTCGGCGGATCCAATACGGCGTTGGTAGTTTGCCGCAAATAAAGGGTATAGTCATTATGCTACCTACACCCGATGGATTAAGGAATAGGCTAAGTTCCCAACAGGGTACCTAATCAAGGCTTTTCAGCCGCGAAACGGCGAGCGCACGCAAGTGCGCGACCATGCTTAACCGCCTGCAAGTGCCTGAAAGGCATGCAGCTGGCGGGGGCAGGCACCACCAGAATCCTGCGCCCGAAAAGGGCGCTATAACCCTTGGGGGAAAGTCAAAACGAAAACTCTGCCGTTAGGTACCCTCTTGCGGAACAAAGCGAAGGAATAAATAGAAAACTCTGCGTTTATTTCTATCCCTCAGTGTTTTTCAAAAAGGTGATCCAATTTATAATTGTCACCGGGCTAATATGGCATCCGACAGCAGTGGTTGGCTACCCGGACTTACGGTGAATTCGCCAGGTGCTTCTTGATGGAGTTGACGTTCTGTTCCGCTCAGAGAAACCTTCAGGTCAGTCGAGTCCTTGCGAATTTCAATGGCACCCCAAGGGGTGGGTTGGCGGAAAACGAAGCGCTCTGGCGCGGCAGGCGAGGGCTTGACCACAAAACGTACAAAGCCCGGCGCGGTCGGGCGCACGCCGACCACAAAGCGCGGGATGATGTTCGCAGGTGCGGCACCCCAAGGATGGGACCAGTCTTGATGCGGCTTGTCAAATTCGCCCCACGCCTCCATCGAGATGGTGGAACCTTCGCGCATCATGTTGAACCAGGAACGAGGGCCGTCATTGGTGAGGAGTTGAATCCCAAGTTCATCTAGTCCAGTCATGAAACAACTTTCCAAGAGATATTGCGCGGCATAGACACTGCAGGCCATGCCACGTTCGCGCAGGATGGCCTGGTGCGCGGGAATTTCGACGGGTTCCAGAAGCCCGAAGCGCAATGCGAAGAGCGCAGTGTGGAGGCTGGTATGGGCGGAGTCGGGATTGTCCACAAAAAGACCATTTTTGAACATAGTTCTTCTTATTATACTCATAAGTTGTTTACTTTCAATATTATAATTGTTATTTTCTGCCATTTCTGACAAGGTTTTCAGGGCTTCGTATCGATAGGCGTTGGGGACGAAGTTGGTTTCACCGAACTCATAGTTGTCACGGTCCTCTTCGGGCCAGTCGATGATGTCACGGATTTTGCCTTTGGGGACGAGAAGTCCGTCTTCCCGCAACAAATGCGGGAGCGTCTTGGCGGGCAGTTCTGGCATCCATCGTTCCAGCGCCTTTTGGTTTCCGGAGTAGAGCCAATAATCTCTTGCCAGCAAGGGGGTGAGGAGGAGCCATTCGGTGGGCCAGGTGTGCTTTCCATTGGCCATGAAGTGGTCGATGGTGTGTTCGGCGATGGAGTAGTCGGCGCCACAACAGAAGTGTCCGAGTTGGGCGATATAGGTGTCTCCCTCGTAGGGCATCCGTTCGCGTTCGCCGTCCACATAGCAGGGGAAGATGGAGGTCGCCAAGAGAGAATATTTGCAGAATTCCCAAATTTGATTGAGTTTTTTGTCGGAGGACTCGAAATGCGCAGCATCTTCTGGCGCGTCGTTGTAGAACTCAATGCGGCGGACTTTGGCGGGACCGTAGTAATGGTTGATTTCCACATAGCGGAAGACCGCGATTTCGCCACCGAACTCCGGCGGGGTCTCGATGTGCGGGAAGGCGCCGTATGCCCCGCGGTGCTCTGGAATATGGAAGCGATAGAGCTTTTGGTCTGGACTGAGGCGGATGTCGTTAATCTTGAAGGTACGCCAACCTGGCACATGCACCACTTGGTCATCTTTGGCGTATTCGGCGATGACGACTTCCGCCAGGTCTTGTGTACGACCGTCCAGTTCCAGTTCCAATTGCGCGTATGCGGCTTTCTGGAAATCCAACAGCAAATGGCCATTGACGAGGCCAGACAATTCGGTGATGTGCTTACGCATAGGTCAGTTGAAAAAACTCTTGCAGAACTCTTGTTCGGTACATTCGGCCTCGGCGAGTGCGAGGAATTCGATGCCACGCTGGTTTCCCCAGCTATAGCACATTCGGAGTCTTCCGTCGAATTCGCATAAGTCGAGGTCGGAGGCGTTGATGTTCACCGCCGTGGCGATTTTGAAGAGTTGTTCGGGGGCGAAGTCCTGGGCGGCCGCCGGCAGGATTTCACGGTCGTCACGACTGCGCTCCAGGACGGGGCGACGCCCCCATTCCCACGAGCGCAGGTCACGGGAGCGTGCGACGACGGTGGCGAAGCCCTCCTCGTAACTGCCCTCCAAGTGGAAGAAGTAGAAGAAGCCGTCGTGCCAGCGCAGCGTCGGCGCCCCAGTGTAACGGTCTTGCCCGAAAACCGCCCCCGGAATGAGGCGCCATTCCCGCAGGTCGCTGGATTCCGCGAAGAACATTGTGAAGGGAGTTTTCACCAGTTCCTCTGGTTTGCCCAACTCGAAGGCCATCACGAACCGCCCGTCCGCTTGGCAGACCGTGGTGTTGTAGCCCTCCCACGCTGGATTCTCCAGTATGACGCGCGGTTCGCTCCAATGTTCCATGTCGGTGGACTCCAGTTGGTAGAAGCGTCCCTTGCCCCAGCCTTCGACGGCGGTGACGACAATGCGGCCGTCTGGCGCGGTGAAGGCGTTGCCCATGTGAAGGCCGTGTCCGAAGGGCGCGCTGAATCGATGGATGTCCGTAAGGCTGCGGAAACGGAAGTAAGAGTCCTTGCCCGTGTTCCAGTCCGCGCCGCTGTCTCGGTTGCGAATATACTCCATCAGCCAGAGTTCGCCGTGGAAGACGATGGGATTGGCCTCGACGATGTCCAGGGCGAGAGTGCCCAGACGATGGATGGGAATCTCGTTGGGCATGGTCAGTTCGGCTTGGCGAAGAGAGTGAAGTCGGTGACGCCGTGGCGCAGCCGCGCGTTGGTCTGGTCGAAGGAAAGGGTGACGTAGCGGGCCTTCACGGGCGCGAAAGTGCGGAACTCGATGTTGTGGTCGATGGCGTTGTCCAAGGCGTCCAGGGTGGCGTTGGGGATTTCGTGGCGATCTTCGTCCAAGAAGCGGACTTGGAAGCGTACTGGTTCAGGCGTGTGGCCAGTACTGTAGTTCAGACCAAATTCAGCCCAGATAATGCGCAGTGCGGAGACCTCGAAGGATTCGGCGAGGTCCACGGTGAGGGCGGGCGTGGGGTCGTCAGAAGCGGGCGCCCAGCAGGTGTGGGTGCAGGCGTCCACAGCCATGCGTCCTTCGGCAAAGGGCTGTGCGCTGGAGGTCTCGGTGGGCTTGTTCTCGGAGACGGGCAGCAGTCCGAGGTCGCCTTGCGAAACGGATTGCGGAGTGGAGGTCACGCGGACGCTTGGTTCGCCGTTGGCGTCAAACTCCACGCGGTCCATCCCGACGCGTCGCTCGAAGACGTGGGTGCGGGCGATGCGGCAGGTGTAGAATTGCCAGACGGAGCCGTCGGGGCCGTTGGCCATTCCGCCGTGGCCGGTTCCGGTTACAATGCCGTTCGGCGAGTGGAGCATTGGCTTCGCAGGCGGGGTGAAGGGACCCAGCGGAGAGACCGTGGAGCGGAAACAGGAGGCGCAGTAATTGCGGAAGACGGTGCCGTCCGATGCATATTGGAGATAGTACTCTCCGTTGTGCTTGAACATCGAGATGCCCTCGTCCCAGCCATAGCCAGAGTGCTCGTGGTGTTCGCCGTAGTGCTCCCACCAGTTTTTGCCGTTGTATTGGACGAGCGTCTGGACGTCGCTGATGGCCTGGATGGGGTTGGCGGGATCCATCTCCGCGCCGTAGATGTTTCCCTCGGAGCCCGTGGCGTATCCCCAGTAGAGATAGAGCCGTCCGTCATCGTCGCAGAAGAGCGCGGGGTCATAGAAGAGCTCCAGGGGCTTGCCATGGCGGTCCACTGGCGTGCCGAGCGTGGTGAAGGGGCCCAATGGCGTGGGGGCGCTCCAGATGGAGGCGGGGCTATGGGCACCGAGCATGCTGGCGGTCAACAGGATACGGTTGCCGCAACGGCAGGCGGAGGGGGCATAGCCCAGTTCGCAGTCGATGTCGATGGGATGATATTCCCAATGCGCCAGGTCATGGGAGACGTATGCCTGGCCGCCAGAAGGGTAAATATACCATACACCGCCATCGTAGAGCACTTCCGGGTCGGAGACCTCCCGAAAATCTGGTTCTGCGGGATCTTTAAGCACCCGGCAGGGGATGTCGGGCAGGGGCAGTGGATTGCAGTAGGTGGGCATCCTTATATAAAGGTGAGAGGTGAGAGGTGAGAGGTGAG